>JAKSVA010000005.1 GCA_024408435.1 Bacilli bacterium
AATCCACTAAAGATTTTACTGATCGTGATTGGGATGCTTATCGTAACCATCACATCGGCTTTGTTTTCCAAAGTTATAACTTAGTTCCACATCTTTCAGTTATCGAAAACGTTGAACTATCAATGACTTTAACAGGCAAAAATAAAAAAGCTAGAGAAAAACGGGCAATGTATTTGCTTGATGTTGTTGGTCTATCCAAGATGGCAAGAAAAAAGCCAAACCAGTTATCAGGTGGTCAAATGCAAAGAGTGGCGATTGCACGTGCTCTTGCTAATAAGCCACAAATTATCTTAGCTGATGAACCAACTGGTGCACTTGATAGTAAAACTAGTCTTCAAGTTATGGAGATTTTAAAATACGTTAGCAAAAGATGCTTAGTCATTATGGTTACCCATAACGACCTGCTTGCTGCACGTTACTCCACTCGCTTACTTCGATTAAAAGACGGTGTGGTTCGTGGTGATACTGCACCGATGAAGGTTACTAGTGAAAATAAAGATACCGAACGTTTAAAGAAAGATACTAATGCAAAAACTCATATGTCTTTCTTAACGGCATTCTTTAGTTCGTTTAAAAGTTTATTAACCAAAAAAGGAAGGACCGCATTAACAATTGTTGCGACCTCTTTTGGCATTATTGGTGTTGCAATTGTTTTAGCAATTTCAAATGGATTTTCTAATTATGTGCATGATGTTGAAATACAAACTGCTGCAAGCGTACCTATTAGTGTCGCACCGTTTGTCACAACTTCGATAGATGAATCTGAATACCCTGATCCATGGCCTGATATTGAATATTTAAAGCCATTTAATGAAGATATTTCGGAAGTTGTTACCCAACATCATAACAACATCACTGAAGAATATTCGGATTATTGTAAAAAGTTAATAGATGATCCAAAGACCGCTTATGCAAGTAGCGTTTTGGAAAATCACGAGTATATGGATTTTAATGTCTTTACTAAAAGATTTGGGACCGACGAGATTATTAAAATTAACCAATTTGCTCCAGCAGGAGCGGAAGGCACGCTTCTTTCTGGCGCAACCAGTCTCCCCTCTACAATTTTCCATGAATTATATGGCAACAAACAATACATGGATCAACTTTATGAAGTAATTGCGGGAGAATACCCTAGAGAAGAGATTTATCAAGTAGGTGATGAAAGGCATTGTGATGTTTGCCTTATTTGTGACCGATATAACCGCATTCCAATTGAAACTCTTTATGAATTAGGGTTATCAGCTGAAGCTAAAACAGGTGGTGAAACGATAGCGTTTGACCAAATTCTTGGCCACGAGTATAGAGCATTCACTGCAAAGCAAGTGTATACAGCTGTTGATTTAGATCCCGCCACAGCATCTTTTAATTCTTTTACAACTATCCAAGGACCAGAATCTAGTTTTACTGAATTAAGAGCAGATGGAACTCATACAATTAAACAGTATGGTAATATCACCGAACGATATTCTGAAAATATAGGTGATCACACCACCGGATCTTACATTTACGAAAAGGATTTGAGAGATTTGTATGAAGGCAAAAAAGGTAAACCGATAGTACTCAATATTACAGGAATTATTAGATTAAAGAAAAACAAATTAGTTAATTTAATTCCTGGAAGCATATGTTATCCAAAGGCGCTAAAAGATGAGTACATTAAGCAAAGTAAAGATCCAGCTTATAAAGAATATGCTGATGCTGCAAGAAACAATTGGTATATCCCCGCAAGTGGTTCTCCACTTATCAAAGGGGATTGGGCAACATTTGCAAAAGATGTTGTTTTAGGAGCTGTATATAAGGCCAATTCTCTCGAATTATCTACATGGTTGAATTTTGGGTATGCGCCAATCCAAACATTTGGTTTGTTTGCTAAAAGTACGCTGGATAATGATGGCAACCCCACAGGCCTAACGGTATTACAAAACGCAACAACGCGATTTGATGACTATTTGTATGCTAATTACCGCTTTTCTAATACATACAAAGTACCTACATTTATTTACGATGATTATAAGCATACTCATCGTCCAACCGATGTAGATATGGTAGATGTTGAGAGCCCACTTCAAGTAATTAATTATGCGATGGGTTATTCAACAATCACATCCATCATGATTTTCCCAAAAGATTTTGCGAATAAACAACAAATTTTTAATTATTTAGATCAGTGGAACAAAGATCATCCAGATAATGTTATTAAGTATACAGACTTAGCTGGGACTGTTACTCGTTTATTAGGCAATTTAATTCAAATTATTTCAATTGTTCTATTATCGTTCTCGGCAATATCTTTACTTGTTTCATGTGTAATGACAGGTATTATTACATATACATCCGTGCTAGAACGAACGAAGGAAATAGGAATCCTAAGAGCAATCGGTGCGCGTAAGAAAGATGTCGGACGACTGTTTGAAGCTGAGTCAACGATTATTGGTTTAGTATCAGGATTAGTGGGAGTATTGATTACCTTTATAGTTGAATGGCCAATTAGTTTAGGGTTTGCATCGATGTTTCCAAGACAGAACATTGGTATGCTATGCAATTTAAATCCAGGTCATGCTGTACTTTTAATTGTTATCTCAGGTCTCCTTACTTTAGTTGCAGGTTTCTTCCCAGCAAGAATTGCTTCTAAGAAAAATCCAGTGACTGCTTTAAGATCAGAATAATCATGTTGTTTAGTAAAAAACCAGATGATATTGAAAAATTGATTAAACAGGCTCCTAAATATGAACCTGACTTTAAATCTGGTTTAAATACTGAACAGATTCTTGATCGTGTTAAAGATAATTTAGTTAACCATCAAAGAAAAACCGTTACCAAGAGTTATTTTGAAATAATTTTTAAAAATGTTTTTACGGTTTTAAATGCTCTTCTTTTTGCGGTAGCTGGTTGTATGATTTGGCTTATCGCAATTGGCAAGGCGCCATTAAGTCGCTTATTTTTCTTTGCTATTTTAATCTTAAATATTCTGATTAGTTTATTTCAGGATATTAAGGCACGTATTTTAGTTAGCAAATTGACTCTTATTTCTAGCCCGAGGGCTAGTGTGGTGAGAAATGGTAACCAAAAAACTATCCCATTTAATGAAATAGTCTTATCTGACATTATTGTTATTAAAGCTGGTGAAGTTATTCCATGTGATGCGAAGATTGTTCATGGCGCAGTAAGATTAAATGAATCAATGTTATCAGGTGAAACTGATGATGTAAATAAACAAACTGGTGATATCGTTTATGCTGAATCGGTAGTCACTGGTGGGTATGGTTATGCACGCGTAGAAAAAATTGGTAGCGCAAACTACGCTTCTCGTTTACAAGAAAAATCACGTGAATTTTCACGCCCAAAAAGCGAAATCCTTTCGTCATTAACTTATATTATTCGTGTTATTTCAGTTATTGCAATTGTTCTCGGCACTGCTGAAATCATTTCATGCGCTTCTCTTGGTCGTGATTTACTAGAAAGCGTTGATTCAATTGGGTCATCAATAGTGGCAATGATTCCAATGGGTATGTATTTAATGACTTCCATTACTTTAACTGTTGGTGTCATTATTTTAGCCGGACGGCGAATACTAGTAAGAGAGTTATATTCAATCGAAATGCTTGCGCGAGTGAACATTGTTTGTCTAGATAAAACAGGAACTCTCACTGATGGCAATATGGAAGTAGCTGATTTAATTTCTTGCTCGGATCGTTCAGTTGATTATTTAAAAAATATGATTTCGCATCTTCTTTATATTACAAAAGATGATAATTTAACTGCACGAGCTTTAAAAAGTAAGTTTTCTATTAAACCAATTAAAGGTGATTATAGTGCAATCCCATTTAATAGCGAGCAAAAATTTAGTGCAGCTTCATTTGATAAACATACCTATGTACTAGGAGCGTATGGCTTTATTAAATTAAGTAATGACAAGGCGATTAAAAATAGGATCACTGTTTATGAAAAGCAAGGAGCACGTGTATTAATTATCGCTGAAAGTAATCACATTATTAATAAGAATAAATTACCTAGCGATTTAAAAGGTGTAGGTTTCTTAGTCTTCAAAGAAAGTATTAAATTAGACGCTAAAGCTAACATTGAATGGTTAAGACAAAGCAATACATCAATTAGAATTATTTCTGGGGATAGTGTTGAATCATTAAAAGCAATTGCGAATGGCGTTGGTTTAAAAGGTCATCGTGCGATTTCTTTATCGGGGTTATCAGAAAGTGAAACTAAAAAAGCTGTTCATGATCATGAAATATTTGCGCGAGTTACTCCCGAACAAAAGAAAATTATTATTAATGAACTTCGTTCCATGGGTAATACCGTTGCGATGATTGGTGATGGAGTTAATGACTTATTAGCCTTAAAAGCTGCTGATTGTTCAATCGCAATGGCTAGCGGTTCAAACGCGGCAAAAGTCGTTTCTCATTTAGTGTCATTAGATTCAAACTTTTCCAGTATTCCAAAAATTGTGGAAGAAGGACGCAAGGTGATTAATAACCTCCAACGGGTGTGTTCAATTTTCTTAGTTAAAACTATGTTTGCGATGTTTATGTCGGCATTATTCTTATTTTTACCTAATCAAACTTTCCCGTTTAAAACGAGTCACTTGTTAGCGTGGGAATTATTAACAATTGGCATTGCACCATTCTTCATTGCACTTGAACCTAACAAAGATAGAATTAAGGGAGGGTTTGTTCGTAATATTTTTGTGGAAGCTGTACCAGCCGCCTTTATTCAAATTGTTTTATCGTTATCCCTATTATCTGCGAATTATATTGATCCTATTTCGTTCCCAGAAGATGGAATTCTTGCAGTAGTAGTGGTTGGTATTTCCTTAATGAGTGTCATTATTTTATTACACGTATCAATGCCACTTAATAAATATCGAAGTATTGTTTTACTAGGAACAATTGTCTTAATGATTTTGTTATTCTCGATTGATGCCGGCTTTGCGCTAAAGAATGGTCGTGGGGCTTTCTTAGATATTAATTATTTTTCAATTAACACCGCTAGTTGGTTATTATTAACAATTGTGCTAATAATTGTAATCCCAGGCTATTTCTTGGTTGGTAAACTATTCCATCGACTCTTAAAGGTTATTAAACATGAATAAGCGTTTATTGATTCAAAACACTCTCCGCCATTTAATTGAAACCAATTCTTTAAGCGACATTACCGTACAAAAAATATGTAAGGAAAGTCAGATTAATCGTCAAACATTTTATTATCACTATACCGATATTACTGATGTGCTTAATGATTTTTTCTTAAACGAAAAGATCCCTAATATTGATCAGGCTAATGATTGGCCAGAAATTATTCACGCTATTCTTGTTTATGCACGAGACAACCGTCAACTAATTTTAAAAACATTAAAAAGTAAGGCGAGTGGTGCGGTCGAAAATTTCTTCTTCTCTAATTTATACATGCGGGGAAAGAAGTTAATTAGTAATCGTTATGGTGCGACTTTAGATAAAAATGATGTTAGTGAAGTTGCTAAGTTAATGTGTGACTCATTATCACGTGAAATGGCGCGTTTATTATCGCATCCACAAGAATTATCCACTTCGGCAATTGAAGAAGATATTAGTAAGACTTTTGATGGAGTGCTGGACTTAATCTGTTTAAACAAGCAAAATAAGAAAGGTAAGAAAATATGAAAAAAGAAGATGTTATTAGTTTATTAGTCTATATTTTGATGATTGTTATTGCGGTGATGGTTGGCTTATATGTCATTCGGCCGTTATTTGAACATTTCACAACTGGTGGTGATAGTAGTGCGGTTGGTAATATGGGTTGGGCTTTATTACTAGTTCTTGGTGCAATTATCTTTAATGTAGCAATTATTGAACTAGGACATATGCTAGGCGCCAAACTTAGTGGCTATAAATTCTTTTCTGTGAATATGCTTGGTTTATGCTTTTATAAAAAAGGTGAAAAGTGGAAAGTTAAATTTGCGAACTTTGACGGTTTAACTGGTGAAACCAAAATTGCTCCGGTTAAAGAAAAAGCTTCACCAAGACTTTTTTCCTTAATGCCATTATTCTTTTATCTAATTGAAACAATTGCTTTAATGATTACTTTTAATGTTTTAAATAACTTAATTGGTGGTGATTGGGTGCCTGCTAGTCACCGCGTTATGCTCCTTATATGTATCCTATGCATTATTTTTGTTACTGTTGGTGGTATGCTTACCTTATATAATATATTCCCCGCTAAGTTAGATACGACTACTGATGGTTATCGTTTAACTTTGTTAAGTAAACCAGAAAACGCCGCCGCGTTTAATGAATTAATGAGAATTGAATGTGCCTACGCTGAAGGAAAAGAATTAACTGATATGAAAGTTTTCAATGAGATTAATGATTTTACTAGCTCGATTAATCTATATACGGTTTATCGCTACTTAGGTGAAAAGAATTATGACGCAGCAAGTCCGATTCTTGATCATATCATTCAAGAGAAAGCAAAAATCTCACGCGAAACTTATTGTTCCGCAGTTGCCCAAAAAATGTTTATTGTTTTACTTAACCAAGATTTAAATACTGCGAAAGCTTATTATGATGCGCATATTGATCAAGCCGAAAGACGCTACATCAGCAATGATATCTCAATGCCATCTATTCGTGCCTATATGTTAATTTCTTCTATGCTTGATATTTCAGAGCATGAAGCAAGATTCGCTAAGAGTAGGGTTAAGAAAGCATTAAAAAGGACACCACCGGGCCGAGTAAAAGTTGAAGAAGAGCTTTATCAGATTGCAATTAATAAAGTAGATCAAGTGCGCCCAGAGTGGCACATTAAAGATACGGAGGTTAAATAACTATGGCTAAGAAAGAAGTGATAGAGCAGAAGAGCAAAAAAGAAATTGCTAAAGAAGAAAAAGCAGCAAAAAAATTAGCTAAGAAAGAAGCTGATAAAATGAAGAAGAAAGCCGAAGGATTCTGGAAAGAATTCAAAAAATTTATTACCCGTGGAAATGTCATGGATATGTCAGTTGGTGTTGTTATCGGTGGTGCTTTTGGTGCGATTGTTACAGCTTTAACTAATATCTTCCTCAGTATATGTACCTGGGCGGTTCCGGGCGGCTTAAAAGGTTTAATTACTGTATTGCCCGCCGCATCTGATAGTCAAGCTGGAATGAAAATTGGCGGTGATTATATTCAACAATTTGCTGCTGGTAATTTAAATGATTTAGTAAAACAAGTAGCTGCTGAATTAGGCGTTCAAGAATCAACCGCCTTATCAACTATTACTTCGAAATACACTCTTCACGGTTCAACTTATGTCTTTAATGGTGCGGCAATGATTGATTGGGGTGCGTTTATTAATGCAGCAATCTCTTTTATTGTTATTGCCTTCGTTTTATTCATTATTATCAAAGTGGTTGCTTCATTACAAAAGGCAAGAGCCGAAATGCGTGATCGAGCATTAGAAGAATATTACAAGAAACATCCAAACGAGCGTCCTGCTCCAGTAGTGCCAGGTGTTCCTGAACCAACTGATCACCAATTATTAAAAGAAATCTTAGCGGTCTTAAAAACCGAAAAAGGTTTGACTAATAAACCAGCTAAAGATAAGAAAAAGAAAAAATAATTATCCAGCAACTGAAATTTTATCAACGTAAATACAAGGTGCGACAATACCATTATGAATATATTCAATGTTTTGGCTAATAGCTTTAACGTTATTAAAAATATCATATAAATTAGATGATACAGTCATCATATTGATAAATTTATCTAACTTACCATCTTTAATTACAAAACCTTCTGCTTTTAAAGAAAAGTGACCGCTTTCAGCATTCATACCAGCATGGAAGCCTTCAAGACTTGTGATATAAACGCCATTATTAACTTTATTAATTAATTCTTCTTTACTTAAACGACCCGGTTTTAAGTGAATAGCGTTAGATTTAATGCCAATTTTAGCGGCCGCAACGGCAGCATTACCAGTTGGGGCGACATTAAATTTCTTTGCTGTTTCTAGATTATGAAGATAACTTAATAGCACGCCTTTTTTAATAAGCGGACGATTAACACAAGGTACTCCTTGAGCATCAAAACCATTAAATTCGTGATTACGTTTTAATGGTGTTTCTAAGATAGTAACTATTTTATTAGCAACTTGAGTATTTAATTTATTTTTAAACCAAGAAGAATTTTTTAAAATACTTTCAGCATTAAGTTGACTCACATAAAAATCTAATAAATCATCAACGACACTTGGATCAAAAATAACCTTATATTGTTTCGTTTCAATATTAATGCCATTAAGACGCTTAATCGCTTTTTCGTATGCCTCTTTAACAAAGTTATCAACATTAAATTTAGAAAAATCATTATCTTCAAAAACATAATATTCAGTTTGCTTACTGCCATTTGTGTCATTTAAAACAATTTCGGTTGCGAAACTATATGAATTTCTAGCTGTCTTTAATTTAATACCAGCGGTGTTTTGATATTCTCTTTTTGCTATAACTTCTTCATAGCCAACTTCAACATCTTCAATTCGGGTATCCATCTCTTTTAGTTTCTTTTCGATAGCAAAAACCATATCGATTTTTTGTTGATTAGGAATATTCGCTAAATCTTTATTAAAGTATTTAAAATGACGATATCTTACTTTATCTTTAAAGATTTCTGCATCTTTTTTATTTGTGTATTGCGCGGATTCGATTAATTGATTAACGATATTATCAATATTATTGTTACTTGTATTTTCGGTCGTGACCATTGCTAATTTATTATCAATAATTGCATCGACATTAATTACTGAATTAGTGCTTACACTATAATTAGTTAATTCATGGCGAAACACATTACAAGAGAAAGAATTTTTACTGACGTAACGATATTCAACATCGGTAATATTTTTTGCTTGTAAGGCAAGGAATAGTTTTTTTACGTTCATACTAATTTGCCTCCATTGCCGCCAACAAGAATTTCCTTTACACGAATGGTAGGTTGACCAACTTCGTTAGGAACGTAGCCACTACTTGCGCCACAAAAACCAGGAGCAGTGTCTAAATCGTTGCCAACCATATCGATGTTCTTTAATACTTCTTCACCTTTACCAATTAAAGTTGCTCCTCTTACCCTTTCCATAACTACGCCATTACGGACAATGTAACCAGCTGTAACAGCAAATTCAAATTCGCCAGTAACTGGATTAACTGATCCACCACCTAATGATTTAGCATAAAGACCTAATTTAGTATTTTTAATAATCTCCTCTACTGGAGTAGTTCCGTTTGCGATATAAGTATTAGACATTCGGCTGGTTGGTTCATATTTATAACTTTCTCTTCGGCAGGCGCCATTACCATTTTCATTCATTCGGCGGCCATTAAAATCATCAATAAGATAATTTACTAATACGCCATCTTTAATTAAGCAAGTTTTGTTAGTGGGGTTACCTTCATCATCGATATTATTACTTCCCCAAGCATGTGGAGCGGTTCCATCATCATAAGCAGTAACAATTTTTGCTGCAATTTCTTGTCCTTTCTTATTAGCAAAGACTGATAAATTACGCGCGACAGCAGTAGCCTCTAATGCATGGCCACATGCTTCATGAAATAAAACGCCACCAAAGCCATTACCAATAATAACTGGCATTTTGCCTGATGGGCACTCTTTGGCGTCTAATGCTTCAACTGCATCATGTGCAGCTTTTGTCGCTAAGGCTTTGATATCTAATTTTCTAAGAAAATTCATTCCATCTTTTTGTGCTGGACCAACAAAACTAGTTTCGTGTTTATCGCCGCTAGAAGCAAATGGTTCAAAAAAGATGCGCAAGTATTCACGATAATCTTTGTAATGAAGGCCGTTTGAATTATAAATTTCAACTGATTGTTTATTAGCCGCCATTAACGCTGTCGTGCGGACAATTAATGGTGAATAATTTTTCATAGTTTCGTGACCGAGTTTAAGTATGTTAAGTTTTTCATCAATTGGTGTAGTGAAATAAGAATCAATAATTGGTGAATTGTCATGTACTTTAATTGTTTTAAAATCAGTCACATTTTTAATTGGGGCATCATGAAAAGCGGCGTTTAATTTATTCGCAAGTTCAAGTAAATTCTTTTTCTTAATTTCGTTAGTGTAGCCATAGACGCTACGATTGCCTTTTAGTAAACGAAGACCGATACCAATGGAAGAAGTTCCACCAATTGCTTCAACAATGCCATTATCTAAAACAATGCGATGTGCAGTTGTGTCTTCGCAATATAGTTCGGCAAAATCAGCGCCGGTTTTTAGTCCTTCATTAAGAACTAATTTAGCTAAGCTTTTATTAATCATTGGTGTAATTATCAAAATATCCTTGAACGAGAATAATTGGTGTTCCTTTGTCACCTGATCCACTAGTTAAATCGCATAACGAACCAAGTAAATCAGTAATTTGACGAGGAGTAGTACCTTGTGTCGCCATACTTCCTTTAAGATTTTTGGCTTTGTGTTTAATGGAATTAGAAATCGCTTTCTTTAAGGCTTCACCTTTTAAGTTTTTAAAATCATTATCTGCTAAATATTTAAGCTTTAATTCATTAGGAGTGCCAACTAAACCAGAAGTATAGAAAGGAGATACGACTGGGTCCGCTAATTCCCAAATTTTACCTTGGGGGTCTTTAAATGCACCATCACCATAAACCATAACTTCAACATGCTTTTTGGTTTTGTTATAAATATCCTCTTGGATATTCTTAACTAAATTATTAGCGTCACGCGGGAATAATTTAACTTTATCTTCAGTGGCTTTATTACTACCTAATAAACCATAAGTTTTATTAAAACCACTACCATGGATTGGAGCAGTCATAATGTCATCTAAACCTAAAACTATTTGTGCTCCCGCCTCTTTTAATAAGCGTTTAGTTCTTACTCTTGTATGAATATCACAAGTTAATACTTTTTTGGTATATTTAAGAATCGCTCTTGCTTGATTAGCGAAAATAATTTCTACATCAGCGCCCATACTTTTAATTAAATCGGCGTAGAAAGCAATATAATCAACACCAGTGAATTGGTGTTTCTTATAGCCAAATAATTTCCGATATTCTTTTAACGTCAAAACATCACTATAAGGATTAACTTTCTTTTTATCTAGTTCATCATAAGTTAATAAAGAGTTACCAACTTCATCACTGGGATAAGAAAGCATTAGAATGATTTTCTTAGAACCTTTTGCAATACCTTTTAATAAAACACTAAAACGATTTCTAGAATAAATAGGAAAAATAACTCCTAAGGTTTTACCACCAAACTTCTTTTTAATATCAGTAGCAATGTCATCAATAGAAGCATAATTACCTTGAGCGCGAGCAACAACTGATTCAGTTACCGCGATAACATCTTTATCTTTTAATTTAAAATGATCAGTCTTACTAGCGGTTAATACACTATCAACGACAATCTTTCTTAAATTATCACCTTGTTTGATGATTGGGCAACGAATGCCACGCGAAATAGTTCCAACATTTCTAGCCATATATTATTTATCCTTCTTTATTATATTACGTGCGATATAGATGCCGCATGCTCCAGCTTGAGCCAGCCCACGAGTGAGACCAGCGCCATCACCTGCGACATATAAATTCTTAATTGAATTAACTTCTAATTCATTGTTAATGTCTGGATGTGCAGTGTAGTATTTTGATTCCACACCATAAAGTAAAGTATGATCCATCGCAATACCTGGAGTGATATGATCAAGCACTCGAATCATTTCAACGATTGAACGAAGAGTTTTATAAGGGAGCACTAAGGCTAAATCACCTGGTACTGCTTCTTTAAGCGTAGGCTTTACAAACCCTTCTTTTAAACGTTTATAAGTTGTTCTTCTATTTAGTAACAAATCACCAAACTTTTGAACGATTACTGAACCGCAACTAAGTTGATTGGCGAGTTTACTGACTTTATAAGCATATTCATTTGGCTTCTTAAAAGGTTCTTCAAAATGATGAGAAACAAGTAAAGCAAAGTTAGTGTTCTTGCTATGGAGTTTACTGTCATTATAAGAGTGACCATTCACATTAACGACTCCGTCATAATTCTCAACGACTACATGTCCACCTGGATTAGAACAGAACGTTCTTACTGAATTACCTGATTTAGTGCGATAAACAAATTTACCTTCATACAAGTTTTCATTAATTTCTTGCATAATCCGGTTATCGCATTCCACTCGCACACCAATATCCACTTGGTTTTGTGTCATTTTTACTCCGCGCTTTTCTAAAATATCGGTTAACCAGGAGCTACCTTCACGGCCAACGCCTAAGATTACGTATTTAGCTTCAATCTTGCTACCATCATTTAACACCACGCCACAAACTTTATTATTCTTAACGATAATATCTTTAACGTTAGTGGAGAATTTCATATCCACTTTCTTTTTTAAATCAGTATAAATCTTAGTCAAGATTTTTAAATTCTCTTCGGTACCTAAATGTCTTACTTTAGCGCGCAATAGTTTAACACCTACTGACATTGCTCTTAATTCAATTTCGTGAACTTTAGGAGTATTAGGATTAGTAATGGTTTTAGTCGCGCCATATTTTAAGTTAATGTTATCAACATAATTGATTAAATCTAATAGTTGGTCTTCTTCCATGTATTCAGTTAGCCAGCCACCAAACTCAGTAGTGATATTGAATTTACCATCAGAATAGGCTCCCGCACCACCAAAGCCGTTAGTGATACTACAAGCAGGGTAACATTCATTATGGCCTTTTAAGGTTACTGGACATTTAGCAATTCTATGTTCTAGAACTGGACAACGACGTTTAGTAATATCTAATCCACGGTCAATTAAAAGTACCTTCTTTTTGGGACTTAATTTCATAAATTCATAAGCCGCAAAATAACCAGAAGGCCCCGCACCGACAATAACAACGTCATATTTCATATGGGGATAACCTCGCAGGCACCTATTTTACCATAAAGGTAAAATTGTGGTAATTTTTTTCATATTTTTAAAATATATTTACATAGTAAATATCAAAAAAATTTGTGACATTTTCCTATGAAATTACGAAGTATATAAGTAGGGAGGGTATTGTCATGTACTTTATCTTCCTTAGGCGCGGAACCCTTTTTATCTCCTTCGTGCTACAAGAAAGGAGCTAGTAATTGCTAGAAACGATTTTGTTCCTGGTATTGGTGATTTTACTTATCCGCGAAATCTCGCGTAAGTAAAAAGAAAAGGACGGATAAGCCGTCCTCACCTTTCACCAGGTGAAATAATAATAGCATTCTTATGGAGATTTGTAAAGGGAGTGAGAGGCCAACCCGGGTCGTTCTGACCCGGGGTTAAAGTAGGAGGTGAAATTAAAAAATTATTATCTAGGATAATATTTATTTTGCGTATTCAAGTTTTTAGTTATACAATGTATCCCTACGATTAAAAATTAGTCGTTAACTCTCTTGCTATTATTACTTAGGTAATAGCCAGATGTCCAAAGGAGGGAAATGTAATGAAAAAGTACGAGATTATGTACATCTTGAAGGCAGATCTTGAAGATGCTAGCCGCAAGAAAGAAGTTGAAAAACTTCATAACATTTTGACTAAGAATGGAGTAAAAATCACTAAGGTTGACGAATGGGGAGTCAGAGACTTTGCCTATGAAATCAAAGACCAAAAGAAAGGTTATTACATCGTTCTTAAGGTTTTAGCTGATGCTGATCAACTTAATGAGTTTTCTCGCTTAGTCCGCATTGATGAAAATGTTATCCGTCATTTAGTTACCGTTAGTCATGGTAATTAATTACTCAATGTATCAAGGAGGATTTTAGTTAAATGGTCAATCGAGTAGTATTAGTGGGTCGCTTAACCCGTGATCCAGAATTAAGAAAAACGAATAGTGACAAACCAGTTGCTTCGTTTACTCTCGCGGTCGACAACCGCAATAAAAACGCCGAAGGGCAAAAAACGGCTAGTTTCATTCCCGTTACTGTGTGGAATGATCAAGCCACTAATGTTTGTAAATACGTTCGGAAAGGCTCACTTGTGGGCGTAGATGGTCGTCTTTTACAAAGAAGTTATGAAAAAAAAGATGGTACAAAAGCTAATGTATTAGAAGTTGTTGCTGACTCGGTACAATTCTTAGAACCAAAAGGAAGCAAGAATGAGGCTAGTGCCACAAAGGAAGATATCGCTCAACCCGAAAACAAAATGGATGGGGTTGATGTCGTTGATGATGATCTTCCATTCTAATTAAAAACAAAAGGAGAATAACATGGGATTTAAAAAAATTAGACAACGGAAAAAATCTTGTTACTTTAAAAAAGCGCATATTGAATGGATTGACTATAAAGATGTCGAACTCTTACAAAGATTCATTATGCCAAATGGCAAGATTATGCCTAGTTACATTTCTGGAACTAGCGCAAAGTATCAACGCCAATTAGCGAAAGCGATTAAAAACGCTCGCTATATGGGTTTACTTCCGTTTATTGCTGATTAAGTTAAGAAGTAGAAGCCCCATCTTAATGGGGTTTTTATTTTGCTTTTTAATATTTTTTTCTTTTTACAAAAAGAAAATAGCGTTATAATACCTATACTTATGAAAAAAGCGTTTCGGCGTATTCGGCTTGCTTATACCATCTTTGCTGGCATTGAAGTTATCAGCATCATGGTTTTAAGTATTCTCTATTTTTTAAACTTAGCGAGTTTCCAAGATATCTACACCCCACAAGTATCACTTATTATTGTTTTAGTGGTTATTGTCGCTAACTTAATTTTCTGTGGCGCAATGATGTTGACCGTTTTAATTTTACGACACAAAAACGATTTAACTTCAGCGCAATTATTGGGTCAAGATGTTCAATCCGCCTATAACTTTGGCATGCTTGGCTTAATTCTTGTTGATGAGAACGATACTGTTATTTGGTACAGTGATATGTTCCGTGATCGTGACATTAAAATACTTGATGATAATATCTTGCTATGGCAACCACGTTTGAAAGAATTAAAAAGCGGAGCGATTGACCACACCACAAAGATTTTAATTAATTCTCACTATTACGAAGTTAAGTATCTAAGAGAAGCTAGACTCTATCTTTTTAAAGATACAACCGATTTACAAACTTTATCAGATTATTCCAAGGCAAAGGCCAGTGTTGTTGGCATCATCATCATCGATAACTATTCTGAAGTTGGTGGTAACGCTGGTGATTCTAGTAGTCTCTTATCGAAAGTTGGTGATGCAATCTTAAATTACGCAAAAGCTCACAAAGTATTATTACGTCGTTTCCGTAATGACGCTTATTTTGCGGTTTGTGATTTTGCTTCTCTTCAAGAAATGGAAGATGATCAATTCTCCATTCTAGAAAGAGTAAGAATTATGGGTGCGAAAGAATCAACGCCACCAACCTTATCAGTTGGTTTTGCCCATGGTTTCCCTGATTTTAACAAACTAAATGAAATGGTTACGGATGCAATTGATATTGCGATGAGCCGTGGTGGTGACCAAGCAGTTATTTCTAAATATGGTGATGAATTAAAGTTCTTTGGTGGTAAGACCGAAGCGCTTGAAACACGCAATAAAGTTAAAGTTCGTGTTTTAGCGGATTCCTTAATTGCCACCATTAAATTAGCGAAGAATGTTTTAGTCTTAGGTCACACCGATGCGGATATGGATGCGATTGGTAGTTGCTTAGGTATTATGGCTATGTGTCAGCATTTAAAGAAACCTTGTCGAATGGTTTATGATCCTAAATTAATTGAACGGAAAGCCCGCGCCGCCTTTATCGCTAGTTTCCCACGTGAACAAATCGCTAAGATGATTGTGCATCCGAAAGATGTTTTAAGTGAATTAAAACCAACAACTCTAGTTATTCTTGTTGATTGCCACCGTCCATCTTTATCAATTGCGCCTCGTTTAATTGATCGAGCTTCAAAGATTGTTGTTATTGACCATCACCGCCGGAGTGAAGAATTTGTAGAAATGCCAGTCTTCTCTTATATTGAACCAAGTGCATCAAGCGCTTCTGAATTAATCAGTGAGCTAATTCATTATGCGACGCAAAATCCAAAGATTTCTGTTTCACCAGCATACGCAACGATTATGCTTTCAGGCATCTTCCTTGATTCAAACTTCTTTAAAACCAAGACAACTGGTATTAGAACCTTTGAAGCGAGTATGTTATTAAAAGAATTCGGCGCTGATAACTCAAAGGCTGATGATTTCTTAAAAGATGAATTTGAAGAATATTCGTTAATTACTCAGATTGCATCAACTTTAAAAACACCACACGTTGGTATTGTTTATTGTAAAGCCGAAGAAAAATATAATGTTGAACCAGCAACCTTAGCAAAAGTCGCTAATCAATGTTTACAGATGAAAGGTGTTAATGCTTCATTTGTTATTGGTAAGATAAGTGAAAAAGAAGCACGTATTTCTTGTCGGAGTGATGGAACGGTTAACGTTCAACTCTTAGCAGAGAAAATGGGTGGTGGTGGTCACTTTACTGGCGCAGCGGTGCCACTTAAGAATATGTCAATTAAAGATGCTGAAGCATCATTACTTGATACTTTAACTAACTATCTTAAGAAGGCACAAACAACACCAAACAAAGAGGCTAGATAATGAAGATTATTCTCTTACAAGATGTTAAGGGCCTTGGGAGAAAAGGCGAAGTTGTCGAAGCAAGTAATGGCTATGCTTCTAACTTTTTAATTCCGAAAAAATTAGCGGTTCTTTATACCGATAAAGCCAAAGAAATTTTAAAAGAGCAAGAACAAAAGAAATTAGCCGATTTAGCGAAAGAAAAAGAAGTTGCCATTAAAACCAAGGAAGTCTTAGATAAGATTGTTTTAGAATTTAAAGCTAAAGCTGCACCCGATGGTCGCATGGTCGGCACAATTTCTTATAAACAAGTAGAAGATGAATTAAAAACTAAGCATAATTTATCAATTGATAAGCGTAAATTTATTGATCATTACCAAATCAACGCTTTTGGAACAACTAAATTAAAAATTGAATTATTTAAAGATGTGATTGGCATAGTTAATGTCCATGTAAGTGAGGATAAATAAATGGCAATCGCACTTGATAAATTACCACGAAATATTGAAGCTGAAAAAGCTACGTTAGGGGCAATGCTTTCTTCACGGGCGGTAAAAGACCAAGCCCTTGCCGATTTATCAATTGATGATTTCTTTTTAAAAATTCACCAACGAATTTTTGAAGCAGTTTTTAATTTAAATGACAAAAACATTAAAGTTGATATTCAAACCGTGGCGCAAGAATTAAAGAACTTAAAATCATTAGATGAAGTTGGTGGTGTTGATTATCTTTACGAATTAACTCAATCAATGTTAGATGAAGAAAACGCTCAAGAGTATATTGGGATTGTTAAAGATAACGCTAACTTACGTAATCTTTTGTTAACAATTGGTGAAATCGAAAATGAATATCTTAAAAAAGATATTGATAGTTATAGTGCCTTTGTCGGTGATGCCCAAGGCAAGATTGATAAAATTGCTGAAGAAAGACGTATTTCTAATTTTAAAAGCAGCCGTGAAGTGGTGAAAAATGTTGAAAAGAAAATTCTTGATTTAAGTGAAGTAAAAAAAGAAGGCGACTTAATTGGTGTTGATACTGGCTTTAAGTGGCTAAACCACTATACGAATGGGCTCCAACCAGAAAACTTAATCATTTTAGCGGGTCGAACTGGTTTAGGGAAAACTGCTTTTGCGTTAAATCTTTTACTTAACGCCGCAAAGTCAGGTGTTCCAGTTGCCATCTTTGAAATGGAAATGTCTTCGTTAACTCTCTATTCTCGACTCGTCGCTAATGAAGCAGATGTTAAAGGTCGTCGAATCATGACAGGTGGCATTCGTGGTCGTGAAGTAATTCGTGTTAAAGAAGCTCTTGATCGCTTAGCAGCGCTAAAGATTTACGTTGATGAATCAAGTGCAGTTTCCATTTATGATTTAGTAGCGAAAGCTCGTAAATTAAAAACCGAACAACCTGATTTAGGCTTAATCGTCATTGATTACCTTGGCTTAATTAGTAATGATAATAAACGGAACAAACGTCGTTATGATAACCGTCAACTAGAAATTCAAGAATACACAAGAACCCTCCACGAATTAGCGCGTGATTTAAAAGTACCAATCGTTGTTCTTTGCCAATTAAACCGGAAAGTTGAAGAACGTGGCGAAGGTGGTACTCCACGTTTAAGTGATCTTCGTGAATCAGGCTCAATCGAACAAGATGCGGAAATTGTCTTATTAATGCATAGTCCTGATTATGGTAAAAACGAATTAACTGAAGAAGCGAAACGTTTAAAAGCAGGTAAAACAACCGCGGCGAATATGTCACCAGAAGCACGTAGTGCTCTAGTAGATAAAGCGACAGTAAGAACATTCCAAGAGAATAAAGGTGAACAAGCTAATCAAGAAGATTCAGTGGTAATGAATGTTATTATTGCCAAGAACCGTAATGGTGAGTCAGGTAAGGTTGTTAAATTATTATTTGAAAAAGACTATAGTCGCTTTACCGAACTTTCTGATGACTTCGCTCAGCAAGAAAAAGCTATTCAAGCTCGTTATGCTGACGATGAAGATGAATAAGCATGAAATTTTATATTTTTGCGAGTGGCTCAAAAGGTAACGCTACTTTAATTGTGGATAAAAATGTCCGTATTTTAATTGATTTAGGCATTTCGCGTAAACAACTAGAAGATCATTTAAAAAGTATTCATTCATCAATAGATGAAATTGATTTTATTTTATTAACACACGAGCATATTGATCACATTAAAGGAATTGAAAGTATTCATCATACACCGATTTATGGCGGGAAAAATACTTATGCTTGCGCAAACTATCGTGTGATTGAACCATATGTTCCATTTAAATTTCGTCATTTAACAATTTTACCAATTGAGTTAAGTCATGATGCTTATACACCACTAGGTTTTATCTTTAAAAATGATAAAGAAAAGTTAGTTTATATTACCGATACAGGTTATCTTAGTGAAAAGAATATGAAATTAGCCTGGAACGCTAATTACTACATTTTAGAATCTAACCATAATCGAAAAATGTTATTAAAAACACATCGTCCAGTTTATGTAAAAGAAAGAATTATGTCGGAATTTGGTCATATGTCAAATGAAGATGCTTCTTTATATTTAAGCGAGATGATTGGTGATCAAACTTCACAAGTATATTTAGCGCATATCTCCCAAGAAGCAAACACTTATGAATTAGCGGAAACGACTTGTAAGAAATGTTTAATGAAGAAAAAAATTAATTTAGATAATCTAGTGATTAAAACCGCTAAACAATTTGAAATGTGTGTGGGTGGCGATTGTGAAAATTAAAATTATTGCCGTTGGTTCCTTAAAAGAAAAATATTTACAGGCGATGGTAAATGAATACACTAAACGTTTAAGTAAATATTGCCATATAGATATTGTTGAAGTTAAAGAAGAAAACGATACGCATCCACACGCTAAAGAAATTGAAGGTGAGCGAATTCTTAAATTAATTAATCCGACTGATTATGTGGTCGCACTCGCTCTTAAAAAGAAAGAATGCACAAGTGAAGAATTAGCAGTTTGGTTAGAGAAAACTTTCGTGAAGGCAAAGAGTAATATCATCTTTTTAATTGGTGGATCATTAGGTTTAGCCCCAATCGTCATTAAACGTGCGAATGATTGTTTAACACTTTCTAAGTTAACATTTACTCATCAAATGAGTCGAGCAATTCTTTTAGAGCAAATATATCGTTGCTTTAAAATTCTTCATCACGAACAATATCATAAATAAATTCGTTGTATAATATTTTTATGAAGAAAATTTTATTATTGCTACCGCTGGTAGCAACTATAGCCTTTGGCTGTAATTGTTCATCTAATCAAGAGGTGACTATTTTATACACAAACGACGTTCATGGCGCGATTGATTATAACGAAGCGGAAGAGAAGGTTCTAAGTTACGCGACAGTTGCTAAAATGAAGCAAGATTTAAAAAACCAAGGAAAGAATGTTTTGTTATTTGATGGTGGTGATCATATTTCAGGCGGATTATATTGTACTTATCAATCAGGAATCCCAATTATCGCAGCTATGAACGGAGCTGGTTATGATGGAGCAATATTTGGTAACCATGAATTTGATTATGGTTTTGATCAATTAAATTTAGTAACTAATTTAGCGCGTTTCCCATATATTTCCACTAATTTATATCATTATTCACCTGATGAAAAAAAGATAACTGATCCTTACTCACATACTAGATATACTTATAATTTAAATAAAGTTAAAGTAGGTGTTGTTGGTGTAACAACGCCGTACGCTATCGTGACTTCTACACCTTCTCATTTTCAAGATGATGATGGCAATTATATTTATTCATTCCTTGATGGGAATGACGGTCAAGACTTATATCAAGCTGTGCAAAAGGAAGTTGATATCTTACGAAATGATGAAAAATGCGATTATGTTGTGTGTTTATCACACTTAGGTAACGAAGACCAAACCACTACCTTTACTGCGCAGCATCTAATTGAAAATACCAAAGGAATTAATCTTCTATTAGATGGTCACACGCATGCTATTGATCCAGGAACTAAGATTAAGAATAAGGACCAACAAGATGTTTTGGTGTGTCAAACAGGAAGCCATTTTGAAAATATTGCTAAGATAACAATTAAGAATAGAAATGACATTCAATGTGAATTAATTGATCATTACGATGGTCGTGATGAAGCGGTAAATAAAACTGAACAAAATATTATTAATGAGATTGATAAATTATTTGGTAAAGAAATTGCTACTTGTAACATTGATTTTATTGCTAAAGATCCAGGTGATTCATGGGCGGTAAGAAAAAGAGAAACTAATTTAGGCGATTTAAGTTCTGATGCCTATTACTATTGTCTTAATGAGTTAATTGATGAAGGGGCTCAATGTGATGTCACGACAATTAATGCGGGAGGAATTCGCTCAGATGTATCAAAAAGAACTTGGAAACTTTTAGATTGTCGTAACGTTCATACTTTTGACAATAATATTTCTGTTAAAGTAGTATCAGGTGCTGATATAAAAACATATTTAGAATTTGCGACAAGAAAAGTAAATATTGATTCAGAAAAATCAATTGAATACGGCGCTTTTCCTCAAATGCAAGGAATTACCTATACCATTAACACTAGTGTAGAAAGCGATATAACAGTAGATAAGCACGAGAATTATGAAGGTGGACCATATGAAAAATTTAGAATCTTTGATGTTAAAATTTATAATAAAGTTAATAGACAATATGAGAACTTAGAACTTAATAAATCTTACAAAATTGGTGGTAGTAGTTATGTAATAGAAGAAGGCGGCGATGGATGTACTATGTTTACTAAAAAAGAACAAGAACTTGTCTATCGTAATTCTTCTTATGTTGATTATCAAGTATTGGCGGCTTATATTGAGTCGTTCTCTTATTCTAGTAATGGTGATTTACCTATTATTAGTAGTGATACCTCTCCACTTAAACAATATGATAAATTACTTATAAACTACGAGAATCATGATGGTAGCGAAAGAATAAAAATTATATAGTATGGAATATTCCGAATGGAAAAATTACCCACGCCATAACGACGCTAAATCTTATCTTTGCCCTGGTTATATCTTAAAAGATGATGCTCGTTTTGTTATGGAGCCATCTTTTTATACACAGTTACAAAATTTAAAACCATTATTTCCCGATCGCTATAACGAAATTATTGAAGCAATTAATCAGCGAGTGATTAAAAACAAGAAAGTATTTTTTACTTTAGATGTTGATGCACCTTTTATAGTCTTAAAAGACTATATCTATTTAGAAATAACTGATATACTAAATCCACTTAAAATTTTTGTGGAAGATAAATCTCGGGGTAGTGATTATGGCGATTAATGGATATCTTATCTATAACATTACACAAAAAAATCAGACTATTTTTAAATCACAAATTAAAGCCTATGTCGATGCTTTTCGCTTAGAGCATGTGAAGTTAAAACTCATTGATAATCTTCATGCTCTATCAGTCATCAAAAAAGAAAAGAAAGTCGATTTTGTTTTATTTTGGGATAAAGATATTGCTCTAGTGTATCAACTCCTAAATTTAAATATTAAGGTTTTTAACAATGTTGACGCTTTACGTTTATGTGATGATAAAGCATATAGTTATGCGCAATTTAATCAATATAAAATCCCCACTCCTAAAACAATTGTTTTGCCATTAACATTCTTTGAAGATTTAAGTAAATATTTTATTGAGATTAAGAAACTAATTAAACTCAACAATATTCATTATCCCTTGATAGTAAAAGAACGTCGTAATTCATTAGGTCTAGGCGTTTACTTAATTCATAGTGACATTGAATTAAAGAAAGTTTTAGAGAGTAAATGGCAAAGGGAATTACTTATTCAAGAATATATTAATAATGAATATGGTAAAGACTATCGTGTTTACTTAGTTAACCATCGTCCGAAAGCTGTTGTAAGTCGCACTAATAAAAAAGACTTTAGAAGTAATGTTGAATTAGGTGGTGTGATGAAAATAATTAAAAAACCTGATGAAGCGCTATTAAGAATTGCGATGCGTTCTTCATTAGCGTTAAAGCTTGATTTTGGTGCGGTTGATATTGTTAGGGATAAAAATAATAAGTATCTTGTTTTAGAAGTGAATAGTAACGCGCGCACAGCGACGATTGATCGCATTAGTAAAAAGTCCCTCACACGAGAAGTTGCTAAATATATTTTAAATAATCTCTAATTAGAGGCTGGTGCTTGATAGCGGAGTGTTCGCATACTGAGCCACATCACACGAACACCAACACCAAGGATGAAAAGCATCATGGCCATGTTTTGCATTAAGAAACCGAAGAGAGCAATTAAACCAGGTGTAAACGAAGCATAGTAAGCAATCTTTTGGCTGTCCCAAATTGTGTAAATACGGAATGGATTATTTTTACCACGAGTTAAAAGCCAAACTAAGAAACCCATTAAAATTACGATACCAGCATCAACACCAAGAATAATTCCGGTTGAACGCCAAGTGTTGCGGAAACGGGGATTAATAAATACTTTGTCAAAGAAACTTTGGCACTGCTCTAGAGTTTTAGTATTGTTATTTTTTGTGTACAACGTAGGAATCAAGTTGTCAGTTAAATCAACATGATCATAATCACCATATGAACTTGAACCAACATTAGTGTTGTCAGGTTGGAAGATAACGCCTTGGACATTATATCGCCCAAACACAAGGAAAGACGTTGAACGGGGTTTTAAAATATCATTTCCATCTTTATCTTTAGTTGTTTCTAACCAGTTCGCAGAATTTTTAATATCGTGGTCATGTCCTTCAGTCGGATCAAGGTTATTTACAATATCCGCAACATACTTAGCAAATCCTTCTTCGCTATCCTCATTACAAACAAAAATTTCCAAAATTCTTGTTGTTCCATCTTTATTCATTGAACGGAAAAAATGTAAATTATCATGCCCATCATAATGCGCAGGCATTACAGTATTCCAATTATCGGATGCGGTTAAACAATGCCGATGATTTTCACTATTTTCTGTTAAGGAAAAAGTTACATCTTTTTCTTCGGCGCTATTACCAAAATCCATCATGCCAGTATCAAAACTATAGGTATAGCCTCTTAGCCAGGCGCCACCTTGTTGTTGAAAACCAGTAACGCAAGTTGGCATGCTAGCAAAAAAGAGAGCAAACAATGCAAAAACAATCGCAATTATGTTGTATTTTAGCTCTCTTGTTCGAGCCGCCTCAACGCAAGCGTTGTTTGAAATTAAGGTCTTTAGAATCAACTTCAAATGTTTCATTGCTCAATTAGTATATTATTAATTGAACATAATTTCAATTTATATTGTTTGACAATCTAACTAAGTTAGTGATATTGTTTTAGGGCACACTTTCTTTGAGCCCGATTGAGACTCAAGGCAGGAGGAATTAAGATTATGAAACAGGACATTCATCCAAAATATGGTCGTTGCAAAGTTACTTGCGTTTCTTGTGGAGCAACTTTTGAGACCGGTTCAGTATTAAAAGAAATTAAAGTTGATACTTGTTCAAATTGTCACCCATTCTACACCGGTAAACAAAGATTTGTTCAAGCGGCTGGTCGTGTTGATCGCTTTAACAAGAAATACGGTCTTAAATCAAAACAAAATTAACATTTTGCTTAGTCTAATTATATTAATATATAATATAAGGTAACTAGGGAGATAAAAGTGAAAAAATTACTTATTTGCCTTGTTCCATTGATTGCAACATCGTTTTTGTTTGGATGTAATAATGGAGATAATCCAGATCCAGATCCTGACCCAGAACCCACTAATACTCATTTAGTTATTCTTTCGCAATACGCTAGTAAAAATTTAAAATTTACTAATGCCGATGGTAGTGAAATTACTTTAGCGCGCTCGGATACTGTGGTTGATAGGAAAGATTATGTTTTTAATATTGAAGCTTTAAATGCCGAGGACACGATATATGATTGGGGTGTTTTTATATATGTTGGTGATACTGAAATAACATCATTTGATTTTAAAGCATCTGTTAATCATAAATCAGCCATTGTAACCATTCCTGGTGATTACATTACTGACGATGTTACCATTTCAGCGCTTGAGAAAAAAGAAGGATATTTTATTTGTGATATTCCGTTTTTACTAGACACAAAAGTATATGAATCAAGTGTTCATGTTTATAAACCATCTGGAGAGGAAGATAAATTAATCCTTGGACAAGAAGGCGCTTGGTATGGATATGTTCCTGAAGGGGATAAAATATGTATTGACTTCTATTATGAAGATGAAAGTTCTGTCCCTAAAACAGCAGAAAATATTGTGTTATATTCTGAAAAAAACGGTCTTGTTCGTGCTGATAAAGCGGTAGAACTAGGGTGTGCAGAATACGCTCCAATAGAGTTTGTGATAACATTAGGTGCCAGATTAACAGTATATTCTACAACAGATACTGGTAAAGATATTATTGGTAATTATTTGCATATTGCAGCAAGAGGTGAAGGATCTAGCCTTTTAGATTTTGTTTCGTGGGAGACAATTAACGATTTAGCAGTTAATGGTTATGCAAAAGAATTTTTTGAATTAGGTGAAACAAAAACTATTTTGATTAATGGCCACAACCATCTTGTTAAAATACTTGCTTTTGGCGCAAATGATATTACGTTCCAATTTGCCACGGCAATTAGTGATACGAATGGCAATGCTTATACAACTAGTTGGGGTGACGATAGAACAGAAAATAATTATCATTTTACGGAATCTTCACTAAATTATATGCTTAACAATAATGAAGGCAAATTTTATAAGTTACTTCCAGATGATCTTAAAAATGTGCTAAAACAAGTTACAAAAAAAGTAGGATATGTGGAAGAAACAGATAGATTTGGAAATGTCACGTATATTGCTAAAGAATATACTGCCAGTTTATTTCCACTAGCGGTAGTTGAAATTACTGACTATAATTTTGGAGATATTGTAAAAGACGAGGGTGAATTATATTCTTATTACGTTGGATCTCAATCACATAAATCCAAACGTATTGTAACTGATGCTAATGGCAAGCAAGTTGCATACTTTACTCGCACACCATCTACTAAAGATAACGATGGAGTTTATTATGTTTCTGTTAGTGGCCAAGTTACGCTAGATAGTACATCAGGTATTACTAGCCCTTATGCAATTGCGCCAGCGTTTGTTGTCGGTAAAAGCAGTTAATTAACTCTCTTGCTATCGTAAAAAAGTTTTTAGTATATAATATATACTAGTTTAATTACAAAGAGGTTTTCTCATATGAAGACAAAATTCTATATTACTACCCCAATTTATTACCCTAGTGGTGATGCTCATATTGGGCACGCATATTGCACAACTATTTGTGACATTTTAGCGCGTAACAAGCGTCTACGTGGTTTTGAAACACGTTTTTTAACTGGCACAGATGAACACGGGCAAAAAATAAAAGAACACGCTCAAAAGGCTAATAAAGAAACCAAAGCTTATGTTGATGAAATCGTTGCTAATTTTCAAAAGCTATGGAAATTAATGGAAATTAGTAATGATGATTTTATTAGAACTACTGAAGATCGTCACATTAAAGTTGTTCAAGATTTATTTTCGCAGATGCTAAAAAAAGAAGACATCTACCTTGGCGAATATAAAGGTTGGTATTGCACTGAGTGTGAAGCGTTTTGGACTGATATTCAAGTCGGTGAAGAACATCTATGTCCTGATTGTCATCGTCCGGTTCATGAACAAACCGAAGAAAGTTATTTCTTTAAATGCTCAAAGTATGTAAATCAATTACTAGATGAATATAAAAAGAATCCAAAACTATGTTTTCCAACTAGTCGGATGAATGAAATGGTTAACACATTTATTAAACCTGGCCTACAAGATTTAAGCGTCTCAAGAACATCAAATGATTGGGGTATTCAAGTAAAAGAAAATCCTAAACACACTGTTTATGTCTGGCTCGATGCATTAGCAAATTATATTTCTGCCTTAGGCTATCATAGTAGTGATGATAAACTTTATCAGAAGTTTTGGGCTGATGAAAAAACGGAAATTATTCATGTCATCGGAGCAGATATTTCTCGTTTCCATTGCATTTATTGGCCAATGTTTTTAATGTCGACCGGTTTAAGGTTGCCTGATCGAATCTTTGTCCATGGTTTGTTAAGAATTAAAGACGAGAAGATGTCAAAATCAAAAGGCAACGTTGTTTCACCATATCCATTAGTGGAACGTTATGGTGTTGATGCGGTCCGTTATTATTTAGCGCGTGAGGTTACTTTTGGCCGTGATGGAGAATTTACTCCAGAACAATTTGTTGAACGAATTAATGTTGATTTAGCGAATCAACTAGGCAATTTATTAAATCGAACTGTTTCTATGATTGATAAATACTTTAATGGTGTAATCCCAGCTTTTAAAAAAGGTGTTACTAAATTCGATAGCGAAATTGAAAACATGATTAGTGCGACTATTAGAGAATACGAATTGAACTTTGATGATTTAAAGGTTACCGAAGCGATTACAAGCGTGATGAATCTTGTTGGACGCGCGAATAAGTATATTGATGAAACCGCACCTTGGGTGTTAGCGAAAGAAAAGAAAAACGATGAATTAGCGAGTGTTATGTCTCACTTAGCGAATGTTTTATATGTAAGTAGCATTTTGCTTTCACCAGTGCTTGTTCATCAAGCAGGAGCAATTCTTGAACAATTAGGCATTCCAGATAATTTGAAAAATTATCAATCTATTATTAAAATAGGTATAGTCGAGAATTTTAAAGTTCATAAAGGCGCGCAACTATTCCCTCGATTGGATAGTAAAAAAGAAATTGAATATATAAAAGGTTTAATGAAAATATGAAAATAGCTATTTCCGCTGAATCAACAATTGATTTAAGCAAAGAATTATTACAAGAATTTGATATTCATGTTATTCCTTTTACCATTATGTTTGGTGAAGAAGTAAAGAATGATGATCAAGTTACTAATCAACAATTATTTGATTATGTAAAACAAACTAAACAATTACCCAAGACTAGTGCAGTTAACCAATTTCAATACGAAGAATATTTTGAAAAATTATTAACGAATTATGAAGCCGTTATTCATTTTTCACTTTCTGGTGATATGAGTAGCACTTATCATAATGCTTTAATTGCTGCAAAGAAGTTTGAAGGAAAAGTCATTGTTGTCGATTCACGTTCATTATCAACGGGGATTGCCTTATCCGCTATTTACGCACGCGGATTAGCGAGACAAAATTTATCGCTTGAGGAAATTGTTAAAAAAGTAAAAGAAAGAATTCCTCATGTTCAAGCCAGTTTTGTAATTCAATCAGTTGATTACTTATATAAAGGTGGTCGTTGTTCTAAAGTAGCAATGCTTGGCGCGAACCTTTTCCATATCTGTCCACAAATTATTGTGAAAGACGGCAAGATGGATGCTGGTCAAAAATTCCGTGGTAAATATTTTGATGTTGTCAGTCAATATGTCGATGAGACTCTAAAAGAATTTAATCATCCTAATCTTGATTATGTATTTATTACCTATCCAAGCTTGGATGATGAGAATAATATCGTGAATATGATTAAAGAAAAACTTTATCAAAAAGGTTTCAAACGCATAATGGTTACAACAGCAGGTTCAACGGTTGCTTGCCACTGTGGGCCAAATACAATCGGAATTTTGTATTTTAATGACTAAAAGCAAAAAAGAAAGTCGTTCCATTAATAAAGCTCTTTATGAGATACGTATTAAGAAAGAACTTTCTTTAAAAGATGCTAGCAAAAAATTAGCGATTTCTAAATTGCATTTAGATTTAATTGAAAAAGGTTATTTAAAAGTTAGTAATCGCCTAGAACCGCGTTTTATAAAAGAATATCATTTAGCGAAAGACTTTTTTGATACACATAGTACTTATATTGAACCTACTAACAACGTTGTTGATAATCCTGAAGCCACTAATAAATTTCGCAAGATAGTATCTTCTCTTAAAGCGCGTATTATTATGGGTGTCTTAGCGGCAGGTAGTATTGCAACTCTCATCGGTGGAATCTTAACTAGTAATAAAATTTATAATGATCCACAAGAAGCATGGACAGAAAAATTTAAGACTTTAAGAAACGCTGTTCTTACTGACCCTGAGCGCGATGAACAAGTTGATATTCTTATTGGTGATACATATTATGTTATATCAAATACATCTTACGAAGGAGATGCTTTTGAAACATACGTGTATGAAAAGGAATTAAATGCCCAATATACAAGTTTTAAATTAGAAAAAAATTACGATTTATCTGATGATAAGTTTTTAGAATTTAAAATCGTTTCCTATAATAAACGCATTATTGCATTTACTGATTTTATTAATGAAAAATATTCAGTAGAAGACGCAGTGTGTTTTATTGAGGGCAAGGATAATTTTAATCTTCGTTCATTTACTTATAAAGTTGATGAAGAAATTCATAATGCCGAAATTAATGATCCGACTTATAATGAACTAAATACTGTTATAAAACAGGAATTAGGGCCACTACTTAATAAGTACAATGAAAATGTATTGGCTCAGTCACATTATGGTTACACTGATATCTATGAAGCAACTGAAGACATACGAAAGATTTCTTATAACTATGTTTATAGATTTGATTTAGGTTATGATTTAAAAATTACCGGTGGCATTATTTTATCAATCGTTGGTTGTTGCCTAATCTTATCATTTATTATCAAGCCAAAAATTAAATTAAAAATAAAACATAAAAATGAGCCGGCTGTTCAATTTTCTATTGCTGGAGTTTCATTGCCGGCTCGCGATTTACCAAATGACACTAAATTTCCGTTAGTGATGCCTGAGTTTGCGCTAAGAATTATTGGACTAGTAGCAATCTTACTATTCGCAATCGGTTTAAATATTGCAACGAATTGGCGAATTAACGGTAATTTATTTGAGAAAGCGCCTGAGAACATCGTTCGACTGCAAGAACTATCAAGTAGTTTCCTTGTCATTGGAACAACACTTATTTTCTTTCTTAAGATGGACTTATTTTATAAAAAAACCACAAAAGAGTTATTAACAAACATTTTTGTTTTGTTTGTTTTTGGTTTAGTTTATTACACTGTTGAAGTTACGATTTATATGACGTTTGCGACTGAATATTCCGCTAGTGGAACTGTACTCGGTGCAATTATGAGTATTCTCACAATGTTTTTACCAGGGAATATTATTTGGAACTTAATGCTATATTCTTGTATTTTCTATTTCTTATTTACGACACCAAAGAGAATGGAAAATTATCCACATAAAATTATGATTTTCCGTCTTTATAGTTTGATACCAACGCTTCTTCTTTTATTAGCATTTATTTTTAAAATGTTTATTGAACCAAAAGTGGATGTGCCTTATTACATTTCTTGTATTTTCTTTACAAAAGGCATTTTAATTACCTTATTTGCCATTACTTATCTATATGCGCTTTATTTCTTAGAACTATATTACCGGTTCCGTTTTGGTGATGAGACCGCGAAGGTGTATTTTTATTCAAAACGTTTTGCATTAGTAAAAAATATGGTTGCGTGTGTCATCATTGCTATCCTTTTTCTCATTGATGTGTATTTTATGTATAAGATGCCAGATAACCGACTTAATTTAGGAACAAATTGGCCAATTATTTTCTTAGTGCCAATTATTTTCTTCTATCGTCCACATATTGGCAAAAGAAATAAAAAATGGGATACGGCTTTTACTTTATTATTTATTCTTTTCCTAGCCGGTGGGTTTATCGCTACCATTTCCCAAGTTAGTTCGTTATTTGATTTTTCCCAGTTACGTGAGATTCTAAATTAACCTAACATTGATTATTTATGATATAATCATACTCACTTATGACAGAGGCAAGAAAAGATATCTTAAGTTGGGATGAATATTTCATGGGCATTGCTTTAATTAGCGCCTTAAGAAGTAAAGATCCAAACACCCAAGTGGGCTCATGTATTGCTAGCCCGGAAAGAAAGGTTGTTTCCATTGGTTATAATGGCATGCCTCGTTTTTGTGATGAAAGTAAATTAACTTGGAACAAAAATGAAGGTTTAGATTCTAAATATCTTTATGTGTGTCATGCAGAATTCAATGCAATTCTTAATAGTAGCGGCGGTCTTTCACTTAAAGGCTGTACGCTCTATGTTACTTTATTTCCTTGTAATGAATGTGCGAAAGCTATTATTCAAACCGGAATTAAAGAAGTTGTTTATATCTCGGATAAATACAATACGCAAGTTTCGACCCAAGCTAGTAAAAAACTATTTGATCTAGCCGGTGTTAAATATCGTCAATACCAAGGGAGAACATTGTCCATTAATCTTAAATAAGCTACTACCATGCTCATACCTGAGCTACTCGTGGAACTTACTTCTTTGTCCAATAGAGGAAATGCTAAAGAATGAAACCAATCTTAAAATTAGAAAACGTTAATTATTCATATAACAACAAAGTTAATGTTTTAACTGATATTAATTTAAGTATCAATAGTGGCGAAGATGTCGCGATTATTGGTCATAACGGAAGTGGAAAATCAACATTAGGTAAATTATTAATCTCATTATTAAAACCGAAGCAAGGACAACTTTTATTTAATGGTGTGGTTATTGATAATAAAAATGATAATTTAATTCGTGAAAAATCAGGAATGGTCTTTCAAAATCCAGATAATCAATTTATTGGCGTCACGGTTAAAGATGACATCGCCTTTGGTCTAGAGAATAAATGTGTTCCCCATCAAGACATGGATAAGATTATTAATGAATACGCTGCAAAAATGGGGGTTAGTCATCTATTGGAAAAAGAACCAGCGAATCTTAGTGGTGGTCAAAAACAACGAGTTGCCTTAGCGGGCATCTTAGCGATGCTACCTGATATCATCGTTTTTGATGAAGCACTCGCAATGCTTGATCCACGTGGTAAAAATGATATTACTAATTTAATTCAAACCATTAAAAAAGATAATCCACACTTAACAATAATTCGGATTACTCATAATTTAGATGAAGCATTTCAAAGTGACAAAGTAATTGTTTTGTCAAAAGGAAAAATTGTTTTTAACGATACGCCAATTAATGTTTTTAAGCATGAGGATGAATTAAAAGCGTTAGGTTTACAAACGCCATTTTTAATAGAATTAAATCAAGCGTTAATAAAAGAGGGAATAATTCACCAAGCGATTTACTCGCTCGATGAATTGGTAAAGAAAATATGCAAATAAAGTTTGATCATGTTTCCTTTTCGTATAATCCAAATACACCTTTCCAAGTTGATGCTTTAAAAGATATTAATTTAGAGTTTTTTGAAAATAATGTCACTGCCATTGTTGGCCGTACGGGTTCAGGAAAATCAACTTTAACTGAATTAATTAATAAGTTATTAACTCCCACTAGTGGGCGAGTTGTTGTAAATAATTTAGTTAATGATAAAAAAGTCAAAGTGAAAGGAAAGAAAATGAAGGCATTCCGAAAAGACATTGGCTTCCTATTTCAATTCTCAGAACATCAATTGTTTGAAGATAGTGTAATTAAAGATGTAATGTTCGGTATTAAAAGTTATTATCCAAAACATCCAAATCCATTAGCGTTAGCAAAACAATCGTTATCGTTAGTCGGTTTAGATGAAACGTTCTATGAACGTTCGCCATTTGATTTAAGTGGTGGAGAAAAGAAAAGAGTTGCGATTGCTGGTGTCCTTGCCTATCAACCAAAAGTATTAATTTTAGATGAACCAACTGCTGGACTTGATAATAAAGGTAAAAAAGAAATAATGGATCTATTTATGAAGATTCATCAAACGGGTGTTGCCATTATTTTAGTGAGTCACGATATGGATGTTGTATTAGAATACGCCGACCAAATGGTTGTGATTGATAATGGCGAAATCGAGCGAATTGGCAAACCAAAAGAAATTTTAAAAGAAGATGTTGAACAATATAACTTAGAAACACCGAATATCTATAAAGTTGTTCATTTATTAAAACGACATGGTAAAAAAATCGATGAAAATAAAATCACCGATATTGCAAGTTTAATTAAGGAGCTTAAAAACAATGGATAAGAATATCCTTGGTAAATATGTTCCCTATAATACGGCGATTCATCGACTTGATCCGCGAATGAAAATTTTAGGCATGATTATGTTAATTGTGTCCATCTTTCTTTCCTTTGGTAGTTGGACACTCGTCTTTACATTATCAGGGATTAATGCTTCATTAATTTTTATCCTGATGCTAATTAGCAAGGTTCGGTTGCGTGACTTAATTTACCAATTGAGAAGCATTTGGATTTTAGTCATTATTTTAATGATTATTAATATTTTCTTACCTCCTATAAATAGCGAACACATTATTGCCGAGTGGGGTAATTTTAAACTATATGCTGAATCGTTCCTACAATCTGCAAAAATAATTCTTCGCCTTTTAGAGATGTTTGGGGTTGCGATGATATTAACCGCAACTACTACTCCGCAGCAACTGACTTATGGCTTTTCTTTCTTTATTAAGCCATTAAAGAAAATTAAATTTCCGGTCGAAGAAGTTGCGATGACTATTTCGATTGCATTAAGATTTATCCCAACTTTATTGGAAGAAACAGACCGTATTTATAAAGCGCAAGCTAGTCGAGGAATTGATTTTAAGCATGGTAGTATTAAGGACAAATTCAAAGGAATAATTTCCTTAATTATTCCATTATTCGTTTCTAGTTTTGCGATGAGTGATGATTTAGCATTCGCGCTTGAAGCTCGTGGTTATAATCCTAAAGCAAAGCGCACCCAATATCGTCAATTGCGCTGGAAAATGTGCGATACGATTGTGTTGATATTAGTTATCTTGTATATGGCAGCGTTTATTACTTTATTTGCGATGAAGTTTGATTTTATGAAACAAATTTTTCCGCTTAGTTGGTAAATTATTTATTTTTGGGTAAGTCTTTTAAATCATTTGTTTGAACGATGTAATCAAGGCGAGCATCGATTCGATCAATGCGCGTTTCAAGATGGTCAATGCGCGTATTAACCTGCTTAAAGCCATTTCGCATTTCTTCAGCTAATTTGGTCAATGTCATTTTTTCTTTCTTTGGTCTATTCATAGGTTTATCAGTATTACCATTATCT
>JAKSVA010000050.1 GCA_024408435.1 Bacilli bacterium
ATTCGACCAATTCCTCTAATCATAAGTTTCCTCCTTGGTTTAACTTCCTTAAGTATACCTCATTAGCAATAAAGTATAAAGCAAGACATATTAGTCCAGCAAACATCGTGTCCGATAAATAGTGCGCGCCGATTAACATGCGCGAGAAAGCGACGAGCAAAAAGAAGATAAATCCGCCATAAAAGAAATAAACTTCCCTGTTTTTAAAACGGTTAAATATCTTCGGAATAAAAATTAAAATAAATGCAGTCACAAGAGCAATCTCAGCATGTCCACTTGGGAAAGAAGCGGTTTCTTCTGAATTAATTAATTTAATTCCCGCTTCTTCAAGATATTTTTTTAAACCATAATCAGGGGCGTACCATGGACGAAAGAAATCTGCCCCCATCTGTGGATCAATTACTGATGTATAGCGTAGACGGGGTGTTGCATACTTAATTAAAAGAATTAAACCGTTACTAGCGAATGCAAGAACAACAAGAAAAGCGTAAATAATAAATAATTGTTTTAGATTATGGCTATCAACTAGATGAAAAAAGAAAATACCTAATAAATAACCAACCACCACAATTGGTAAACCAATTGGGATGGCTAAATAAGAAGGTAGATTATACGAATGATAGGTAGTAATGTGGCTTCCCATGAAATAGGCAAAGTAAACTAATAAACCAACGCTTATTACCACTAATAGAATATTTGCCCAAATTACTTTGATGCGTTTATTAATAACAATTCGTAATAAATTACCACACATGAAAGCGCCCATAAAACAAATTGGGAAAAAGGTAAAGGCAGACATAAAATGCGAAAAACCATTATCCGCTAAATAAATACCTTGGGCAATTTGTAAATCGCAAAAACTACCAACGATTAGTAAAATAATAACGACACTAACCGCAGGGATAAGTAACAAACGATTTTTCATACTATATCAAATATTATATATTATTTGGCGCTTGCTCTTGGTGATGTTTATGGAAAACATAAATGCCAGGAATATATGCAACAAGCGAAAGAGCCGCGAAAGCACCGAAAGAGGCTAGTGGCCGCCAATCATGATTAACAATAATTTGGTAAATACCCATCCCACAAATAGTGAAGAAAGCTGAGCCAATAATTGCAATAACTGGCATGACATAGCGCTTCACTACATGTTCTTCTTTAAAGTTACGCATAATGTAGATATAAACAATAATGTATACTCCATATGGTAAAGCACAGGATATTGAATCCATATCGCGTAAATAGCTAAAGAAAGGAATGTCTTTTTGTAACGCTAAAAACCAAATAATTACATAATAGATAGTAATTAAATACGTAAATAAATAGGGAGTCAAAGTAAATTCACCATCTTTAACTTTTGCGATTCTTTGTGGCATAAAACCCTCATTACGATAGCCCATCGCAATAATAGTTCTTGATGTAGTCATCAACATAACATTCGTATTACCTAAACAAGAGATAAACATTAAAACTAAAGCGATAATTGTGCCAGCCCCACCAAATAGTGTATTAAAGACAACTGCCGCCGAGAAAATGCCACTTTCGCCGCCTTTTTCAAGTAATTCTTGGTTACCTACAATTGCGGAAGCACCAATGAAATATAATAAATAAATGATAATAACAGCAATCGTGCCAAAGATAATGGCCTTTGGTAAATTCTTTTTACTATCTTTCATCTCTGCGTTAAAAGCAGCTGCGCAAATCCAACCATCATAAGCGAATGAAGTAATTTTGATGGCATCACCAAAATTATTAACCACATCTTCACCAGTTGCGGGGTTAGTAAAAGCATTAATAATTCCAGCATTTGGATTAATCAACTTAGCGAATAAACCAACGATAACAATTAAAATTAAAGGTGCTAATTTAACAAACAGTACGGAAACTTGGAATTTATGCGCAATCTTTGGGGCAAAGAAATTAAGAAGAAAGAAAATAGTAACAATCCCAATCGCAAGCAAAAAGGTTGGATAAGTTGATAACTCATATATTTCAGGATCAGTTGTAAAACAAGCGATTAAATAACTCGCCGCCACAAACGCGACATGGGAAGTGACAACAGGAAAATAAATCATACCTAAGTAATAGCCGAAATAATAGCCAACCTTCCGGTTAGAGGCATTTTCAATATAGTCAACACAACCATTAAATTTTTCAACTCTGGTCGCATAAATTGCAAAACAAAAACCACCCGCGACCATGATTAAACCACCAATAAGCCACGCTAAAAGCGATAATGACAATGAGCCATTACAATTTTTTAAAACTTCGCCTAGTTTAATAAAAACACCGCAACCAATCACGGTTCCCATCACAAGGGCGATACCGGTTAATAATCCGTATTTTCGTGTTACTTTTTCCATTGTTTTCTTGGAGCAAGCGACGGGAATCGAACCCGCATAGTTAGCTTGGGAAGCTAATGTTCTGCCACTGAACTACGCTTGCAATCGTTTATATATTATACTTGATTAAATGAAAAAATTGATAAATGAATATCAATCTTTCTCGTCTGGTGGGTGCTGAGGGGATCGAACCCACGACCTTCTGTACGTCAAACAGATGCTCTCCCAGCTGAGCTAAACACCCAGAGCGACTAATGAATAGTATAAAAGAATTAAAAAAATTCGCAACTTTGATAACATTTTTTACAAAAAATTGCCAATTTTATCTAAATCGCTTTTTTTAGGATAAAAAAAAGATTATAATATTTTTCGTGAACATGGAAACAAAAGCGAAAATAAGAACTAAATTAGATAACTCCCAGATCGTTCGGCAGTTATTTTTTAACGTCATTTTTATCATCATTTTATCGAACCTTGTTGGCGCTTTAACTAACTTCACCGATGGAATTTGTGCATCACGTTTAGTTAACGATGCAGCTTCAGCCGCTCTTGCGGTTATCTCACCATTAATTACCTTTGTATCTATTATTAATAATATTATCCAAATTGGCACCCAAATTTATGCTAGTAAAAAGTTGGCACAAGGTGATATTGATGGAGCAAAAAAAGCTTTCTCAACCTCTATCGCTATGTGCGTAGTTAGTGGTGTTATTTTAGGCATCGTTATGATTTCGATTTGTTCCTTTAGCGATATTCTTTTTGATCTCGGTGCTGATAGCGCTTCATATAAATACGCCTTTTGGTATGTAATTGGTTTCTTCTGTGGTGTTCCCTTTTATATTGCCTACACTGTCTTACTTCCATTAGCGAACTTAGTGAATGGTAAAAAATTATCTACCATTTCTATTATTACTGTTTTAGTTGTTAACGTCGTTGGCGATGTAGCAAGTGGCGCTTTGTTTAAATATGGAGCTCATAGCGGTGATGTTGATTTTGGTAAATGGGCGATGTTAGGAATCGCCATCGCTACTTCAATGTCTTATGTTGCCGGTGTAATTGTTTTATCTTTTGTTTTTATTAATAAAAAATCTGTTCTAAAATTCTCTTTCAAAAGTATCTCGCCTTCTACTATTAAGGACATTATTTTAATTGGTCTTCCTGCTGGAGCAAAAGTTGTCTTTATCTTTTTAAGAACTTCAACTGTTAATATTTTATTTACTAATGCCCAAGCTTGGTCTAGCCCTGGTTTACTTAGATATGATTCCCGTGTTTTATTTACTGCTTTAAGCGCCCAGAGTCACTTAACACCATTTGTGGAAAGTGTGACTGGTGGGTTAATCGCGACAAGTTTATCGCTGAGTAGCATTTTCTACGCCGAAGAAGACGAAGAATCGCTCAACGAACTGCTAAAACTAGTGATTCAATCATCGTTCATCGTAGTATTAATATTAGCTACTATTTATGCCTTGTTGGCTCCGGTGCTCGTTACTTTATATGGTGTTGGTGAAACAACTGAAGAAAATCCAGAATTAGCAGCGTGCATGGTGGAACAATCAAAATGGGCAATCGTTTGGGATGCATTAGCGACTCCATTTGTAGCGCTTAACGCTTCTTTCTTAGCCTTCTTCCAAGGGACAAGACGGACTAAATATGCTTATATTGTTACTTGTTTACAAAGTTTAGTCCTGCCACTTGCGTCGGTCACATTATTTATCTTCTGCTTTAATTTTAGTGGCGATGTTTGGTTAGGTATTTCGATGGGTTTTGTTTTCTATACATCTATTCATTTTATTTACGCCCTTATTTATGCAAAGGTACATAAAAATAAATTTCGGATCAATGCTAGATCACTCTTCTTCTTGCCAAAAGATTTTGGTTATACCGAGGAACAATGCTTAAGAGTGGTTATAAAAGGCATTGTTGATGTTAATACTTTGCCAGAGAAGGTAATTGAATTCTGTAAAAAGCAAGGCATTGATAAAAAACGCACTTATAGTGTTTCCGCTTGCGCAGAAGAATTGGCCCGTTCAATTGTTCTTTCTGGTTTCCCACGTGGCAAAAGAAAGAGACAACACATTTGTGAACTACGAATTCTTTACAAGAAAACTAATAAAAAGAACGATATAATTTTAAGAATTCGCGATGATTGCGCTCTTTACGATTTACAAGAAAGAGCTAGACGTGTCTATGTAAAAGATGATCCAGTTTCTAATGTTGCGTTAAGAATTGTCTATCATAACGCTAAAGACGTGAAATATTCGAACTTACTAAAAACTAATAACCTTGTTATTACAATTTAATAAACTTATTTCTTATTGCTATCAATCGAGTCTTTAAAGACCACAAATCGTTGCCAGAGGAACTCAAGCGCGAAGTTAAGAATCATGCAAATAATCGTTCCAAGAATACCATCACCTGGTAAATTTAAAAACATCGGTAATTTGAATCCAAGAACATCACCATTAGCAAGAAAACCCTCAAGGAATAATGATGCCGGAGCAAAGAAAATATAGAAAAGGAACGCAAGTGCCATCGACTTAGGTACGTTAGTAGCACTCTTAAAAGTAAATTTCCGGTTAAAGGTAAAGTTCCAAATAACCGACAGCACTAATGAGATTAGATACGCTAATGTCGGCGCAAATGTCATCTCTTTTGGTAACGTGTTAATCAAGATTAAATTGGTTCCTAATTGAATAATTCCCGCACTTAAAGAGAAAAGAACAAATTTAAGTACGCGCATCTTTTCTGCACGTGCTTTCTCCTTATCTTTCGCATTCTTTAATTGAAGATTTTCAAATGTCTTTTTATTCGCTTTATATAAACGCTTAAAGACTTGGAAATATGGTTCATATTCATCGTGCTTTTTCGCATTTGGTTTAAAACTTTTTATAATTGGAATAAAAGT
>JAKSVA010000051.1 GCA_024408435.1 Bacilli bacterium
AATAAAATTGCAAATGTTACTCGTAGTAAAACTGATAAAGAAATTAAACGGGGGATTAAACCATCTCCTATCAAAGCTATTATTATTGGGATTCCTAATGTTGGTAAATCTTCTTTAATTAATGCTTTAGGCGGGAAGAAGATTACGAAAGTAGAAAATAAGCCCGGCTTAACCAAAAAGAATCGTTGGATTAACGTAAAGAATAAATTCTATTTATTAGATACACCGGGGATTTTACCCACTGATTATTTAGAGAGTAATTATGTGTTAGCGTTAATTGGAGCGATTAAAATTGAAATTCTTCCGATTATTGAATTAAGTGAATTTGCCTATTTTTATATTGTGAAAAATTATCCGAAATTATACGAGGCTCGTTATGGGGCAATTAAAGAAAATTCATTAGCGTCATTTAAAGCGATTAATGATAAATATCATATTAAAAACGATTCAAGCCTTAATTATGAAAGAGCGCGGAGTTTATTTTTAAAAGATATCCGTGATGGTAAACTCGGTAAACTCTATTTTGATTAATTATGCTTAATTTAGAAAAGAAATACTATTCTAAGCGCGTTAATTTTATCGCGGGTACTGATGAAGCCGGGCGAGGCCCAATCGCTGGCCCAGTCGTTGCTGCAGCAGTAATTTTTTCTTCTACTTATACGAACAAAGAAATTAATGATTCAAAAAAATTAAGTGAGAAAAAAAGAGAGAAATTAGCCGCCATCATTAAAAAAGACGCCTTAGCGTATGCGATTACTTTTATCCCTGCGAAAGAAATTGATCGCATTAATATTTATGAAGCATCGCGGTTAGCGATGGAAAAATCACTCCACGCTTTAAAACATCATTATGATTTAGTCATTACTGATGCGATGCCACTCAAGCACGAAAAATGTGAAGTGCTTCCTCTAATTAAAGCGGATGCGAAATGTTTATGTGTCGCGGCATCTTCCATTTTAGCGAAAGTTGCGCGTGATCATTATATGATTGCTTTAGATCAAAAATATCCTCAATATCAATTTAAGAAACATAAAGGATATCCCACCAAACTTCACCTTCAGCTTTTAAAAGAACTTGGGCCCATTAAAAGTGAATATCGCTTTTCTTATGGTCCAGTGAAAGCTCTCCATTATCGACAATTATCTTTATTTGACGAAAATAAATAAAGTTAACTAAAAGCGTTAAATAGTTAACTTATTTTTTTCTTTTTAAAAAGTTATATGTAATATAAAAATCTTTTTTATGTTAATTTTTTCTTTTCCTTTAAACATTTAACAAGGGCTCATTTAGCGAAAGGAGAATCATTATGAAAGAAAAAATTATCAAAAATGTCGCGGAAACTTATCATAGCTTATTACGTTCCAATAATTTTTTTCCTGATTATAACCAAGAATTGGAGTTTTATGACACGGTGAGTAGTGCTTGTTCAAAGCATCTTCCGTGGGAGAAATTTATTCTTGCAGTTGAAACCGCTTATTTTGCGATGCAATATCATCTCCGCAAAATCATTAAGTGTGATTTCTTTTACCAAAATTATTCATTTTGGTGGGAAGAATTTTACACTAGACGTCAATATAAAAAATTTCGTGATGAAGCAATTAATTTATTTTACGAAAATTTATTAAAGACTCATGCAATTAAACAAAATGGAGGATTAAATTATGAAAAGGCTAATTAAGTATCTAGTTTTACCAGTAGCGTTTACCTGTTGTAGTATGACAGTAAATTCACCCAGTATTCAGTTAACTGGATTAACAATTGTGGATGAAAACACGGAGACCATTCGTTTACGTGCTTATATGAAAATATTTATTAACGATACTAGTAAAAGATGCTCTTATCGTTATTATTGGAAAGATCTAGATAATGTTTCTCATGAATGTGGTGGTGATTCACGTAGTGAGTTAAGTAAAACTGATGTTTATCCAATGACAAAAAGTACGACGATTAAAAAGAGTGAACTTAATAAAAAACCAACGATTACTTTTCTTTGCCAAGCTCAAGTCGCTAATGAAGGTACTTATAGCATTAGCATGAAATATAATGCGGTTGGGCGAAAAGATGAAGTGACCATTATTGAAAAAGAAAATGGTTCGAAGATTAGCTCTGGTTATATTCGGGAAAGCATTCATCCGACAGATAAGAGTTTGAATTATCATTACGAAGATACAATTACATTTTTAAATTACGAAGATTTAGTGGTTAATGAATTTTATTATAATTTTGATATTTCGCGTTTTCGCTTTATTTATACGAATGGGAAAGATGACGTCCTAAAAGGTAATTTCCGTTTTGCTTTCTATGACCGCTATACGCTTTTCCCTGATTTCCCAATTGATGATAATATGTATCGATCAATCCCTTTAACAGTTAATCACGATCAAGATGGCTATTATTTTACCTTCACTCCGACCATGTATTATGATGCTGATACGCATGATTGTTCTTTACTAAAAAAAGAAGGTTATTTAGAGACTGATACTTTGATGTTACCGTTTAAAGGTGAAGATGATTTAAAATTTTTACCTTGCTACTTAGAAATGAATATTAACGGTTTCATTCCATTTAAATTAAGTGGTACTTTTATGTTGACCTATTTAAAGAAGCATCATGGTGATGAAGAGGAAAGTGAATTTTACACGAATATTTATCAAGACGATGATGTAAATATTAACGAAAAAGTGGTTGATGTCATTATATGATTCTTGTTATTTTCTCGCTCTTCATTATTTCCTTTTCTGGGATTGCGCTCTTTTCATCCACAACTTATCAAGCCGTACATAATACTTTTGAAGCGATGACATATTCTTTACCTAGCATTTGGCAAGTGACTGATGTAATTGAACCATTCGCTCAACCATACTACGATACGATACTAGTAGAAGAAACTTCTCTCAAACATTTTAAAGATAACCTATCTCACTATGTGAAAAGTTTTCAAGTCGGTTTTTATTATTTTGATAGCTCATCATTAAAAGAAAGCCACGAACGTTATGTAACAGGTGTGAGAATCTCCCTTCGGGCCGAGATTCCGTTTTCAAGCGATTATTACCGGGCAACTACATATGAAATTAGGGAGGTTAATTATGGTTGTTGATTATTTTATTTATTGCCTAATCTCTTTATTAGCGGGTGTGGCTAGTTTTTATTTAACCGATAATTTATATTTTTTAATCTTCACTTTCTTAATCTATTTATTATCATTTATTGCTTTTGAAGTAATTTTAAAACGCAAGGCAAGAATCCATCGTGAGCATCATAAAGATTTAACAATTTTTATTCATGATCTATTTTTACCTTATAGCGCGAATGTTTCTTTAGAAGAAAGTATCGCCTACGCAAATAAAAATGTTTCTATGCGTTTACAAGAAGAAATTAAATTACTTGACGAATTTAAGGGCGAAGAAAAATTAGATCGCCTCACTAATTATTTTCATTCCTCACTTTATTCATTATTTTTAAAAACGATTCATTTATGTGAGACTAGCTCAGGCGAAAAGATTCAAACCATTTCTTTTCTTCTTGAAGAAAATAATCGTTATATTTTTCAAAATAAAACTTTTCAAAAAAATGCGTGGCGTTCTTTATGTGAATTCGCCTTATTATGGATTGTTTCATTTTTAATTTTAATTATTATTCGCTTTGCGATTAATAGTTATTTCTCAGCGATTGTTCAAGCTTGGTTTTATCTCTTTGGCATTGGTATTTATTTCTTTTTCTTTTTATTAAGCGTGCACTTATTTATGTATGTCACTTATCAGGGGGAGAAAAATAATGAACAATAATATAAAAACTAAATTAGCGAAGGCGAATGTTAATTATAAGCGTGCCCTAATTGTTACTTTATCAATTAATGTTGCCTTAATCACAGTTATGATTGTTACTTATATTTTCACTAACAATCACTTATTCTTCATTCCGTATTTATTTTTAATTGTGTTAATTGATGCAATTTGTTTTTATCGTTTCTTTTCTAGTTATCAACATCATCTGGAGATGAAAAGCAAAGAAGTCACTAATTTATTCCGTTATTTATATCTCGATTTAAATAACCAAATAAAAGTTAAACTAGCCTTAATTAATTTAAAAGAAAGAGCATCGCTAAAAATGGTGGAGCTTCTTGATCAATTAATTAATGAAACTAATGATGATTCTTCATTAACGCCCTATATCAAATTTGCGAGTAATTTCTCTTCAACCCTTGTTGAAGAAGTAATGTTAGCTCTATTCCGTTATCAAATAGAGTCGAGCCCGACTAAACTTAAACAATTTAACGAAGCCTATTTTAAATTAAAGCGGGTTGTTGAATTAGAGGAAGAGAAGACCAATAAACGTCAATACGATTTTATTAAGACAACGGCTATTATTGGGACAGCGATGATTGTGGTACTTGTCATTATCGCAACCGTAATTGTAGTGGAGGAATATATTCATGGCTAAACGAATAGTGGCAATGTTTTCAATGCTAGTGGCAGCAGTGGCAATTCTTTTATCAAGCGATTTAGTTTCTTCCCAAATGATTTATAGTGAACTTGATACGATGTCCACAACCGTTGGTTACTATATTAGTAAAGAGGGTGGAGTCACCGAAGAAATTAAGACTTATGTTAAAAAAGAAATAAACGCTTCAATTTATTGTGCGATGGAAGAATGCACGGCGATTAAAAAAGGCGACACTTATTTCTATATTATTGAAAAAGAATATGCGCCGATTTTATTTCGGCAAAAGGGGAATAGTATTCAAGTAAAACGAAGCGTGGTAATTGGTCTATATAGTTAGATTTGAATAAACTAACTTTTTTGATATAATACTGATAGTATTATTTTATGGATGAAATAATTAAAAAAGTTCAAGCGGTCTTAGCGAAAAAACTTAAAACCGAAACAGTTGATCCAAATAAGGAATTGAAGGAATTAGGTCTTGATTCTTTGGATGTGGTTGAGCTGTTATTAGAATTAGAAGAACAACTTGGGGTTGAGTTTACTAGCGACGAATTAAAAACATTTAAAAAAGTCAGCGATTTATATTCGGCGATTGCGCAAAAATTAAAAAAGTAAAGTTATTTGCTCAAAC
>JAKSVA010000052.1 GCA_024408435.1 Bacilli bacterium
GTAATCGCAATGGCAAATAACTTATTCGCCCCTGGATCAGTTGATGGTGATAATGCATTAGTTGAAGCTGCATTATCTCCACGTTGTTTCCTTAATCTCTGTGAGTTAGGAGTTGCTTTTCCTCATAATCGTTATGGCGAATATGTCGGTTATAAAACTGATCATGATCCTTTTGAAAGAGCTACAAGCGCTGGTCCATTAACTAGTAAATTTATGACCGAAGCGTTAGAAAGAAGAGCTAAAAAATTAGGCGTAAAGATTTTTGATAATCTTTATGCGACAAAAATTATTAAAAATAATAACGAAGTAGTTGGTTTAGTTACTTTAGATAAAAAAACTGGTGAATTTGTTTTGTTTAATACTCCTAATATCATTATGGCAACTGGTGGCCCAGCTGGTATTTACCAAAATAGCGTCTATCCCACTTGTCACACTGGTTCAACTTCGTTAGCGATTACAGCTGGTGCAAAACTACAAAACGTTAGTGAATGGCAATATGGCTTAGCGAGTATTGCTCCTCGTTGGAATGTTTCCGGAACTTACATGCAAGTTCTACCACGTTTTGTTTCAATTGATAAACAAAAGAAAGAACATGAGTTCTTAGCTGATTATTTCTCTAATAAATATGAAGCACTTAATAATATCTTTTTAAAAGGTTATCAATGGCCTTTTGATTCTAATAAAGTGTTAAACGGTTCATCAGTGATTGATTTATTGGTGTACCGCGAAATTACTTTTAAAAATCGTCGGGTTTATTTAGACTTCACAAAAAATCCATTTAATCTAAAGACAATTGATTTAAATAAATTAAGTAATGAAGCAAAAACTTATTTAACGAAAGCCGGCGCCAAACAAAAAACTCCAATCGAAAGATTAAAACATATGAATCAACCTGCGATTGATTTGTATAAATCAAAAGGATTAGATATTAATAAAAAATACTTAGAAATTGCTTTGTGCGCTCAACACCATAATGGTGGTATTGCTGTTAATAAATGGTGGGAAAGTAGTGTCACTGGTTTATTTGCTTGTGGTGAGTGTGCTGGAACACATGGTGTTTCTCGCCCAGGTGGCTCCGCTCTTAATGCTGGACAAGTTGGTTCATTACGTGCTTCTCAATTTGTGATTAGTAGCAAACGGAAAAATATTAATAAAACCTTATTCATTAAGTTAGTGAATAAAGAACTCGCTAACGAAATGCGTTTTGTTAACCACGCTTTAAAAAATAAAGATAATGTTCAATTATTAATTAATAACGCTAGTAAACGGATGAGTGATTATGGCGCCGCGATTCGCGAATTAAAGAAAATGGATGAAGCTTTGTTAATGGCGCAAAAAGATTATCAACAATTAGCTAAAGTTGGCGTAAAAAATAAAACCGATTTAGTTAACGCTTATAAATATAAAGACATCTTAATTACCCAAATGGCCGTATTAACAAGTTTAATTGATTTTGCAAAGACAATTAAAAAGAGTCGCGGTTCTGCTCTTTATTACCAAAAATCTGGACAATTACGGAAAGGCTTAGATGAAGTATTCCGCTTTGTTCCTGATGATGGAAAAAGTAAAGGCAAAGTCCAAGAAGTCATTTTTAATGGCAAAACATTTAAAGTTAATTGGCGCGAAACACGTCAAATACCTCACGAAGATAGTTTCTTCGAAAATGTGTGGCGGCGTTATCGCGAAGATAAGAATATTTTTTAAGGAGATTAAATATGATTAAATTATGTGCCCCAACTGATGAAGCTGCCGTCAACATTGATGATGCGATTAAAGCAATCAAAAGCATGGGAATTCATCTTGCGGAAATTCGTGATGTTAATGGAATTAACGTCCTTGAATTTTCTAACGCTCAAGCGCAAGAATTTTACGAAAAATTAAAAAATGCCGGTATTGATGTCTGGGCGATTTCTTCCCCAATTGGAAAAAATGATTTTGCCACTGATTTTGGTGCTTTTCAAAAACGAGTCGCTAAAGCAATTGAAATGGCAAAAGTTTTCCATGCTCCCCACATTCGTGTTTTCTCCTTCTTCAATCACCAAAACAACGTTGATGAAGTAGTTAAACGTCTCCAATACGTTGTAGATGAGGCTAATCGTAGTGGTATTAAAGTTTGTTTAGAAAACGAAAAAGATTCTTATGGTGAGACACCAGAAAGAATTAATGAATTACTCGATAAAATTCATGGAATATTATCGGTCTACGATTCAAGTAACTATATTCAAGTCGGTGTCCCAAGCGAAAAAACTTTAAAAGAAGTTTTTCCTCGTGCTTATTATGTTCACTTTAAAGATGGTATCCATAAAAATAACGATGCTGATATCACACCAGTTGGTGAAGGAGAAGCAAACATTGCTGAACTTTTAAAGTTAGTCAATAAAGATATGACCTTTAGTATTGAGCACCACCTCCGTTATCCAATTAATGGTGAAAAATTTGAAGACATTCAAAACACACAAAAATTTGTTTATCCTAATCGAACAGCGGCTTTCTTTGATGCTGTCGCTCACGCTCGTATGATGCTTTTAAAAGCTGGCTACATGGAAATCCATGAAGGTTTGTTTAAGAAATAAAGGAGATTAAATTATGTTACCTGGAAAAAGAAAAAAATTAGTTGGGGAATTAAGTGTTGCCCCAGGGATCTTTGTTAAAAATGATAAAGGGGAAGCGGAATTTTGGCTGATGCAAAATCTTGAAATAAGTGGCAAAAGCGCCATCATCCATGTCAAGCAAAGCAAAAAAGGTCCATTTTTAACCCTTGAATTAGAATCATTTAAAAAGAAATGGGCGATTGATGAAAAGGATTTAAAGTAGTTTATGAAAATAGTTCGTTATGGTTTAATTGGTTTCGGCGCCCACGCTGAACAATGCTACGCCGAATTTATTCTTAAGCAAAAATTAGTTAAAAACGCTACGATTGCTGCGGTTACTGAACCAAGTCCAAAAAGACGCAAGATAATCCCGACAATTTTACCAAAGAGTGTTAAAGTCTTTACTGATTATCATCAAATGCTTGATCATAAATATATTGATGCAGCAATTATCACTTCGCCTCATCCATTTCACGCGGAAATGGTAATTGAATGCTTAAAACGGAATATTCCCGTTATGTGCGAAAAGCCAGCTGCAACAACTGCTTATGATGTAAAGCGGATGATTGAAGCAAGCAAAAAGAGCAAAGCTCTCTTTGGTATGATGTTTAATCAACGAGCGTTAAATATTTATCAAAAAATGCGGTCGATGATTAAACAAGGCGAACTAGGTGATTTACAAAGAATTAATTGGGTAATTACTATGTGGTATCGCCCTGATAAATATTACACAGTTGCGCCAAATCGTGCGACTTGGAAGGGTGAAGGTGGCGGTTTAATTATTAACCAGGCTTGTCACCAAATCGATCTCTTACAATGGATTATGGGCGAAAAACCCGTTAGTGTGAACGGCTTCTTAGATAATGGTAAATGGCATCCAATTGAAGCGGATGATGATTTTACTCTTTTCTTCCGCTTTAAAAACGGCGCAACAGGAACATTTATTTCCACTACTGGTGAATATCCTGGCTGTAATCGTCTTGAGATAAGTGGCACAAAAGGTAAATTAGTGTGTGAAGGTGGTAAATTAACTTTCTATCAATCTAATGTTGATACAAAGAAATTCTCAAGAACCGCAAAAGGTCCTTATGATAAACCAGGCTTTAAAGTTAAAGAAATTAAAATTGCTAAGGATAATTTAGAAGAACATATGAAAATTATGACTAACTTCACCAACGCAATTTTAGGAAAAGAAAAATTGTTAATTCACGGTAGTGAAGGACTAAAAGCAGTTGAAATTATTAACGCCTCTTTATATTCAGGATGGCATAAAGGAATAACGGTCAAAATTCCTGTTAACGAGACCGTTTATTTAAAAGAATTAAAAAATAAGATAAATAAGTCAAAATTTTTAAAATAAATAGGGTATAATATTAATAATATTATTTAGGAAACAAAATGGCACAAGTAATCTCTCGACAAACTATCGCAGAACATAGTGGCATCAAATGGAAAGATATTTTGTTTTATTGTTTTGGTGACTTTGGTAACTGTTTAATCTTTGCGTGTGCTAACGTTTTACTTAATAAATACTACACAAGCTGCTTAATGTTTAACCCGGCTTATATCATTATCATTTTTGCTATTGCACGTGTTTGGGATGCGTTAAACGATCCAATCATGGGACGTATTGCTGATAGAATGAAACCAAATAAACACGGCAAGTTTAAACGTTGGTTCCTTTATGTAAGCGTTCCGTATGCAATTGCAACCATTTTAATGTTCTGCCAGAATGGCCCAGCCGCGGTTGAAAGTATGACTGCTGCTCCTTGGCAATATGTTCTAGCAGGATTCACCTATATCCTATTCGGTATGTGTATGACCGCTATCCAGATTCCTTATGGTTCGCTTGCTAGTGTTGTTACTCTCGATTCGAAAGAAAGAAGTAAATTATCAATTGCTCGTGGTATTGCCGGTAACCTTGGTGGTTTACCAGTCTTAGCTGTAAAAGCTCTAGCGTTTAAGACTGATGAGACTACTGGTGGCTCTGTTGTTGATTTTAAACCATTAATTATCGGTGTTGCTGTTTTAGCGGTCTTCGCTATCGTCTTTATGCTTTTATGTTATAAGGGTAGTAAAGAAAGATGGATTCCTGAACCAACACCAAAAGAAAAAGGCGCATTTAAGAAAGCGATTGGACGTATTACTCATAGTCGTTCAATGTTAGCAATTTGTGTAATTTCAGTTATTGTTGCCGGTGGCGATATGTTTAAAGGAGTTATTACACCATTTATTTCTGCTGACTTCTTTGGTTATGATGGTGTAATGACAATTTTACCAGATTTACTTAATGGTGTTGGTATTGCGGTAACAATGTTCCTTGTCCCAGTTGTTTCAAAAAGAATGGGTAAGAAAGAATCAGCGGCAGCTGGATTATTTTTCTCGACTCTAGTTAACGCATTAATTATGCTTATCTT
>JAKSVA010000053.1 GCA_024408435.1 Bacilli bacterium
AGTCGCGAAATTAAAAACGATTCCTTGTTTAGTAATTATTCAAGTTAATAACGATTCCGCTAGTGATGCTTATGTCCGAGGGAAGCTTAAAGATGGCGCGGAGATTGGCGTTAAAGTTATCCTTGATAAACAAGCACCAACGATTAGCCAAGATGCTCTATTAGCGTTAATTGAAAAATATAATCACGATAATAACGTTCATGGTTTAATCGTCCAGATGCCACTACCAAAGCATATTAACGAAAACCTCGTTAAATTAGCGGTAAGCCCAAAGAAAGATGTGGATGGCTTTCATCCACTATCAACCTTTTCTCCTTGTACCCCAAAGGGCATTATTGATTATTTAAAAAGTGAACATGTAGAGATTTTAGGCAAGAATGCGGTTGTCATTGGTCGAAGTAATATCGTTGGTAAACCAATGCAAATTCTTTTACGTAATGAATCCGCGAATGTCACTCAACTTCATAGTAAAACTAGTCGGAGCGATATGGAATTTTATTTAGCGCACGCTGATATTATTGTTGTGGCGGTTGGTCATAAATATTTCTTAGACCACAACTTTAAACTTAAAGAAAGCGCTGTCGTTGTGGATGTTGGCATTAATCGTGACGAGACTGGTTTACATGGTGATGTAGAACCAAATTTAAAAGTAAGATTACAAACACCAGTTCCGGGCGGAGTTGGTTTATTAACTCGTTTAACTTTGTTAGTTAATTTAATGGAGGCTTATTATGGATTTTAACATTAAGAACACTTATGTGTATGGACTTGAAAGAGCGGTGAAGGCAAGTGGCAATCCAATGCGCACCGAGATTGATAATAGTCCATGTGATGAAAAAGATTTTCTCCGTGGGGCAAAACTTGGCAGCGCGAGAAATGGTGAAGGTCATGATAACTATCTAAAAGGCATTTTAGTCCATTTAGATGTCACCGCGCCTTTATATTGGTGGAAACAAGCTCAACGTTATCATTGGTTTGATTTTGTCTCCTCGCAATCAACTATGCATTGTTTATTAAAGTTCAAGGTTGGTGAACAATGCGTGAGTGAAACTGATCCACGTGTCATTCAAATTGCTCAAGAGAAAGCCGATGAAGTTTTAAAAATGGATTTAGCTGATCCAAAGCGCACGGCGAAGTGGCGTGAACTCGTGGCAACGCTTCCGTGTGGCTTCTGTTTAGGGGCGACCATGACTACTAACTACCAACAATTAAAAACGATGTATTTACAAAGACGTCATCATAAATTAAACGAATGGCATATTTTCTGTGCTTGGTGTGAGAAACTACCACATTTTATTGAATTAACAGGTGTCGATAAACTATGATCCAATTAAAAGACTTAACTTCCTATAAGAAAAAATACGCTCATTTAATTGTTGTCTCTGGCTTAAATAGTGTGCAAAACCGGGTTTGTAAAGTCCAAGCTGATTTAGATGACCCTGAATTTGTTACTTATGTCGTTGATGAACTTTATCAACGAGGCGCACGGCGTGTTGATGTCTATTGGAGTTATCGTCCCCTTTTAAAGACGATTTATAATTACACGAGTCGTCGTGAATTATGTAAAATCTATCCACCCGAATTAAAACGCATTGAATACGAGTATGATGAACAAATTGCGCAATTACATCTTGAATCATATCCGCCTGATTGGATGGAAGGAATTGATCCAGCGAAAATTAGTAAAACCAAAAAAGCTCACGCGCGAGCAATTTTACCATTCCGCTTAAAAGCTGAACGGGAAGGGAAAGAAGGACCATGGTGTATTGCCGCACTTCCAGGAAAAAAATGGGCGAAAGTTATTTTCCCCAAAGCGAAGAGTGAAGAAGAAGCGTATTTATTAATGTGGGAAAAAGTAATTACGTGTTGTCGCCTTGAAGGTGATCCAGTGAAGAATTGGCAAGAATATAACCGCGAGATTAAAGCAAGAACAAGATGGCTTAATAATTTAAAGATTAAAACCTTACATTACACGAGTAAAAATGGCACTGATTTAGTGGTTGGTGTTAATAAAGATACTCTTTTCTGTGGGGGCGCGCATGATGATGTAAAAGATGCCCCATTTAATCCAAATATGCCAGCGGTGGAATGTTTTACCACTCCTGATCGACTGAAGACAGAAGGTGTTGTTTATTCGACTCGCCCTCTATCACGCGATGGGCATGTGATGGAAAATTTTGCTATTCGTTTTCATAAAGGGAAGATTATTAAAGTAACAGCCGAAAAAGGTGAACGATATTTAAAGCGACTAATCAATTTAGAAAAAGAAACGCATTATTTAGGCGAACTAGCGTTAGTGCCATATGATTCACCAGTGAGTAATACAAAAATAATTTACTATAATACGCTTTTTGATGAAAACGCGGCGTGCCATTTAGCGTTTGGTTATGCCATTAACACAACTTACAAAAATAAAATTCGTAGTCTTAAACCAAAACAATTAAAAAAACTTGGAATTAATGGTGGAACCATTCATATTGACTTTATGATTGGCACAAGTGATTTAAACATTGTCGCCACGACGCAAGATAATAAAAAGGTGCAAATCTTTAAAAATGGTAATTGGGTGAATAAAATATGATTAAGGATTTTGAACTTTTAAAACGAAATTACGCAAAATTAATTGTGCGTCGCGGCTTAAACCTTTTTAAAGGCCGAACAGTAAGAATCTTTGCTGAACTTGATCAACCACAATTTGTCAATATGGTGGCTGAAGAGTGTTATCTTGCTGGTGCAAAACGTGTCCATGTTCATTGGAATTACGGACCAATTGAACGTCTTGCTTGTGAAAGAATTTCACTAAAAGAATTAAAAACTCTCCGTCCCCACAAAAAAGAAGAAATTAAGTTTGATATCAAAAACAATGTTAATTACATTTTTATTACTAGCGAGGACCCTTACTATTTAAAAGGAGTTGATCCTCAACGAATTGGACTTGAACAACTAACACGCCGTGCATATTTCTTTAAAGCAATCGGTGGGAAAGATCGTCCGCCATTTTCTTCCGTTTGTGTACCAGGAGTTAAATGGGCAAAAACGCTTTTCCCAAAATTAAGTGATGAAGCCGCTGTGGAAAAGCTTTGGCAATTAATCTTTAAAGCTTCTCACGTTAATAAAAAAGATCCGTTTGCTAATTGGGATAAGCACATCGATGAAATTGACCGCCATGCTAAATGGCTCAATAATTTAAAAATTAAGACCTTACATTACACGAGTAAAAACGGTACTGATTTCGTGGTGGGATTACTTGATCATTATCATTTCCGCGGAGCATCACATTTTGATTTTAAAACGCGCCGGCGATATCATCCGAATATGCCGAGCGAGGAATGTTTTACTTCGCCACATCGCTTAAAAGCTAACGGGGTTTTATGTTCAAGTAAACCATTTGCTTTTAATGGCGTTGTTATTAAAGACGCTCGTTTTGTATTTAAGAAGGGGCGAATTATTGAAGTTAGTGCAAAGCAAAACGAAAAGTTCCTTAAACAATTAATTAATAAATCTGATGCAATGCATTACTTGGGCGAATTAGCCTTAGTGCCATATTCTTCTCCAATTAACCAAATGGGTATTTTATTCTTAAATATTCTTTATGATGAAAACGCTTGTTGTCACTTTGCGATTGGTGAAGGCTTCCCTTATGCTCATCGGGGCTATCGTTTCTTAAGCCGTAAAAAATTACAAGAAAAAGGAATTAACTTTGCGGATAATCATATTGACTTTATGGTCGGAACAAGTGATTTAAATATTGTTGCGACAACGAAAGATGGAAAGAAAGTAAATATTTTTAAAAACGGGGAGTGGGCGAAATAATGATTAAAGATTTTGAATTATTAAAAAGAAACTACGCAAAATTAGCGGTCAAGCGTTGTTTAAATTTTCCAAAAGGTGATTCGGTACGCATTTTTGCTAATTTTGACCAACTAGATTTTATTGGGATGCTCGTTGAAGAATGCTACTTAGCAGGTGCCGCGCGTGTTTATGTTAATTGGACCTATACCGAAATTGATCGAATTATTAAAGAAAAGACTTCCTTAGCGAGTTTAAAGGCCCTTCATCCATTAACAAAACAAGAAATTGATTTCGATGTTAAAAATAAAGTTCATCACATCTATGTAGTGAGTATTTTACCTAACTATCTAAATGGCCTTGATGAGGAAAGAAGTTCAGCGGAATATTTAGCGCGTCGCCGCTATTTAATGAGAAGGACTAATCACACCCGGGATCGGGCGCCTTTTGTCTTTTTAACTGTTCCAAGTGAATCGTGGGCTAAATTTCTTTTCCCTCAGCTTACAAAAGAAGCAGCAATCGAAAAAATGTGGCGAGCGATTTTCTTTTCTTCTTATATCAATGCGAAAGACCCGTTTAAAGCGTGGGATGATCATTGTAAGAAGATTGAATATTACGCTAAACAGTTAACGAAGTTAAAAATTAAAACCTTACATTTTACTAGTAAAAATGGTACCGATATTGTCGTGGGCCTACCTGATAAATATCGTTTTAATAGCCCCGTTCATAAGGATTATCACAATAATCGTTATTGGTTCCCTAATCTTCCTTGTGAAGAATGTTATACTTCTCCTCACCGCTTAAAAGTTGATGGTGTTGTCTACACAAGTAAACCAATTTCGATGAGCGGAGAAGTAATTCAAGATGCTAAATTTACTCTTAAGCACGGCCGTGTGATTAAAGTTAGCGCTAAGCAGAATGAGCAATTACTAAAGCGTTTCGTGAATAATTCAGAAGAAATGCATTATTTAGGTGAATTATCTTTAGTGCCATTTTCTTCGCCAGTTAATCAAACGGGTGTTCCCATTTTTTATGAATGTACCCTTGATGAGAATATGGGTTGTCATTTTGCAATTGGGAGCGGTTTTTACTATGGTTATCAAAACGGGGCATCTTTAAGTGAAAAAGAATTAACCGCGAAAGGAATTAACTTTGCGGATAATCACATT
>JAKSVA010000054.1 GCA_024408435.1 Bacilli bacterium
TGGCAAGCTAGAAATAAAAATAATTACAAATATTTGGATAGTGATGAAGAACATTACAAAGCCCATCGCTTCGATAAAAGAGAAGCTGGTGGATTCTTTGAAATACCTGAAAAACCAGAAGATCAAGAAAGAGTAATGAAAGATGCCGGTGAAACCGCAATTAAATTAGCCAAAGAAGCAGGCATCAATTACGATGAGGCTTCCGGAAAGTTTACTAACTTCCCAAGAGTCACAATTAGCACCAATAACGGTACTGCTCACGAGGACGTTGCGGAAAGAATTCAAGCTTATATGAGCCTCTGGGGTATTGATGTTGATGTTCAAGTTATGGAATGGCAATCATTTACTGCCGCGAGAAGAACTGGCGACTATGCCGTTGCTCGTCAAGGTTGGATTGCCGACTATAACGATCCTAGAAGTTATCTTGATTGTGCTCGTTCAACTGATGGTAACGATGACACACAATTAGGTAAAGATAGTTGGCACGCATCTCACTAATTAATATATGGATTTTGTTGGCATCGATAAGATGTCCTTAGTGGACTTTGATGATTATTTATCTATCACTCTTTTTACTGAAGGATGCAATTTTCGTTGTCCATTCTGCCATAATAGCGCATTAGTGCTTAATCAACATAATCCCATCATCCCTTGGGATGAGATTAAAACATTATTAAAAGACCGCTTAGGAAAGATTGATGCTGTTGTAATTACGGGTGGTGAGCCTTTAATTCATCCTGATATCATTGATAAGATTAAAGAGATTAAAGCTTTAGGCTATAGAGTTAAATTAGACACTAATGGAACTAATCCGAAACTGATGATTAAACTAATTGAAGATAAATTAATTGATTATGTAGCGATTGATATTAAAAACGCTATTGGTAAATATTCTTTAACTTCAGGCGTTAATAAACTAAACATTAATCCAATCCAAGAATCAATCCAATATTTACTTAATCATCAATTTCCTTACGAATTTAGAACAACCGCAATTAAAGAATTCCATAATCTAGATGATATTATTAGCATCGCAAAGATGATTAAAGGCTGTCCTAAATACGTTTTACAACGTTATAAGGACCGCGAAGAATGCATTGAGCATGGATTTCACGAAATTAGTGAATCTGATATGGCAAAATGGCTAGAAACCATTAAAAAGATTATTCCTAACACTTTAACTAGAGGCTACTAGTTAGATTAATTGTTTTAGTTTCAATAATACCTTTCTTATCTTTAATAGTGACTTTAATATCACCAGCGTTTCTAGTTGATTTAATAATTACAACGAATTTACCAGCATAATCTTTAATCGTGGCACTTTTGCCATTATCTCCAATTGTTTGCTGGAATTTTTTTAATTCTGCACTATTGCCATTATCAACGCCAGCAATCGTACCTTCACCAGTAACTTCGATATCGAAATTTGAATTATTAGCAGTATTAATGTAATTACCTTTAGCGTCATTAATAGTCGCTTCAATATAAGATAATGAATGCGCATCGGCTTTTAATTCGGTTTTACTTACATTGGTATCTATTTTTTTAGCCTCACCTGGATTAAAAAGAGTAGTTAAGCCACTAACATTAGTAATTTCATTACCCATAATATCAAATGCCTTAGCAACTAATCTTTGATCATTAGGATTAATATAAAAATGTCCAGATAAATCCGATCCATAGCGATAATTGTCTCCCCCAGTGATTTCAATTTTATCAGGTTCAATATATTTGCATTTAGTCTCATCACTACTAGATCCTTTGTATGCGATATACGAATGACCTGCGCCAGTAACATGCGGCTCCCAATTTAATTCAGCAAGCACAGGAGTGTCCTTAGTAATGTCTTCTCCATCATCAATTAAATATAATTTAACTTTAGGAGCGTTAGTATAAACATCAACAGGTGTCATATTCTTATGTGGATCACTTGAACTTAAATATTGATTATTTTTATTAAATGAACCAACTAAATTTAAAGTTGTCATGTCATGACGATATTGTGCCTGATGTAAATAATAAATATCTTTTGGGAAACCAGCGGTATCAATAATACCAAAATAAGATGTATTTGGTGCAGCGCCTAATTGTGTTACACGGCCTGGACCATAATCTATATTATTACAATTCCATGGTGTCGGCTCACCAATATAGTCAAAACCAGTCCAAATAAATTGACCAGCAACATAATCAGTTTCTAAAACTTGTTTAAGGTTACGTGAGAATGTTGTGCTTGAGTAACTACGATCATACGAAGGAATGTTATAACCATATAAATTCATCAAAATATCTGGTTTATCAGTTTCGTACTTTTGCCAAGTTGGAGATGTTTTTCCTAAATAATCATCCTCGCTACGATATTGCCCACGACTAGATAACGCTGAACAAGATTCGGAAGCAAAGATTGAACCAAATTCCCTAAAGGCATCTTCATATTGTCCATCACGTGGATAGTTATAACCAATCACACCGCCTGAATTATGAATTTCCCATAATACTCTCCCTTGGGGAGTAGTTGGATTAGTGGTTCTCCCATTATCGCCCATAGTGATTGGACGAGTCTTATCAATCTCTTGCACCCATTTAATTAAATCTTTCGCCGCTTCAACATGTTTATCTGCGCCAGCAATTTCATTACCGATTGACCACAAGATAATGCCAGGATTATTTTTATCACGATTAACCATTTCTTTAATGGCAAACTCAGACCATGTCATATCTTTATTGCCGTTAATTATTTGATTATCTTCTTTTAATTTAACATCAAAGTGTTCAGCAAAATCATGGATGTTATTATGTTTATTAATTCGCCACATATCAAAGGCTTCTTCCATGACATAAATTCCCATCTCATCACATAAACGAAGATATTCACTATCGAACATATTATGAGTAGTTCTAATAGCGTTAAAGCCCATATCTTTTAACTTTTGAATTTGGCGACGATACGCATCAGTATAACCATTCGCGCCTAACGCTCCTTGATCATGATGCATACTCGCACCCTTTAGTTTAACTGACTTACCATTAATCACAAATCCACGTTCATTAAATTCAAAATAACGAAAACCAAATCTTGTGGTGTAAGTATCAATAATGGTATTACCATCATATATTTCACTTTTTAAATAATATAGATTAGGGGAAGTATCACTCCATAGTAATGGATTATCAACCACTAAAGAAGTATTAACTTCTTGAATCGAATTACTTTTAATTGTTCCTGAATCTTTACTAATCGTTGCACTAACTGCTTCGTTATTCGCATTATAAACAGTATTTTTAACAATAACTGATTTTCCTCTACCCGTATCATTTTCAATCAGTAATTTAACATTAACTATCCCTTCACCATATTGGATTCTTGGTGTAGTTACATAAGTACCATGGTGAGCGATATGAATTGGATTAAGAATTGATAATTTTACATTGCGGTAGATACCTGCGCCACTATAGTAACGACTATTAGGTTGATTACAATCAGTTTCAATCTTAATCGTATTATCTTGATTAGAATGAACATAATTAGTGATATCAAAAGAGAATGGATTATAACCATATAAATTCTCCCCAAGATATTGATCATTCACATAAATTTTCGATAAATTATAAACGCCATCAAAGTCGATGATGACTCGACCAGCACCTAAATTATCTAAATGAAATGTTTTTGTATAAGTGGCCTTTCCACCTTGTGTAAAGCCAACTTCCGCTTCGCTATTTTCGGAAAATGGTTGAGTAATAGCGTAATCATAAGGAAGATCGACATTAATCGCATCTTTACCTTCCATTTGAAATTTCCAATCGAAATTAAAATCTTGGTCGCGCCCTAATTGAGTGGGTTTACTACTACCACAGCTAGTGACACAAAAAACACTAGAAGAAGCAAAAACCATTAGTAACGCTAATGAATTCTTTTTAAATGGATACATATAAATCACCTCATTTTCATTATATAAAAAAACATACTTCAAAGTCTAACGATATAACATTATGCTAATTAGTGGTTCAAGATTTAGGGTTCACTACAAAATTTAAAAGATTAAGCAAAGCCCATTCACATCTTTATTATCAATCAATACACTAGACACAATCCTTTTCGTTTCCGAAAGTTTCATACCTAAATTTGAACATACGCACACTAAAATGAAGCACATAATCACCAATTATACGAGTAACAACTCGTAAGATTCGAACAAAGTAAGCAGCTAGTGCTTCATTTATATTTTTAAGAAAACTAAATAACTTAATAAGACATATCGTTATCGATAGTCCAACCAACTGGAATGGTTTTATTACTAAAATCACTATAAGTATCTTTATCTGCGCATAGTTTAGGGCACACGAACGTTCCTTGTGGAGCAACGCCACTAACCCAACCCATCAATCTAAATTCGGTAGGATTACTGGATAACATCGGTTCTTCAAAACATACTTTAATATAAGAAAGAGATGTACATCCAGCAAACATACGCACAGCAAAAGAATAAGTTCCAAAAGATTTAAGGTCTATTAAAGGAGCACGTCTTAAGGAAGTACATCTAAAAAACATCGCTCCATAGCATCCGAAATAAGTTGCAAATGCTGGTAATTCTGGGGCTTCTTTTAGAAAACTACATTCACTAAACATACCGGAATAACAATTATCAGCGAGAGTGGTTGCAGGTAATCTTGGAGCAACACGAATCCCGGTATTTTGGAACATACCAGCATAGCAAGAATTAAATAAATTTTCTGAAGGTAAAATCGGCGAGACTGTTAAACTAGAACAATTAGTAAACATATACATATAACAACGGTCCCTCATAGCGCTTGCAGGCAATATAGGAGCAGATGTTAATGACTTACAATCCTTAAACAAACCATAAAAACAATAATCTGACAAATTAGAAAAATTAATTAAAGACATAATGTTGCCATCTGCGGATACGCCAGGCGATCCTTCA
>JAKSVA010000055.1 GCA_024408435.1 Bacilli bacterium
TCTTCTAAATTCATGACTTCTTCGCCGATGCTACTAGCAATTGCTTCTAAGCCAACTGGACCACCATGGAAACGCTCCATAATTGCTTTTAAGTAACGAATATCGACATCATCAAGACCAAGTTTGTCAACCTTTAAAGCATCAAGCGCTTTAATAGCAATCGCGGTAGTAATTTCGTCTTTATGGTCATAGTTAGCAAAATCGCGAACACGCCGGAATAAACGATTGGCAATTCGTGGTGTTCCCCGACTTCTTGCCGCAATTAATTTAACAGCATCTTCACTAATTTTGGTTTTGAAGACCTTACTTGTTCTATGAACAATTTGTTCAATCTCTTCTAATGAATAAAAATTAAATTTTTGGGTAATGCCAAAACGCGCTCTTAAGGGCGAAGAAAGAGCACCAGCCCGCGTTGTCGCGCCAATTAAAGTAAAGGGCGGAAGTGGGATATCAATACTTGTCGCATTTTCACCAATACCACTAATCGTAATTAATTTAAAATCTTCCATTGCACTATAAAGAATTTCTTCAACAACCCGTGGCAAGCGATGAATTTCATCGATAAATAAAATTTCTCCCGGCTCCATCGTCGAAAGAATGCTTGCTAAATCGCCAGGTCGCTCAACACTTGGCCCGTTAATTAAACGCACTTTAGTATTCATTTCGTTAGCGATGATATAGGCCAAAGTGGTTTTACCTAAACCAGGCGGACCATATAAAAGCGTATGATCAAGAACTTCTTCACGGTGCTTAGCGGCACCAATAAAAATTTCTAGATTTCGTTTTAATTCTTTTTGTCCGATATATTCTTTCAAAGTTTTTGGGCGTAAAGAAAGCTCGATATCAGCTTCTTTTTGATTTTTCTTTGCGTCTAAAATTCGTGCCATATCACTTACGTAATTTTCTTAATGCTTCTTTTAAAATTTGTTCATTCGTGCCATTAGGAATTGAAACCTTTGCCAAAGCATCTTCAATTTCTTTTACCTTAAAGCCTAAACTTTTAAGAGCAGCACGCACTTGTTCATATTGATGAATATCTGCTTTACTAGTTGTTAATTGACCTTTTAAATCAAGAATAATTTGCCCAGCAGCTTTACTACCAATTCCCGGAAGTTTCTTTAGGAAAGTAACATTATTCGCTGCAATGGCGTTAAATAAATCAGTTGTTGTCGTGCCGCTTAAAGCATTAAGTGCTGTCTTTGGCCCAATGCCTTTAACATTAATTAAAGACATGAATGCTTTCTTTTCGTCTAAATCTTTAAAGCCAACTAAATATTGTTCATCTTCACGAATAACATAATGAGTATAAATTGTCATCTCGCTCCCAAGCGCATAGTCTTGAGGGTGCGCGACTAAAAGTTCATAACTAACGTTATTAACATTAATCACGACACTATGATTAATGATATGCGTAATCTTTCCTGTTAAAGCAAAATACATACTTTTATTTTAGCAAAAGAAAAATAAGAATGGTGAGCAAAATAACCGCTGCGCTAATAAGCCCCGATAAAACGACTTTATTAATCTTTTTTTCTTCCATTATCTTTTAAAATCCTTTGGTTCAGGAATTGCACTTCTTTTATGTTGACTAACCTGATGAAGATGTTTAATTCTTGCTTCATCTTTTTTACTGACTTTTTTACCTAATAGATATTTATCTAATTCAAGATATTTAACATCTAAATCATCTTCATCTTTCTGATTCACAAACAAACCAGCAGTAGGCGCTCTTTCAATAATTTCTTTACTAACACCTAATAATTTACTAGCTTGATAAACTTCACCTTTGGTGAGTTTTGCGATTGGTAGCAAATCAGCAGCACCATCACCAAATTTTGTAAAGTAACCAACATAACGTTCGTCTAAATTATCAGTGCCCACTACTAATGAATTTTCTTTTTGTGCAATCGCGTATAGAGCGACCATTCGTAAACGAACTTTAATATTACTTTCACTTAACTTATTTAGTGGATGAACACGATTGATGTCATCTTTTAATTTATGATAAGAATTAGTTAAATTAACTAAATCATATTTTATTTTAAATTTCTTACATAAATTGATTGCATATTTCTCATCATTTTTATTTGATTCAATTGGAATAATTACAACATGAATATTTTCTTTTTTTACCGCCTTAAGCAATAAAGCTAAAGTTAAAGCGCTATCAACACCACCACTAAGACCGAGTGTATAGCCTTTGGCACCACTCTTTTTTAAATATTCCTTGAGGAATTTAACTATTTCGTTTAAATATTGCTTTAGTTTCATTTGATATATTCGAAAGCGAAATCTCCTAAATAAATAGTATCACCTTCTGAGACTCCTTTCTTTTCTAATTCATCATCAACACCGATTTTTCGTAAATAAGTAATTAACCTTAGCATTCCTTCATCAGTGGAAATATTAATTAAAGAATAAGTACGTAAAACTTTATCACCTAAAATACGATATTGATGCGGTTTCTCTTTCACGATTGTGAAAAGGCTCTCTTCTTTACGTGCATCATAAACTTTTTCTTTAAGATTTTGGTAATCTTTAATCTTTGGCTCTTCAGCGCGTGATAATTCTAAAATGGTCGCATTGAGTAATTCATCAAGTCCTTCGTTAGTGAGCGCACTAATTCCAATTGCCTTTTTCTTAACCGCTTTAATAAATTTAATGCGTTTTTCATCGGCGCCATCTTCATCCATTTTGCTAGCAGCAATAATTGTCGGTCGTTTAACTAAACGTGGATCATATTTTTTAAGTTCTTCATTAATTGTTTGATAAGCTTTAACTGGATTAGCTCCGTCTTCCATACTTACAACATGAATAATCACACGACATCTTTCAACATGACGGAGGAACTCTAAGCCTAAGCCTTTTCCTTTATGCGCATCTTCAATTAAACCAGGTAAATCAGCGACAACAAAACTTTGATAGTTACCATGATTAACAACACCTAGGTTAGGTGTAATGGTTGTAAAAGGATAATCAGCGATTTCTGGTTTTGCTTCACTAATTAAAGAAAGCAAGGTTGACTTACCAGCGTTAGGTAAACCAACTAAACCAACATCAGCAATTAATTTTAATTCGAGAATTAATTTTTTATTAATCCCAGGTAAACCATTCTCCGCAATTCTTGGTACACGGTTTCTATCGCTTTTAAATGCAGCGTTACCTCGCCCACCTCGCCCACCTTTTACCACAACTACTTCCATATTCTCTTTGTTTAAATCAAAGAGGAGTTCATGAGTTTCGGCATCTAAAACAACGGTGCCAACTGGGACATTAACAATTACATCAGGGGCGTTCTTGCCATAACGAAGTTTAATATCACCTTTTTCTCCATCTTGCGCGATAAAGGCTTTAGAATGGCGGAAGTTAAATAACGAGTTCATTGTTTTATCGGTGCGGAAAATAATTGATCCTCCTCGACCACCATTACCACCACTTGGTCCACCATTTGCTACATATTTTTCGTGGCGAAAAGCGATGGCGCCATCGCCGCCTTTACCACTTCTTACTTCAATCTTACAACGATCAATAAACATAACGACTATATATTATATATTAAAAAAGAGATGAGATATAAATCTCACCTCTCCAAAAAATTAGTAAACTAATTACTTTTTGTAGTTTGCAAGAAGCGCTTCAAATTGTTTAGCAATCATTGAATTCAATTGTTTTTGAATTTTGCCACAAAGAAGACAGAGTTGTTTTTGAACAGCTTTGCTATCTTTGATTGCAATTTTTTTGCTCTTGCAAAAGTCTTTGATTAAGCCCATAACATAGCCGTCAAGATGTTTACCAAATTCTTTCATGTGTTTGGCGGATTTCTTTTCAGCATTATGCATATAAGTAAAGAATTCTTTTCTAAACTTTGCATCTGTTTTGACTTTTTTAAAGAATTTTTCCATGCTATATCTCCTTTCGTTTTTATTCTATATGATATAGAAATAAAAAACACCCATTTTTTTAAATTAGGTGTTTTTTATAACAATTTTACTTGGCGTATACACTAACGCGGGTTCTGCTCCGTCCCATTCTTTCGAATTTGACGATACCATCGATGGTAGCAAAAATCGTATCATCACCACCACGCATTGTATTATTGCCGGGGAAAATTTTTGTTCCTCTTTGCCGATAAATAATACTACCCGCTGTAGCAAATTGGCCATCACTTAACTTAGCGCCTAAGCGTTTCGAATGAGAATCACGGCCGTTTTTTGTTGAGCCAACACCCTTCTTACTAGCGAAGAGTTGTAAATCTAATGTTAATCTCATAATAATTTCTTCTCCTTAATTTTAATGTATTTTGGATATTTTTTACTGATTAATTTTAATCCAGTAATTAACATCTCAAGACGAGTTTGATCATCACGATCAACCTTGTGTTTAATATCAATTGTTGCTTCGCCACCTTTAATTCTAATTTCACTTTTCTTAAATCCTTTAAGTGAATTAATAGCGGTAGTTAGTAAACTAGAAACGGCGGCACAGACAATGTCATTTCCTTTCGGAGCGTAATTGGCGTGCCCTTTAATTTCGATTTTGCGTTTACTATAACTAACTTCAATCATAAAGCAATATTTTCAATCACTAAACTTGTGTAAGGTTGACGATGACCGATTCTCTTCCGTTCATTGTGCTTCGCTTTATATTTATAAATGTGAAGCTTCTTCCCTAATCCTTGTTTTTCAACTTTGGCGGTAACTTTAGCATTCTTTAAATATGGATTACCAATCTTGGCATCTTTATCAATAATCGCTAAAACTTTATCGAAAGTGTATTTTTCACCGGCTTTGACATTAATTTTCTCAACAAAAATTTTATCACCGACAGCGACTTTTACTTGCTTTCCGCCAGTTTCAATAATTGCGTACATGAAATCTCCTCCTGTTACTAGACTCGCTATGAAGGTCAATTAC
>JAKSVA010000056.1 GCA_024408435.1 Bacilli bacterium
TTAACGAAGCCTATTTTAAATTGAAGCGTGTGGTTGAATTAGATGAAGAAAAAACTAGTAAACGCCAATATGATTTTATTAAAACAACGGCGATTATTGGAACAGCAATGATTGTGATACTTGTAATTATTGCAACGGTAATTGTGGTGGAGGAATATATTCATGGCTAAACGAATAGTGGCGATGTTTTCAATGTTAGTTGCGGCAGTGGCAATTCTTTTATCAAGTGATTTAGTTTCTTCCCAAATGATTTATAGTGAACTTGATACGATGTCTACAACAGTTGGTTACTATATTAGTAAAGAGGGTGGAGTTACCGAAGAAATTAAAACGTATGTTAAAAAAGAAATAAATGCCTCAATTTATTGTGCGATGGAAGAATGCACGGCAATTAAAAAAGGTGATACTTATTTCTATATTATCGAAAAGGAATATGTGCCCATTTTATTTCGCCAAAAAGGAAACAGTATTCAAGTAAAACGAAGTGTGATAATTGGTCTATATAGTTAGATTTGAATAAACTAACTTTTTTGATATAATACTTGTAGTATTATTTTATGGATGAAGTAATTAATAAAGTTCAATCGGTCTTAGCGAAAAAACTAAAAACCGAAACTGTTAATCCAGATAAAGAATTAAAGGAATTAGGCCTCGATTCTTTGGATGTGGTTGAGTTGCTATTAGAATTAGAAGAACAACTTGGTATTGAGTTTACTAGCGACGAATTAAAAACATTTAAAAAAGTTAGTGATTTATATTCGGCGATTGCGCAAAAATTAAAAAAGTAAAGTTATTTGCTCAAACCAGGCACTTGTGATAAGATTTTTTCGCTGCCCACCTAGCTCAATGGTTAGAGCAACCGGCTGTTAACCGGTAGGTTATAGGTTCAAGTCCTACGGTGGGCGCCATCACTTGGCCCGTTGGAGAAGAGGCTTAACTCACAAGATTTTCAATCTTGCATTCATGGGTTCGAACCCCATACGGGTCACCAAAGATAATTATTCCTCGCATACGCGGGGATTTTTATTTTAATAAAACAAATTTTTGTTTTATTATTGACAAATAACTTAATCTTAATAAGATATTCTCATAGCATGTGGAAAAATTTTAAATTAATTTTACATAGCCTACGTGAATATAAGATCTATGCGATATTGACGCCGCTTTTAATGGTCGCCGAAGCAGCATGCGATTGTGCGCTTCCTTTTATCATGTCTTTGTTTGTTAACGAGATTCAAACAAATGGCAAAGATCTTGATTTAAATAATATCGGAATCTATGCAGCTATTTTTTTATCGATTGCGATTATAAGTTTAATTTGTGGCATTATGGGAGCGAAAACTTCGGCGCGCGCTTCAGTTGGGCTTGCCCAAAATCTTCGTGGTGATATTTTTAAAAAGATTGAATCATTCTCTTTTGCTAACATTGATCGTTTTTCTACTTCAAGCTTAGTGACACGTTTAACAACGGATGTTAATAACACGTTTATGACCTTTAACTTAGGTATTCGTATTATTGTCCGGGCGCCATTAATGTTTATCTTTGCAACTGTTTTAAGTTTTGTCCTAGGCGGACAAATGGCGTGGATCTTTGTCGGTGTTGTTCCATTAGTTTGTCTTGGTTTCTTCTTTATGTTAAGACAAGCGGGCCGCATTTTCACTAGAGTCTTTAAACGTTACGATAAACTAAACGAATCCATTCAAGAGAACATTGCGGGTATTCGGGTGGTGAAGAATTTTGTGCGTGAAGAACACGAAACCAAAAAAATGGCTAAAGCTAGTAATGATATTTGTCAAGAATTTAAGAAAGCCGAAATTATTGTTTCCTTTGCTTCACCAATTATGAACTTATCAATTCACATCGTAAACATTTTAGTTTGTAGTCTTGGTGGTTGGCTCGTTTATGAATCAGAAGGCAAAACCTTAAACGTTGGTCAATTATCCGCCCTTTTAACTTATGGCGTGCAGATTTTAATGGCGTTACTGATGGTGACCATTATTTTAGGGATGTTATCAATGAGCTTAGAAAGTATTCGCCGTATTGCGGAAGTTCTTCAAGAAGAAAGTACGATTAAAAATCCTAACGATCCAATTATGCTTTTACAAGATGGCTCGGTTATTTTTAATAAAGTTACTTTCAAATATTCAAAACAAGCCGAAAGAAACACTCTTGATGAAATCAATTTAAGTATTAAGCCTGGTCAATTTATTGGAATTATCGGTTCAACAGGGAGCGGCAAAACAACGTTAGTTAGTCTTATCTCACGTTTATACGATATTTCAACTGGAGAATTAATTGTTGGTGGACATCCAGTTCATAAATATGATTTAAGAACTCTTCGTGATAATGTTGCGGTGGTTTTACAAAAGAACGTTTTATTCTCGGGAACGATTGCTGATAATCTCCGTTGGGGTGATTTAAATGCGACGAATGAAGAAATTTTAGCGGCCGCGAAGATTGCACAAGCAGATGAATTCGTGCAAAACTTCCCTAAGAAATATGAAACTTATATCGAACAAGGTGGCACCAATGTAAGTGGTGGACAAAGACAAAGACTTTGTATTGCGCGTGCTTTACTAAAAAAACCAAAGATTTTAATTCTTGATGATTCGACTAGTGCAGTTGACACTAAAACTGATGCATTAATTCGCCAAGCCTTAAAAAATGATTTACCACAAACCACGAAGATTGTGATTGCCCAAAGAACTTCATCAGTTGAAGATGCTGATCAAATCATCGTGATGGATAATGGTCACATTGACCAAATTGGTACACATGATGAATTATTAAGAACGAATAAAATTTATCAAGAAGTTTATCATTCCCAAAATCGTGTTAATCAAAATATTGGAGGAGTTAGCCATGCCACCCCGGATGCCCGCTAGTGGTGGAAAAGCCAAAAAAGGCACCATCAAGCGCTTAATCAAGATGGTGTGGAAGGATCATAAGTTAGGTGTTTTCCTTTGCCTATTTTTTGTTGTTACGATGTCAGCAAGCACAATTTGTTCGCCCGTCTTTGTTGGTTTTATTACTAACTGTATTGATAAATATTTAGCTTTGCCGCATACTCCAGAAAACGCCATTGCCTTCTGGAAAGAGATGACTTTATATTTATCAATTATGGGTGGTATTTATATTGAAGGCATTATTAGTGCAGTTGTATGTAATGTTGCGATGGCAGTTGTCACGCAAGACTTCTTAAACGAAACACGACAAGCCATGTTTAAACATATGGAAACATTACCAATTCGTTATTTTGATACACATAAACGTGGTGACATCATGTCCGTGTACACAAATGATATTGATACCACAAGACAAATTGTTCGCGAATCCTTACCAGGTGTTTTCCAAACGGGCGTTATTGTTACTTCATTAATCTTCGTTATGCTTTATTATTCACTTTATTTAACCATCATTGTTCTTTTCACAACTCTTGTGATTTTCTTCACCGCGAAACGAATTGGAGCAAAAAGCGGTAAATACTTTAGACGTCAACAAGAAAAACTTGGTATTGTTGAAGGTCATATTGAAGAAGCGATTAATGGCTTAAAAGTTATTAAAGTCTTCTCACACGAAGATAAGAGTGAAGACGATTTTTCTAAACTTAACCGGGCATTAGCTGACGATGGTGTTATCGCGAATACAGCTGGCAATATGTTAGCACCGGTTATTGGTAACATTGGTAATTTACTCTATGTTGTTCTTGCGGTTGTTGGGGCAGTCTTTATTATCTATAGTGATAATATTCACAATATTTCATTTAGCAATCAACCAGTTGGCGTGGATACCATTGTTTCTTTCTTAATGATGGCAAGAATGTTCACCAATAACGTGAATAACTTATCACAACAATTATCAATGATTTTTTTAGGTTCCGCTGGTGCTTCTCGTGTTTTTGATTTAATGGATGAAGTTAGCGAAAAAGATGATGGTTATGTCACATTAGTAAATGTGAAATATCGGGATGATCATACTTTCTACGAAACAAGTGAACCTACTCGTTTCTTTGCCTGGAAACATCCACACGGTAATGGGACATTGACTTATACACCACTTGAAGGTGATATTTTCTTAAGCGATGTTGACTTTGCTTATAATCCGCCTAACTTAGTTTTAAAACGCATTAGTCTTTTTGCGCGTCCAGGGGAGAAGATTGCCTTTGTTGGAGCGACTGGTGCGGGTAAAACAACCATCACTAATTTAATTAACCGTTTCTATGATATTGAAGATGGCAAGATTCGTTATGATGGCATTAATATTAATAAGATTAAGAAATCTTCCTTAAGAAAATCGTTAGGTATTGTTTTACAAGACACCAACTTATTTACTGGAACCGTCAGAGAAAATATTCGCTATGGTCGACTTGATGCGACTGATCAAGAAGTTGAAGAAGCCGCAAGAATCGCCAATGCTTATGACTTTATTACGCGTTTACCACAAGGCTTTGATACGATGCTTAGTGGTGATGGTTCTAATCTCTCGCAAGGGCAAAGACAATTACTTAATATCGCTCGGGCTGCCATTGCTAATGTCCCAGTTTTAATCTTAGATGAAGCGACGAGTAGTATTGATACACGGACTGAACTCTTAGTGCAAAAGGGTATGGATAAAATTATGGAAGGTAGGACTACCTTCGTTATTGCCCACCGTTTAAGTACAGTCCAAAATGCGCAAGCAATTATGGTGCTTGATCATGGTAAGATTATTGAACGTGGCACCCATAATCAATTAATTGATCAAAAGGGTGTGTATTATCAACTTTATACAGGAGCGTTTGAACTCGAATAATGAAAATTATTGTTGTGGGCGGTGGGGCAAGTGGCTTAGTAAGCGCCTTAGCCATTAAAGAAAAGAAACCAAATTATGATGTTTTAGTTATTGACCGTA
>JAKSVA010000057.1 GCA_024408435.1 Bacilli bacterium
AAGAAAAAGTCAAACGCGTATTAATGAATGCGTTAGAGAACGCAATTATTGAATTACTCAACGATGATGAAGTTGAAACTGAAGTAGAAATTAAAACTAAAAAGAAAAAGTAATTAATAAAAACGCTCCCGAAATGAGGTGAACCCTATTTGTTGGACAATCAACTGGAGGGGTTTACTTCAATCGAAGCGTTTTTCTTATGAAAATTAAAGTTCGACGTATTGAGTAGGATCAAATGATTCTCTTGTGCAATCTTGAATTACTTCTTCGTTAGCGAAAAGTTCAACATTTAAATTAGATATATTAACTACTCCAGAATATATAAAATTACCAATTAAACCATCAACATTGACATCTTTTAGTTTTAAACTAATTTCTTGTTGATGAATAAATGAATCAGCGTAAGCAACAAAATAATCTAAATCCAATTTACCAGTCATCGCTAAGGTGCTAAATACTTCTAAGACAGAACTCCAAACTGATAAATCAAGATCGTTTACATTCGCGCTAATTAACGCAGTCTTATTATTGTTAGAGCCAAACTTCATTGTTAAACCTTCAACGATACCTAATGATAAAATTTCATCAATCTTTGCTGTTGTTTCTGGATCACAAGCAATAGAGCCAGGCGATAAAAGGTTATTAGCATAAAATGTATAACCATTTGCTTCCGGATTAGTACTTAAAAATCCAGAAAGATCAAAACCAATTCTATCTGATGAGCTAATATTATTATCTTCAAGTCGCAAGGTTGATATAGAGAAAGAGGAATCGTAAAGAGTCTCACACAAAATGAAATTACGAAAGTTTATCGTAGGCAACTGATTGACAATCTTAATTTTATAATTTTTGCCGTTAATCGGAGTATTACAATACCGGTACCAAGATGTCATTCCATTCTCTCTTACTTCACAACCGATATAAAACGAGCCAAGCGAATTAACAATTTTCATGTAATAAGAATTAGGATCAGAAGCATCCCAAGAAATACTAATATCATCGTTTAAAAAGAGATTAAGGTTATTGTAATTAATGGGTGAGATACCTGACGTCGGATCATAATCAACCTTTATCGTGCCACTTAGTTTAATTTTATACTTTACATTAACTGTTCCTTTATCAAAAATTTGAAAATCACCATCGGGCTTTTGATAATTATTTTTTGGATTTGTCTCTTTAAATTGTTGCGCAAGCATGGTTTGAAAAACATTATTTAAACCACTAAAAGTGCTAACGGAATTATAACTAACACGATTTAAAGGGGCGATATTAACATCTTTATCATGCGCGCAACTATTAAACAAAGTAGCGGCAATTACCGTAAATGGAATAATTAATTTAATTTTACTATTCATAGTTTTCTCCTAAAATTCAAATTCATGGTACTGCGTCTTATCAAAATCATCCACTTGGCATTGATCTTTTAAGACATCTTGGCTAATTTGAATATCGCTATTAATATTATTGAAAATGACTACTTTTTTACTTATAAAACCATTTCTTTTACTCGAAGAAGCATAAGCCATATTAACATTATCTAAGTGGGCAAGTAGCTCATGTTGACGGACAAAACTATTTTCCATAGCAAGGAAATAATCAAAGCTGACTTTACCAGTTCCGCTAAATTGCTCTAATTGTATTTTACTTAAATCATATTGATTTAATTTTAAATTAACCGCTACTGCCGTATTATTTTCTTTTTTACTATATTGATGAGTAAATTCTTCTAAAGTAATTTCATCAATTACTTCATTAAGTGATTTTTCTTCATCTTCGCTTTTTTCACCAGTTAACCACGCTCCAGGAGTAAAGGCATTGAAGTGAGTATCAAAGCTAGAAAGACCAAGGCCGTAGCCATGATAATCAATCCAACCAGAAGAATTTAACATATCGACTAAACGAAAATAACCCGTATGGTAAGATATCTCGGCCATAACAGCATTTCCAAACGAATAACCTAAGCAAGGGTCTTCGCTGCTTTTAATTTGCGGGGTCGGTCCAACAATTAAATCGGTGATGTCAATTTTAAGAGGAATTTCCAAAAATGTTTGTGGATAATATTTATAATAATGTTTCTGTTCATCAATTGTTTCGGCAGCAATGTAGAAATAACTATTTGAATCACTTACTTTAATATAATCTTTTTCTTCATTCCAAGCGATTTCAATTGTGTCAAATAGATTGACATCTAAATTTGGAATAACCTTTATGGGAGTATCATTACGCAAAATTTCTATGCCACCCGTTAAAGAAACTTTAATATCGGTCTTCACTGTCCCGGTTGGGAAAAGTTGAAAGAAATATTCGTTATTAGCACTAACATTATATTGCTCACTTCTAATCTGTTTAAATGTATCAATAAGATCAACGCATTTATCAACTTGTTTTTCATAAGAAACTCGCTTTAAAGTAAGTTGACTACCACAACTAGTTAATGTAGTAACTAAAAGCAAAACTAAACCACTGGCTAAACGCACATTTTTCTGCTTCATAACAAACCCCCTAAATAAATTGTCTTAATTTATTAATTGTTAATTGTAATAGTAAATAGTAAGATTTTCTCTTGCGCCATTATAGTAGTAATCATTATTAAAATTGATAATAGAACCATCACCATATTTATAGTAATGTTGCCCTTCATCCCACTCTTTATAATACATATGAATTGGCTGACAAAGTTTTAAATCGGTTTTAAGGCGATCCTTTTCATCGTAAGTGCATCTTTGATATTCATATGAAGTAGAAGAAATTGATCCTGATTCTTGTGAATTAATAATAATTTGCCCACCATGGATGTTTGTAGTAATCATTTTAGCAAGAATTTTATTTGGGTCATGTTTGTAATAACTAGTGGTAATTTCTCTAGATAAGAACGGCTCTTCGCCATCAAACATTGTAAAAGTTTTTGAATTAACTAAACAATTATACTCATCATAAGTGTTATGAGTAACATATTTTCCTTTTTTAAGTGATAAATCATTTGAAGAAGTACTTTCTTCCTTAATGATATTTCCGTTTTTATCAAATTCACGCTCCGTTTTGTTAAGTTCTGTTGTTACTAAAACGATTCCGCCTTCTTCCATATTAAAAGCTTTGTTTTTTATTGTTACCGATGATGAAACAAAATCACGACTATTGCCTTCATATTTATATTCTTCTTCTTTAATCATATCTTCAGTTTTTAAATTGAAACTATTGGTAGAATTTACATTATAATAAGTAGGTCTCCAAATAGGTATTGCATCATCGTTAGTAGTGGTATCAGTAACTTTTTTGACGAGCCGGTTTTGATCATCATAGGTATATGTTTCCGTAAAGTATCCTTTTGCATGATAACGATAAATCTCTGGTTCCCATGAATGGGCACTGGCACCATCATAAAACGGCATTGGTTGATCAGGAATTCTTGCTTGTCTTGCGTCATCAAAAAAAGTTACGCGACTAACGATTTTATCATTGTCATAATTATAAATGTGAGCAGATGAAGCATAATGAGTTTTGTCAGTAAAATTCGATATATCAGCATTAACAGGGTATCGCCGCCATTCTGGGCCTCTCGATAACAATGAATATTTATCTTCTTTCACAACTGAATTATGGCTATCGTATCTTCTTGTTGTATACGATGCTACATAAGACTCATTATAGAATGTAGGCTCATAAATTCCGCTACCATAATTAAGAACGTTATAAGAGGGATTTAATAAAGGAGTATCAAGATAAGAAATCTCTAATTTAGCGGTATATGGATCTTCTTTACCATAAATTCTATCTAGATTAGATGATAATGCTCCGTTTGTGGCACAAGATGCTAAAAATGCTACTAAGGAAATGGGTACAATAAATACTTTCTTATTCATAAGCTTCTCCTTTTTACTACTTATATTATAACACAAGAGGGTGTGGACAATAAATTTTATTACTTCTTAGGGAAACGAACCCGCTTCGCATTATAAGAGGTATGGAGCAAGTGATGCGCCTTCTCGCTACAAGGTTCACCTAAGAAATCCTTATAGAGTTTTTGGATGTCTGGGTTATTGTGGCTTTGACGAATAGTTTGTCTCTCATCTTCAGAATAGAGGACTTCCATTCTCTTCTTCTTATATGTCTTACGAATATTTTCTTTCTCGTTTGGTAAGAAGCAAGGTTTAACGTATGGTTGACCACCACCATTAATACAACCACCTGGGCAGCCCATAATTTCAATAAAGGCATAAGGTGATTTACCTGCTCTAATATCATCAAGTAATGGTTTAGCGTTACTCATTCCACTAGTGATTGCTACTTTAATTTCTTGACCATTGATGTTAAGCGATGCTTCTTTTACGCCATCAAGACCACGGACTGCGTGGAAGTCTAAGAAACCAGCTTCTTTACCAGTTAAAACGTGATAGACCGTTCTTAACGCGGCTTCCATCACACCACCAGTAACACCAAAGATAACACCCGCACCAGAATATTGACCAAGTAAATCGTTATCAAATTGTTCCTCAGGTAATTTATCCCAATTGATGCCAGCGCGTTTAATTAAGCGCGCGAGTTCTCTTGTGGTTAAAACACAATCAACATCAGGGAGACCATCAACCGCCGCATTTTCTGGACGTTGACGTTCATATTTCTTTGCTGTACAAGGCATAATTGAAACCACAAAGATATCTTTTGGATCTAAGTTATGCGCTTTCGCAAAATATGATTTAATAATCGCACCTTCCATTTCATGTGGTGACTTACAAGTTGAAACATTAGGAATTAAATCAGAATAGAAATATTCCATATAGTTAATCCAACCTGGTGAACAAGAGGTGATTTGTGGTAACACACCCTTATTCTTAATTCTATTAAGTAATTCAGTGCCTT
>JAKSVA010000058.1 GCA_024408435.1 Bacilli bacterium
AGAATCCAATGGGAGACCATGCAGGTTCAAGTCCTGTCGGGCCCACCAATTTAAAAATTTAATAAGTAATTATTAAATGTGATATATTTAAAGAGATTATTAAGGAGTTTTTCAATGGGAAAAATTATGTATACCGATGCACTTAATAAAATGTGTGTCGTAAAAAAAGGCTGTGATCACGGTCCAGCGCCAATCCCAGAAGAAGGCGAATGGGTTAAAGTAAAAGAAGTTAACCAAATTTCGGCTCTTTCGCATGGTATTGGTTGGTGCGCCCCACAACAAGGTGCATGCAAGTTAACGCTTAATGTCAAAAATGGCGTTATCCAAGAAGCGTTAGTTGAAGTTTTGGGTTGTTCAGGAATGACTCATTCTGCCGCAATGGCAGCGGAAATCTTACAAGGTAAGACAATCCTTGAAGCGCTTAATACTGACTTAGTGTGCGATGCGATTAATGTCGCAATGAGAGAAATCTTTAAGCAACTTGCTTATGGTCGTTCACAAACGGCTTTTAGTGAGAATGGTTTACCAGTTGGTAGTAGCCTTGAAGATTTAGGTGGCGTTTTAAGAAGCCAAATCGGTACGATGTTTGGTTCAGTTAAAACCGGTGCTAGATATCTCGAGATGACTGATGGCTATGTTTTAAAACTTGGCTTAGATAAAAATAGCGAAATTATTGGTTATCAATTTGTCAACTTAGGCAAAATGATGAAATCCATTCGTGAAGGTGTGGAGCCAAAAGAAGCTTATCAAAAGGCAATTGGTACTTATGGTCGCTTTAAAGAAGCGGTCAAAGTAATTGATCCAAGAAAGGAGTAAGTTATGAAAGCAGAATTTGAAAACTATCCACGTCGGAAAGTCGGCATTGATAAATGCTTAAAGGCAAATGGCTTTAAAAGCTTAGAAGCGGCTTATGATTATTGTTTATCAAAGCACGTTGACCCATACAAAATCGTAACCGAAACGCAGCCAATCGCATTTGAAAATGCGAAGTGGGCTTATATCTTAGGTTGTGCTGTCGCATTAAAAAATAACGCAAAGGATGCAGCGAGTGCGGCTGAATATATTGGTGATGGTCTACAAGCCTTTTGTGTTCCAGGAAGTGTGGCGGAAATTCGTCAAGTTGGTAAAGGCCATGGTAATTTAGGCGCGATGTTACTACGTGATGAAACGAAGTGTTTCTGTTTCTTAGCTGGACATGAATCGTTCGCGGCCGCTGAAGGTGCAATTAAAATTGCTCTTAACGCCAATAAAGCCAGAAAGACTCCATTAAAAGTTATTCTTAATGGTTTAGGCAAAGATGCCGCTTATATTATTTCGCGCATCAACGGCTTTACTTATGTTCAAACTAAATTTGACTACAAAAAGTCAAAACTTAGTGTTGTAAAAGAAACTAAATTTTCTAATGGTCCAAGAGCGGCAATTCGTTGCTATGGCACTGATGATGTTAATGAAGGTGTTGCCGTTATGCAATTTGAACACGTTGGTGTTTCTATTACTGGTAATAGTACTAACCCAACACGGTTCCAACACTTAGTAGCAGGTACTTATAAGAAGTGGTGTTATGACCATAATGAAAAGTATTTCAGTGTCGCAAGTGGCGGTGGTACAGGAAGAACATTACATCCAGATAATATGGCTGCTGGTCCAGCAAGCTATGGCTTAACTGACTCTTTAGGTCGTGTCCATGGCGATGCTCAATTCGCAGGTTCTTCAAGTGTCCCTGCCCACGTCGAAATGATGGGATTAATCGGTATGGGTAATAACCCAATGGTTGGTGCCACAGTTGCTTGTGCGGTTGCTTGCTATCAAGCTTTAAAAAAGTAAAACTTATTTAAAACAAATTGCCACTCGCCCGAGTGGCTTTTTGTTATAATAACTAAGATGAAACGTATTCAAGTTGCATCTATTGCACAGCGCATTTTATCTTCTCTTATTGACTTAGCGTTAATCGCAGGAATTACTTGTTTATTTTATTTTTGTGTTTTTGGTAAGGCAGTTAGTAGTGTGCAGCATTTTGATACATTAAGGCAACAAATTATTAATGAAGAAAAAATTAGTTATTTATATACGAATCTAGAAGATGATACGCCAAAAACGTATTTAGAAGTTAACCCAAAAGCTGGCGAAGAAACTTTAGCAAAACCTGTTCATGATTTCTATGTTGAATATCTGCAAAAAAAGGATCAAAAATATACTGAGTATTGGTATGATACTCATGTTTTATATCTTGATGACTATAAAGGGCTATATAGCGAAGAAACTATTTCTCGTCCAGAAATAATTTTGTTTGAATGGAAAGATGAAAAACCTGAAAAAAAGTCAAGTTACACGCAAGAAGAATTCAATTTATTTTATCGTTCAGCTTATAGTTCTTCGTTAACCGAATTAACTTATTTTGATCCAATTAGAAGCGCAACGACTACAATTGCTTGGGGTAATATGCGAGCAATACTATATGCTTCATTAATTGGGACATTTATTCCTTGCTTCATTATCCCGATTAGTTTAAAGAATGGTAAAACCATTGGTAAATTAGTAATGCGTTTAGTGGTTTTAACTGATGAAGGTTATGAATATAAAAGATACAAGCACATCTTCCGTTATTTATCTTTTTATATTATTGAATTTTTTGGTGGAGTAGTCACGATTGGCTTAACCTTAATTTTTACAAGTTTATTAGCGCTTTTTACTAAAAAGCACCGCGCTCTTCATGACTATATTGCTTTTAGCGTGGTCGCTGATGAAGTGCACTCCGTTTTTTATAAAGATGAAGAGGAAGAAGCAAAATATCAATTATTAAGTCAACAAAAACTCGAGGCATAATATTGCAATTAAATATTGCTTAGTATAAAGTATATAAACGCTGGACCGCTAGCTCAGTTGGTAGAGCAATTGACTCTTAATCAATGGGTCCGGAGTTCGAGTCTCCGGCGGTTCACCAGAATAAAATAAAAGGCGCACACTTGGTACGCCTTTTTAATTTTTAAATTATAAAGCAGCACTTGGTTCGTCCGTTTGTGGTTCAACCTTTTTATCTTTGATAAGAAAGTAGGTTGCAATAAATCCACCAATTGCTGACATTAATAAACCAAGAACATAATATAGATACGCTAAACCACTAACTACATATTGACCATCTTGATATAGATAGCACATTAAAGGCAAAGCGACTAAACCTGAAGGACCATAAGCAGTAGAGGCAACGCCCATTGCCATAACAAAAGCTCCGCCAATACCCGCTCCTAAACCAGCAGTGATAAATGGCGTACCTAGAGGTAATGTAACTGAATAAACAAGCGGTTCTCCAACACCAAGAATGCCAGGAAGAACAGAAGCTTTAATGTTAGTCAACAAGGTAGTGTTCTTTTTCTTTCTTGCTTTAATGTATAAAGCGATTGCAGCGCCGACTTGTCCTGCACCAGCCATTGCTAAGACTGGATATAAAGTAATGCAACCACGAGCGGCTTTTTCGGTTTCGTAGAAACCAATGAGTGCCCAATGCATTCCAGTCATAACTAATGGTAAGAATAAGGCCGCTCCGATAAATCCAGCAATGAGTCTAACAGCTATGTGACTATTAAGTGTCAAATTAGTAATAATCCAAACAATACCATCAGAAATATAGCCAGCAACAATCATAATTCCAAACACGTAAACGCAGCCAACTAACAAAATAGAAATAAACGGGACAAGAACAAGGGAAACAGAACTTTTAATCTTTTTCTGTAAGAACTTTTCGACAATCGATAATAACCAAACAGCAGCAATAACTCCAATAACACCACCCTTACCAGCACGTAAAATAGAGTTAAGCGATCCGTCGCCAAGACCAATTTCAACTGCGAGATTTGTAATATCAGCAGCCAAACAAATACCGCCGAGCATTAAACCGAGCATTGGGGTTGCACCAAATTCTTTACCTGCATTATAACCAGTTGCTAATAATAAATATGATGTAAAACCAGTGCTAAAAGCGTTGAAGAGATAATAAAAAACTTTGACTGTTTGATTAGCAGTTGCGATGTCGTTATTTGCACCAAATTGTTTAACAATTGATGCTAATGCCGCAAACATACCAGCAGCAATAACTGCTGGAATTAATGGCGAGAAGATATTAGCAAGATGACGTAAACCACGACTTAACCATTTAAAACGTTTTTGTTTTTCTTTGACTTTTGCTTTATTCTCTCTCCAGTTACTTGAAAGATTTAATTTACTAGCATCTGGATTAACAATTGTTTTTTCTGTTTTAGTTTTAGTAGTCGTTGGTGCTTCTTTTAATAATGGATAAAATTGTTCGGCAACTTTTTTTACTAAACTAGGGCCGAGCACGACTTGAACAATTTTGCCATCACTAATTACTTGCATGACTGAATTAGTTTTCTTTAGATTTTCTAATTGAAGTAAACTAGGATTTTTTAAAATAATTCTCAAACGAGTAATACAATTGCTTGCGCTTTGAACATTACCTGCGCCCCCTAATTCTTTTAAAATATTAGTGGCGATTAGTTTATAATCTTTTTCCATACCTATTTCCCCTTTTTGATGTTTCGAATATGTCCATTCGCTTTTTTAATTAAAGCCTTCGCTTTCTTCTCATTACATCCATGTAAAATCATTACAATTGCAACTTTGGCTTGATATTTGCATCGTTTCAACGCTTGGATAGCAATGCTGCGATCTACTCCAGTTGCCATCATTACGATATTCTCGGCTCTAACAATTAATTTTTTATTAGTGGGAACAACATCCACCATTAAGTTTTCATAACATTTGCCCAAGCGAATCATTGC
>JAKSVA010000059.1 GCA_024408435.1 Bacilli bacterium
CTATTGGTGTGAGTGCTTTTGGTTGTTCAACTGAAGGATTAAAAGAAAATTACACTCGTGATGAAGAGGCTAATTTAAAATTTGTTGCGCAGGATAATTTTTTTCTTCCTAAAGAGATAAAAGTTGAAGTTAATGACACGATATTAACTAAAGATGTTGACTACCAATATGTAGTTGATGGAGATTATCTTAACGCTGATTTTAAAATTAAAGTTACTGATGACGTTGAAGTTACAATCTCAGCCTACGATATTACCATCCCTTTAACTTTTACTTCTAATAAGGATAATGCTTCCTTCGGCATCTATCATCTTGCTGTTGCAGCTCCTTCTAACGAATCTATTGATTTTAAGTACATTATTAAAGATAAAGATGGCAAAATAAAGGATGAAAAAGAGATTACGCTTACCGATGCTAATGTTGGTCCACAACTTTTGTGTGATAAAACACTTAATCAAGGCGATACTATTCAATTATGTGGTGATAATCCAAATGGCTTTAATCAAATGATATTTGATAAGGATGGTAATCCACAAAAAGTTATTGAAACCAGTTTTTACACAGGTGATTCTGATGATTTTACCGTTAGTGGCAATATTATGTCTTTATTAAGTAAAGATAGTTTTACTAGTTTAACTTCAGTTCCTGGGACAGGTTGCTTCAATTTTCTTTTCGCCTCTGACCCTGATAGTCTTGAAACCTCTACAAAATATCATTGCAATATCACGGATGCTAGTGGATTGTATATTCCATATACTGCTAAATTATCTCATGCGGGATTATTCGCTTATTCTAAGACGTTGGTAAAGGCGCCGATTGTCTTACCGGCTAGTTTATCTTCATGGTGTTATTATAGTATGTTTAGTTACTGTTCGGTCTTAACAAATCCACCAAGTTTATCCGCTCTTTCATTGGCCCAGTATTGTTATGCATCTATGTTTGAAGGATGTGATAGTTTAAAAAATGCTCCAGAATTATCAGCTAAACGATTGGCCAATAATTGCTATTCTTATATGTTTGCGAAATGTAATGCACTTACTACATCACCTGCCATTAAAGCAGAAAATTTAGCTATTCAATGCTGCGAATATATGTTCTGTGATTGCGAAAATTTAATCACTGCTCCAAATTTACCAGTTACGCAATTAGTAAATTATTGTTATAGCAGGATGTTTTCAGGATGCAAGAAACTAACCACAGTTTTTGATTTACCAGCAACTCAATTAAAGTATGGATGCTATCAACAAATGTTTGCTTCTTGCGAATCTTTAGTTAAATCGCCTGCTATTAAGGCAGAAACTTTGGATACGGATTGTTGTGAATCGATGTTTACAGGATGTAAGGCATTGAAAGAACCACCTGAATTATTAGCAACTACATTAAAAAAAGGCTGCTATGATAATATGTTTTATTTTTGTGAAAGTTTGGTTGTAACAAAAAAAGGTGCTGATGAAAAAATGTTTTTCAAATGTCCATCAATAGAAGAAAGCGACTATCCTGTTAATATGATGTTTTGGGGAACGAAAGGTGATTATAGCAATGAAGATCCTAAAGAAGGTGATTGCTGTTTCTATTCATAATCTCTAATAGTTTTATTAGTAAACTTTGAGTGATATAATAAAATTATGAAAAAGATATTATTTTTAATGCCATTAATGGCAATCTCTCTTTTAGTTAACTGCGGGGGTAAGGATAATCCAACCTATTCTATTGGTGTGAGTGCTTTTGGTTGTTCAACTGAAGGATTAAAAGAAAATTACACACGTGATGAAGAGGCTAATTTAAAATTTATTGCCCAAGATAATTTTTTTCTCCCCCAAGAGATTAAAGTTAAAATCAATGACACAATATTAACTAAAGATGTTGATTATCAATATGTAGTTGATGAAGATTATCTTAACGCTGATTTTAAAATTAAAGTTACTGACAATGTTGAAGTTACAATCTCCGCCTATGATATTACTACCCCTTTAACTTTTACTTCCAATAAGGATAACGCTACTCTTAGCGTACATCACACTTGCATTCATAAATTTGATGCTCCTACCAATCTTAAATATATTCACAAAGATTCGTCTGGACAAGAGAAATCTACTGGCAGTTTATCAATTACGGATACGGAAGACGCCGAAAAAACAATTGAAATTGAAAAATCTATTAATAAAGGCGATACCATTCAATTATTTGGTGATAATCCATATGGCTTTAATAAGATGGGAACATCTAGCAGTGAACTATCGGTGACTAGCTTTGTTACTGGTTCTAGTGATGATTTTTCCGTTAGCGGCAATATTATGTCTTTAATTAGTGAAACTAATTTTGTTAAGTTAGATTCTCTTCCAGGGCCAGGATGTTTTGGTGCGCTTTTTTATCCTTTTAATTTTGAGCAAATAGAATTGAGTGACGTTTGTAATATTACTGACGCTAGTTTGTTATATTTACCATACGCCTCCTCGCTTTCTTATGCTTTTTTATTTAGTGGATGTGCAACTTTAAAAAAAGCACCGATTGTGTTACCAGCAATGGATTTATATTTTGCTACTTATGCTGGTATATTTAATAGGTGCTCATCATTAGAAGATGTTCCAGAATTACCTGCCATAAAACTAGATGATTTCTGTTATTTTGCCATGTTTAATGACTGTACTTCCATCAAGAAAGCGCCTAATAATTTGCCAGCTAAAAAAATAGGTTTAGAAACTTATGGAACAATGTTTTCTGGATGCACCGCTCTTACTACTCCGCCACGAATTTCCGCTCTAGAAGGAAACTATGATTGTTGTGCACATATGTTTGAAGGATGCACAAGTTTATATGTAACAAAAAACCCTGATTCAGCACAACTTTTCTTTACTTGCCCTAAATCTAATTTTGGTGTTGAAAGCATGTTTGACCAATGCCCAGGTGATTTTACTAGCTCTGACCCTCAACCTGGTGATATGTGTTATTACAAAGTCCAAGCGTAAAATATTCGTATTAATTTATTCATTAGCGTAGTGATATAATAAAATCATGAAAAAGATATTATTTTTAATGCCATTAATGGCAATCTCCTTTTTAACTAATTGCGGGAACAATAATCCACCAGATCCTCCTGAACCTGAACCAGAAGGAATTGGTGATGCTTTAAAATTTACTTGTAACTCTGATAATGGTTCATTAAACATTTATAGCGGTTCATATGAACCTGAGGACCCTACATCTAATGTTTCCACCAACATTAAATATGTAGTGAAGGATGCAAGTGATCAAGAAAAAGATCGTGGTGAGTTGATAATTGATGGCGCTAAAGAGCAGCATGAATATACCTTGTGTAATGATTTAAAGAAAGGCGATAGTGTTTATTTATATGGCAATAATCCAAGTGGCTTTAATAAGATAGAAATCGCCATCGATGAAGAAGGAAAGCCTATTCTTAAAAACATTACTGACATTACTTTCTATACTGGTGATAATGATAATTTCTCCGTTAGTGGTAATATCATGTCTTTAATTAAAGAAACTGATTTTGATCAACTTAAAAAAGCACCTGGTCTTGGTTGCTTTAATCTTCTTTTTGCCTCTGATATAGATGAAGAACCAGTTAATGATGAAAAGAAATATCATTGTAATATTACTGATGCAAGTGAACTATGTATTCCTTGTACCGGTGATTTATCGCATGCTACTTTATTTGCTAATTGTAAAACGCTAGAAAAAGCACCGAAACTGCCTGCCATGGATTTAGAATTAGGTTGTTATAGTGGAATGTTTGTCGGATGCGAAAAATTAGTAGTTGCACCAGAACTACCAGCCTTTACATTAGCGTATGGTTGTTATTCAGATATGTTTAGAGGCTGTACATCATTAAAAAGCGCACCTGAACTACAGGCGGCTACCTTAGCTGATAGTTGCTATATGCGTATGTTCGCTCACTGTGAAAATCTTAAAACCGCACCATCTATCATTAAGGCTGATGAATTTAAACCTGGATGTTGTTTTCAAATGTTTTTCGAATGTAACAATCTTAAAACTGCGCCAATGACAATTGAAGCAAGCAAATTAGCAGAAAACTGTTGTGAAGAAATGTTTTATGGATGCGATTCATTAGTTACGGCGCCAAATTTGCCATCAACCGAATTAGCAAACTGTTGTTATTATGGTATGTTTCTTGAATGTGCGGCTTTGACAAAAGTTTTTGAACTTCCAGCTACTACATTAAGAGAATCTTGCTATAGCCGTATGTTTTACCAATGTGAGGCATTAACTCAAGCACCAATTATTAAGGCAAAAACATTAGAGGAATCGAGTTGTAGTTATATGTTTGCTCATTGCACACAGTTAACTATAAAGGCTGCATCATCTGGTGGTTATCCTTTTTTTACCTGCCCTAGTGGTAAAACAGAGGCAACTTATGATATGTTTTTTGATACTATCGGTGATTTTGCTAGTGGCGATAAATTAAATCCTGGGCAAGTCTGCTATTGTGAACAACCAGCATAAATGTTTATTTATATTTTGCTTAAAATAAAAACTAGAGGATAATAGTTATCGTGAATATTTTTAAACGAATTGTCCGTATCTTTACTTACTTTATGTTCGT
>JAKSVA010000006.1 GCA_024408435.1 Bacilli bacterium
TGAACAAGTAAGTGATGGAATGGTAAAAAAGAGTCACATGTTAATTGCTTTATCAATTGGCATTGCTGCTGGCGTAATGATGGCGGTTTTACGCATTATTTATAACTTCTCTATTTTCTATTATCTTGTTCCTGGATACATAATCGCTTTTGCTTTAACATTTGCGGTTCCTGATATTTACGTTGGCATCGCTTTTGATTCAGGTGGTGTTGCTAGTGGGCCGATGACAAGTGCTTTTATTTTGCCGTTTACTCTAGGAGTGGCACATCAATATTATGTCAATACGCATACCTCTCTTGAGGGCGAAGGACAATTTATTATGACCCAGGCTTTTGGCACGGTTGCTATGGTAGCGATGATGCCTTTAATTGTGATTCAAATCCTTGGCCTTAAGGCAACGCTTCAAAAGGCTTATAACTTGCATCTTGCCCGTAAACTCGTTCGGGAAAAGGATGATAATCAAATCATTCGTTTTGGAGAAAGATAATGGCAAAATTCAATTTATTAAATTTGTTTAAGTTAAAAGGTTTTACTCCAAAACAAAGTAGTAAAAAATTTGATGCACGAAACGCCGACCGTTTAAAAATGGGTTTAATTTTTGTTAAAAAAGGTCATGGTGTAGCCATTAATAATCTTTTATTTGACCATGGCGTAGCGATGACCGCTCTTTTATTTGGCGAAGGAACAAGAGAAAAATATGTTGCCGATATTCTTGGTGGTGAAGAAAGCAAAATTGAAGTGATTATCGCCGTTTTTAATGAGAAAAAAATAAACGAGATCAAGGAAGCGCTACATACTCGTTTTGTGATTAGTAGAGACAGTGTTGGGTTAATGATTGTTTTTGATGTGAAATCAATGGCTGGTGTTTTAGCTTATAAATATTTATCAGATTTTGGAGGAGCAGCAAAATATGAAGGCAAAGAATAATAAAAAGACAACTAAAAAAGTTGTTAAGAAAGTTGAAAAGAAAACGAAACCACTCGCGGATGTAATTTTTTGTATTGTAAATCGTGGCTTCACCGATTTAGTGATGGTGGCGGCAAGAAAGGCCGGCGTTACTGGTGGAACAGTTTTACATGCTCGTGGCACAGGTAGTACTAAATTTAAAAATTTCTATGGTATTTCTGTTACGCCCGAAAAAGAAATTGTTATGATGATTGTTGCATCCGATTTAACAGAAAAAGTTATGTTAGCCATTAACGAAGCGGCTGGGCTTGATACACCGGGGCAAGGAATTGCTTTTGCGCTTCCTGTAACTGACTATGTTGGCACTCGTCGTTAATTACGATGATACATTGAATAAATCTTATTCTTAGGCAAGTTGAGTAAATCGCTTGCCTTTTTTATTGCATCTTTGGTTGACATTCCCATATTGGTAAAGTTACGAATTAAATTAACAATTTCTTTTTCTTCAGGCATGGCTGTGATTTCTTCGTTATTGCCTTCTACTACAATTACCATTTCACCTTTTAAAGTGTTTTTATCTAAAGTAAGGAACTCTTCCAAATTGCCACGAATAAATTCTTCATGAATTTTACTAATTTCACGCGCAATACAAGCTTTACGACTGCCAAAGATGTCATGCATACACTTTAAAGTTTTATCAATTCGATGCGGAGCTTCATAAAATATTAGGGTTTCTGTTTTCTTAAACAATTTACGCAATTCTTCTTTTTTGACACTTTCCTTTGCGTTTAAGAAGCCGTGGAAGTAGAAGTGGTCAGTTGGTAGGCCACTTGCAATTAAAGCGTTTAAAGCAGCGTTTGGTCCACTGATTGGCGAAACATTAATGTCATTGATCAGACATTCTCTCACGAGAACATAGCCAGGGTCTGATATACATGGCATACCGGCATCTGACATATAAGCGACTTTATAGCCTTCTTTTAATAAACGAATCGCCTCTTTAGTGGCAATTGTTTCATTATGTTCGTGACAAGAAATGAGGCGTTTTTTGCTACCGCAAAGGTTAACTAATTTAGTGCTGACTCGAGTGTCTTCGCAAAAAATATAATCAACTTCTTTAAGAATTTCTAGCATTCGTGTTGAAACTTCTTTTAAATTGCCAATCGGCGTAGCCACAAGGTATAAAATCGGTTTTTTGCTCGAAAAATTAGAATTGCGAATCATTATTTTTTAATGTCCTTTAACTTAAGAAAAACAATTCCTTCTGGTCCTTCGCATTTAATTGTTTGGCTAATGATGTTAAAGCCCAAAACTTTATATGTAACTTTATCTTTTTTAATAGTTGATCCGATAATTGGATAATTCTTTGCCTCTTGAGTGTAAGTGTCATCTTCAAAGAGAAGACAGCACATTAATTTGCCACACGAACCGGATAATTTAGCATTATTTAAAGAAAGCTGTTGGTTCTTTGCTCGATTAATTGAAATGCCATCAAAACTCTTTAAGAAAGATAGGCAGCATAATTCGCGGCCACAAGGACCAATGCCACCAGTTTCTTTTGCTTTATCTCTTGCGCCGATTTGATGGAATTCGATTCTTGTATGCAATCTTTGCGTTAAAATTTTTAATAATTCGCGGAAGTCAACGCGACCTTCAGCGGTATAAATTAAAACCAATTTGCTGGCATCAAGTGTATATTCAGCATCAATAAAATTCATTCCTAAATTTAATTTATTTGCTTCAGCACTAGCAATCTTAATTGCATCCTTAGCGCGTTTTAAATTGTCTTTGTGAATATGTAGTTCGGTTTCAGTAGGGCGACCAATAATGCTAGAGGCATCAATCCGACTAGAGAAATTTTCAATGTTAGTAGGTTTACTAGCAATTGTGCCGATTTCTTCGCCTCGTTCTGTCGTGATTAAAACCGCATCACCAATTTTTAAATCCTCAATATCCGTGGTAAAAAGAGTTGGTTTACTTAAATGTGAATATTTCACCTGAACGATATATTTTTTAACCATTATTGCTCCTTAGTAAGATAAATTGCTAAATGTTCGAATATGCTAGGAATGTTAACATTTGAATCGATCTTTCTTCTTAAACTTATTATTTCTAATAAACTAGATTCAACATGTGGTAATTGCTTAGCTAATTCATTAATTATCTTATCATAAGTATTTAAGAATATCTTTTCGCTATTTTTCTTTCTAATAACATCTTCAAAGACACTAGTGAGCATATCAAGAAAAACTCGAGCTTGTTGTTTTGTAGTAATATCTTTAATAATTTTATTGTCAATTGTAAACAATAAATCATTAGAATTGCTGGCATTAGAAAGAAAAATGTTTAAACACTTTTTGGTATCGGCATAGTCTTCGTTTAAAATAACTTCCTTAATTTTATTAGCGTCATTATAAAAATATGACAATAATTCAATGTCGTCTTCAGGAAGCGATAAATTTTTGCATTCAGCAATAATTTCTTCACGTGGTGTTAAACGTAGCACTAATTTTTGGCTACGGGAAACAATTGTTGGTAGGACACGCGATTCGTTTTGAGTAGTTAAGAATGCATAAGTATCTTTTCCCGGTTCTTCTAAAAATTTTAATAAAGCATTAATCGAAACCGGTTGAAGTGTTTCAATTAAATGAATGATATAAATAACTTTTCCTTTTGCTTCAATTGCTGTTTTTGAAAATGTAGAAATAATTCGATCAACTTCTTCGCGTTTAATTGTTTCTTTTTCGCCATCTTCAATAATTAAATCAGCGTATTGATTATTATCAATTCTTAGGCAAGTGATGCAGTTTTCGCACGCTAGTGGTTGAGGATTATCACATAAAAGTGACTTCGCTAAGTAGATGGCAGTTTCTTTTAAAGGCGTGCCAGTTTCACCGACAATTAAATAAGCGTGTGATAATTCATTATTTTTTAATGCATTAAAAAAGGTTCGATAAAGTAATGGCTGTTTTGATTTGATATATTCTTTTATTTTCATTATTTTTTTAAACGTTTTTTAATAGTTGAATAAATTTCTTTACAAACTAATTCAGTTGACTTTTTGGCATCAATAACGACAAATCGCTTTGGGTAACGTTTAGCAAGCAATAAAAAGCTTTTGCGAACTCTGTTATGGAAATTTAGTGATTCTAAATCGAGACGATTTACTTCGCGTTGTTTATTTTTATTTATTCTCGCTAAACCAATTTTTGGGTCGATATCAAGGAGGAAAGTTAAATCAGGGAATGTCCCTTCAGTTGCAAACATATTCATTTTTAAAACATTATCAATGCCGATATTACGTGCTCCGCCTTGATAGGCTAATGAAGAATCTAAATAGCGATCGCAAATAACAATGTAGCCTTCTTTTAATTTTGGCCAAACAGTTTCAACAAGATGTTGGCGACGACTAGCGGCATATAACAGCGCTTCAGTTCGTTTATCCATCATCGTGTTTCTCTTGTCCAAAATGATTTGGCGAATGTCTTCACTAATGCGTGGGCCACCTGGTTCACGTGTCAAAATAAATTTATGATGATTCTTTTTTAAAAGTTTGGTTAATTCTTTAATAGCAGAAGTTTTGCCGCTTCCTTCGCAGCCTTCGATCGTAATAAACATATTAGATTTTTTTCCTCCCTTCTAACGCTTTCATAATCGTTAAAGAATCAGCATAATCAATGTGACCGCCCATAGGTAGTCCATAGGCTAAACGAGTAATTGTAACATTTTTGCCTTCTAATAATTTAGCAAGATATAAAGCAGTTGTTTCGCCTTCCACTGTTGGATCAGTTGCAATAATCACTTCTTTAATATTTTCATTATCGATTCGTTTGATTAACGAAGGAATATTTAAATCATCTGCACCAACACCTTTAATCGCACTAATCACACCATTAAGGACATGGTAGACACCATGATAAGAATTTAGCTTTTCAAAATTATAGACATCTTTTGCGTAGGAAAGAACAATAACCGTTTGCTGATCACGTGATGGATCTTCGCAAATTTCACAATGGTCATCTTCTATATATAAACCACACTTTGGACAAAACTTAATTTTCTTTTTTAAATCCAGTAACGCTTCGGCAAATTCTTTAATGTTCTCTTCATCCATATTTAAAGTCGCGTAGGCCATTCTTTCTGCACTCTTTTTACCCACACTTGGTAAGCGAGAATATGATTCGACTAAACGATTAATGGACTTAAGTTCTTTCATTACATCCCAAGTCCTTCTTTTCTTCCTGTGAGACGAAGATTAATTTCTTCTTCGGCTTTTTTAATTTCTTCAAATGCTTCATTAATGGCTAGGGTAATCATATCTTGAACCATTTCTTTATCTTCTTTTAAAGCAGCATCTTCAATATTGATTCCTTTGATTGTTTTATTGCCTAAAACAGTCACTTTAACTGCGCCACCTTTTTCGATAGTAAACTCTTTACTACCTAATTCGGCTTTTGCCTTTTGTAATTCCCGTTGAATTCTTTGGGCTTGCATTAGCATTGCTTGCATGTTCATATTTAATTCTCCTTTATAGTAACTTCTTCCTTTGCGGGCAATTTATTAATTTGCCGTAAATTTAAAAATAGTTTTCTTAACCTAATCTCTTCACCGCGACTTAAAGCGTAGACAAAAACTTTTCGTTTTATAATCGCTTCAACGATACTTGCAATATTAGTTTGGTTCGTTTTGATGTTTACTTTATTCGCAAGGCGTTCAAAGTCATAATTAAGTAACAAAACATTACGAGCGATAACATAAGGTGTCGCATCCATTAGTAAACTCGCATATTTACCAATTTTTGGATCGCTGGCTAATGGTGATAGATAAACATTCCAGTGGTTCATTAAATCGACTCTTTCATCTTTATTTCCGCTGACCATTAATTTAATAATGGTGTTGTCATCTAACCTATTCATATCGCCTTCAATGTCTAATTGTTTATCTTCTTTAAGGGAAATTTTTATTTCTTCACGTTTTTCTTTTGGTTTTTCCTCCACTTTAACATCGGTAAATATAGTTGAAGGCGTGACTTCTGCCATTTTTTCTTCCGGTGTTTGTTCAAGCGTTACAAGTTTTAATAAAGTAATTTCAAATAGACTACGTGGATTAGATACAATCTTAAAATCAGCTTCTGCTTTAAGAAGAACATTAATCATTTCGTTTAATTGATGGATGGAAAATAAATTTTCAAGTTTCCTTAATTCTATTTCTTTTAGACTAGTCATTAGGTTAACTTCTTTCGTTGTGTGATAAATTAATAAATCTTTTAAAATTTCGAGCAATGAAATAGTCAAACGTTTAATATCTAGTCCGCTTGATAGGAAATTATTGGCTCTCGCCAAAACTCCACTTGTATTCTTTTTTGCGATATCAATTAATAAATTAGTTTTTTCTTCAAGTGAGGCTACGCCGAATAATTCTAACACATCTTTTTCTATCAATTTCTTATTAGAATAGGATAAAGCTTGGTCTAACATCATTAATGCATCGCGCATTCCACCATCAGCAATACTAACAATTGGCGCTAATGCTTTACTATCGTAATTAATACCTTCTTTATCAAGAATTCCCATTAAATAATCAGTAATTGCACTATCTTCAATTTTGGCAAAATCATAGCGTTGGCAACGTGAAAGAATTGTTGGTAAAACTTTATGTGGTTCAGTTGTTGCTAAAATAAAGATAACGTGAGCTGGTGGTTCTTCTAATGTTTTGAGTAATGCATTAAAAGCCCCAGAAGACATCATATGAACTTCATCAATAATATAAACTTTGTATTTACCTTTAATCGGAGCAAATTTAACTTTTTCAATTAAATTTCTTACCTCTTCAACGCCGTTATTACTCGCGGCGTCAATTTCAATGATATCGGGATGAGCATTTTTATTTGCGCTCACACAGTTATCGCATTGATTACATATTTCGCCACCACCTTTTTCGCAGTTAATAGCTTTTGCGAATAATTTTGCCATCGTTGTTTTACCAGTACCACGCGGTCCTGTAAATAAATAGGCATGAGAGATTTTGCCAGTTTTTAAAGCATTGCTCAAAGTTTGAACAATTGCTTTTTGGCCAGCCACTTCGTTAAAGTTGCTTGGACGATATTTACGATATAAGACTTTGTAAGACATAAAATAATTATTATTATTTTAACAAAAAATAAAAGTTTAACATAACTTATTTAAAAGTAGGTTAAAAAAATGGACAATTAACTAATAGAACTAAACTTGTAAGTAATATGGCGAGCGAAAGATTTATCTTTATCAATGAAAAGTTTTTCTATTGATTCTTTCTCGGTTGTAAAGAAGGTATAAGGTTCAATAGTGATTGCAGCATATTTTGTGTCCTTTTCGCCATCATTCATTTCTTGTTCTAAATTCGGCCAACAATTAGAGTACATAATAACCGCATCCGAATCTTCTGATGTAACATTCAATTTGATGTTTGTTTCTTCGTTTCTTAGTTCGAAATCGTGTTCACCAATATTCCCATTGTTGAAGCACCAAATATGGTCATATCCACCAGAGACTTCATCTTTTTTCGCTGCTTCTTCAATATCTTTTCCGATTTCTTTAGTGGTTGTAAAATTCCATGGGCTATTACCCTCAGCAGTTACACTTTCAGTACCAATAACTGTTTGGTGTCCTTCATTATCATATTTTGCGATATTATTAGCATTAACAGTTAATTTATGCTTTTCTATGGTTCCACTATTGCCTAATCTAAAGTATGGATGAAATGATAAATTTACTGGAGTTAAACCAGAAGAACTAGCGTTGATATCTAGACTCAATTCTCCATCATTCTTACTTACTTTATAAGCATATTTAACATTTAAAATTTCTGGGAATCCAGATTCATCAGCTGGAGAAGTATAGTTAAATGTCACATAGAAGTAATTTTTATCTTCTGTTATGTTATGCGTCCAATCTTTATTAAATAATCCGTTCGTACCACCATGGAGACAGTTATTTTTTCCTCCCTTAGTTTCGTTAATATCTAAATAGTATTCATTCTCACCAATTTTTAATTTACCATCAGGGATTCTACCCGCTACTCTTCCTAAACATTTTCCATAAAAATTGTTAGTGATAAAAGTTTCTTTATCCTTTGGATGGTAAGTAACAAATTGATCTTTGTATTTAATCGAATAAATGGATGCTCCTCGATCGCAAAATGCTACCTCTAATTGATTACCTTTCACGGTAAAGAATAATTTATTGATGTCGATGTTGCCATTATTACAACCGGTGGTAGAAATCATCGTGCCACCTAACAAAGCAAAAGCGCATAGACGTAATGCTTTAGATTTTGATATATTTGTTTTCATACAAAACAATTATCTTATATTTTATTAAGTTTGTGAATGCTATTTAATTAATGGGCTTTAGCGTATTTATCCACTAGTTTAAGATATTGTTTCTTTTTCTTTTCGCTCATAAAACTAGCGTTGAAGGAATTTTTCACCAATTTAATCATTTCAGCTTTTGTTAATTTATATTTCGTTGCGAGAGTATACATGTCATCACTGATGTAACTTTGGAAATAAGCTGGATCATCTGAGTTAACTGTAACAAGAGCGCCTTTTTTAAGTAAGTATTTTATTTCCTTGCCTTTCATATCTTTGGTGACAAAACTATTGGAGACTGGGCAACAGGTAAATCCGATTTTATGTTTAATGGCAAAGTCCACTAATGATTTATCTTCAACAATGTTGGTTCCATGATCAATTCGCTCGACACCAATGTTCTTTAAACAAGTTTTGATATGTTTAATAGAATCAATTTGATCAATGTCACAGTGCATTGTGATATGTAGACCATCTTTTTTTGCTTGCTTAAAGATTTTTATAAATTTCTCAGGTGGATTATTCCGTTCGTCTGAATCAAGGCCAATCGCAATGATTTTATTTTTATAAGGGAGCATTTGCTGATAAGTTTTCTTTGCCGATTCATATGGCATGTCGCGTAGGAAGCACATAATTAAATGAGCTTCAATGCCTAACTTCTTTGCTTGACTAACAGCTTTATAATAACCATTTATTACTGTTTTAAAACTAACACCGCGTGAAGTGTGCGCTTGTGGATCAAAGAATAATTCACAATACTTAACATTATTTTTCTTCGCTTTCAATAAATAGGCCCAAGCTAAATCATAGAAATCTGATTCTTTTTGTAAAACATTCATCGCTGGATAATAAACCTTTAAAAATGAAGTTAAATCATGGAAACGATAAGAAGCTTTTACTTCTTTAATTGTCTTTTGACCAATATTGACATGATTTTTGATTGCTAATTTGAGCTTTAAGTCAGGTTCGAGAGTTCCTTCCAAATGTAAATGTAATTCTGCCTTTGGTAAACCAACGACAAATTGTTTTGAGTAATTCATATTTATCTCCTAATTTCTTATACATTTATCATAATACTTTTCTATAAGAAAAGTTAGTAATAAAAATTTCAGATAGAAAAAATAATTATCATATAATTAGACATTTTTTATTTCCTTATTAAAATATAATGCGACTATGAATAATTTAGTAATTAAAAATTTGCATGTTTCAGTTGATGGAAAAGAAATTCTCCGCGGCATCAACTTAACCATTAATGAAGGCGATAATGTTGCCTTATTAGGTCCGAACGGACATGGTAAATCGACTTTGTTGATGGCAATTATGGGCCATCCAAAATATGTTATTACTTGTGGCACAATTGCTTTTAACAAAAAAGATGTTAAAAAAATGAGTGTTGATGAAAGAAGTAAACTTGGTTTATTTTTGGGTTTACAAAATCCAAGCGAAGTGCCTGGTGTTAATAATAGTGACTTTTTAAAAAATATTTTGAATGTAAGACGCGAGAAACCGATGTCATTATTTACTTTTTACAAAGAATTAGAAGGTGCTTATCAAAAAATGGGCATTCCTTTTGAAATGGCAAATCGAAATTTAAACGAAGGATTTTCTGGTGGCGAAAAAAAACGTAACGAAATTCTTCAAATGCTTTTGTTAAATCCAAAAATCGCAATGTTAGATGAAATTGATTCTGGATTAGATGTTGATGCCATTAATGTTGTCGCTAAGATTATTAATCAACAGCATCAAAAAGGGACCGCTTTAATGGTTATTTCGCATTATGCACGGCTATTTGACTTAATTCATCCTAATCGTGCGGTAATTATGGTAAACGGCAAAATTGTTTTAGATGGCAAAGCTGATTTAATTAAACGAATTGATAAAGAAGGATACGAATGGATTAAACAAGAACTTGGGATTGATATTAATAAAATTGAACACAACCAAGTTTCGATTGGTGCTTGTGCAACTAAGGTTGCTCTTAAGGAACAAAACAAATGAAAATAATTGTAAAAGCGAACGAGCAAAAAGAAATTTTTATCGACAATAATGCCTCTCTTGATTTTGTTTTAGAGAATAACGCTTCGCTTCTACTTAAATACGCAATTTTTAATAACATAAAGAATATTACGATTAATGGAAAATTAAAGAAGAATGCCGTTTTAAAAGCGGCAATGGCAGATTTTTCTAATGGTAAGGCAAAAGTTAATGCTTCAATTGAACTTGATGATATTGGTGCGAACGCTAATTGGGATTTAGCGAGTTTAGCAACTGGTTCAGATCAGAAACAATTTGATATTTCTTTTATTCATAATCATCAGCGTACAATTGCGAATATGAATAATTATGGCGTAGCGCTTAATTCTTCGCGCTTAGTTTTTTCGGGGATTAATTACATTAAGAAGAAAGCAAAAAAAAGTCAGACTAATCAAAATGCAAAAATTATTGTTTTTGATCAAAACGCTAGTGGCAAGGCTAATCCAATTTTAAAGATTGATGAAAATGATGTATTGGCGAGTCATGCTGCAATTGTTGGGCGATTAAACGATGAACACCTCTTTTATTTAAAGTCGCGCGGATTAAATGAAAAAGAAGCTAAAGCTTTAATCGTGAATGGTTATCTTAAACCGATTGCTAATCATTTTGAATCGAAAACTAAATTAAGAATCGAAAAAATGATTCAGGAGAAATGTCATGTTTAATGTTAAACAGATTCGTCATGATTTCCCAATGTTAAATACAAAGATGCAAAATCATCCTTTGGTGTTTTTAGATAATGCTTCAACAACTTTTAAACCATTAAGCGTTGTTAACGCGATTAATCAATATTATCTTCATGAGACAAGTAATTCACATCGTGGCGATTATGATTTATGTTTTCACGCTGATCAAATGCTTGATAAAACTCGCCAAGTAGTTGCTGATTTTATTCGTGCCGATAAGAACGAAATTGTTTTTACTTCAGGCGCATCAATGTCGCTTAACTTAGTTGCACTTGGTTATGCGGTTAATCACTTAAAGAAGAATGATGAAATTTTATTAACTGAAGCCGAGCATGCAAGTAATGTTTTACCATGGTATAAAGTAAGCAAATTAACTGGTGCAAAAATTCGTTTTATTAAATTAGATAAAGTTGGTCGCTTAACATTGGTTAATGTTAAAAAAGCGATTACATCGCGAACAAAAATTATTGCCATTGCTCATGTTAGTAATGTACTAGGCTATTTATCTCCTATGAAAGAAATTTGCCAATTAGCACATCAACACAAAATCATTGTTGCTTGTGATGGGGCACAATCAGTTCCACATCGTCCAACTAATGTAAAAGATTTAGGTGTTGATTTCCTTTCATTCAGTGGGCATAAGATGTGTGGTCCAACGGGGATTGGTATCCTTTATGGTCGATATGAATTATTAAAACAAACTGATCCAGTTATAAGTGGTGGTGGAATGAATGTTGATTTTGATGCCAACACTAATGTTGAATATCTTGATCCACCAACCCGTTTTGAAGCGGGAACACTTAATTTAGCGGGTATTTATGGCCTAAAAGCTTCAATTGAATATCTAAATAAAATTGGAATGAAAAATATTGAACAATATGAAAAAGAATTAAGAGCGTATGCAATTAGGGAATTAAAGAAAATTAATGACATCATTATCTATAATGAAACCGCTGAATCAGGTATTATTACTATTAATAAAAAACAAGTCTTTGCGCAAGATGAAGCAACGTTTTTAAATAGTCAAGGAATTGCGGTTAGAAGTGGCCAACACTGTGCAAAAATTTTAAACGTTTTTTTAAAGACACCAGCAACCTTGCGTATTTCTTTATATTTTTATAATACCAAACAAGAAATTGATACTTTAATTAAAGCTTTAAAGAAAGGAGATTATCTTGATGCCTATTTCAATTAATAATGAGATGATGCGCCAAATCATTATGGATCATTATCAAAATCCACTTCATAAGAAGACACCAAAAAAAGGTTATGTTTCAATTCACTCAAAAAGTGAAAATTGTATTGATGATATCAACGTTTATTTAAAACTAGAAAAGGGCATTGTTAAAGATTGCTTATGGGATGGTACTGCTTGCACGATTTCAACTGCCAGCACTGATATTATGTGTGAATTAGTTATTAATAAAAATGAAAAAGAGGCGCGTTATATTATTGATCAATATTTCAAGATGATTCATGAAGAAAAATTTGACGAAGAAGTTTTAGGTGAAGCAATTGCGTTTATCAATACTAGTAAACAAGCTGCACGCATCAAATGCGCTACTATCGGTTTTAAAGCATTAGAGGATATTTTAAATCACAAACATGGAAAATAAATTAAAGTTGAATCGTGATTATAAATACGGGTTTAAAGATAAAGATACCTCAATTTTAAAAACACCTAAAGGGTTGAACGAAAAGGTAATTCGTGAAATTTCGCGTTTAAAAAAGGAACCAAAATGGATGCTTGATTTTCGCCTAAAATCATATGAGGCGTTTAAACGTTTAAAAATGCCAAACTTTGGTCCAGATTTATCAAGCTTAGATTTTGAAAGCTACACATATTTTATTCGCCCTTCTGCTCAAGTTGAACGGAAGTGGGAAGATGTTCCATTAACCATTCGTAACACTTTTAAAAAAATCGGTATTCCTGAGGCTGAGCAAAAATATTTAGCGGGTGTTACTACTCAATATGATAGTGAAGCTGTTTATCACAACATGCTAAAAGAAGTAGAAGAAAAAGGTGTTATCTTTTTATCCACGGATCAAGCATTACAAATGTGCCCTGAAATTATGAAAAAATATTTTAATACCGTTGTTCCCTATACTGATAATAAATTTGCTGCGCTCAATGGAGCGGTTTGGTCCGGTGGCTCATTTATTTATGTTCCAAAAGGAGTTAAATTAGAAAAACCATTACAATCATATTTTAGAATTAACAATGAAAAATCTGGTCAATTTGAACGGACTTTAATTATTGTTGATGAAGGGGCGGATGTTCATTATATTGAAGGCTGTACCGCACCAATTTATTCAAAAGATTCTTTACATGCAGCAGTGGTAGAAATTGTTGTATTAAAGAATGCGAAATGTCGTTATTCAACTGTGCAAAATTGGTCAACAAATATTATTAACTTGGTTACTAAACGCGCTAGCGTTTTTGAAAATGGTTTGATGGAATGGATTGATGGTAACATTGGTTCATTAGTTAATATGAAATATCCTGCTTGCATCTTAAAAGGAAGAGGTGCACGTGGGACTTGCATTTCGATTGCAGTTGCTGGCAAAAACCAATACCAAGATGCTGGTGCGCGAATGATTCATCTTGCACCAGATACCCATTCAACAATTATTTCTAAATCAGTGGTGCACGATGGCGGGGTAGCTAATTATCGTGGTACAGTACGACATACACGTTTGGCAAATAATTCTTCAAGCCATGTTGAGTGTGATACGTTAATTTTAGATGACTTGTCTCGTTCCGATACAATCCCTAATAACGAAGTAATTAACAATACTAGTTTTATTGAACACGAAGCGACGGTCAGTAAAATTAATGAGGATCAATTATTTTATTTGATGAGTCGCGGCATGAGCAAAAAAGATGCAACACAATTAATTATTATGGGCTTTATCGCTCCGTTCTCGCGCGAATTGCCAATGGAATATGCTGTTGAATTAAATCAATTAATTAAACTAGATATGAACGGTAGTATTGGCTAAAATATGAATATGAGAAAAATACTCTTATACGGTAGCGTTGCTTTGTTACTTCTTGGTGCTTTCCTTTTTTTAGCCATCGGAACGCCATTAAAAAATTTTGTTTGCATGTGGGCTGGGATAGGTATCTTTCTTGTTGGGATGGTATTTCTCATTATTTATATATTTTGTCGAGCGTATTATGACAGAAAAGATAAAGAGAAAAATGATATTAGTCGAGGAGGACATTAAAAAAAGCACCACGAGGTGCATTTATCTTAAATGGAGCAGGTGACGGGAATCGGACCCGCATAACTACCTTGGCAAGGTAGTGTTCTACCACTGAACTACACCTGCATTAAGGTGCCGTATTATTATAAATAAAGTATAATAAGTATTCAAGTATAAAAAAATATGGACAAATTACACGAATTAGCTGAGTTAATGTTTCCTGAGATTAAGGAGACAATTGGAGATCTTGAGGCCAAATATCCGCCTCGTAATTTAATTCCGTCAGCCGAAATTACACGTTTTGCACCTTCCCCGACTGGCTATTTACATACTGGAAGTTTATTTACTTCATTAGTGAGCTATTATTTAGCTAAATCGACACGTGGGGTCTTTTTCGTTCGACTTGAAGACACTGATACAAAAAGAGAAATTGCTGGCGCGGGTGAAGCATTAATTAAGGAACTAAAAAACTTTCAAATTGTTCCCATGGAAGGTTATGGCACTAATCAAGGTCGCTATGCGCCTTATGAGCAATCAAAACGCGCGAACATTTATAAAACTGTGATTAAAGAATTAGTGCAAAAAGGTTTGGCGTATCCTTGCTTTTGTACACCAGAGGAATTAGATGAAATTCGTCAAGTGCAAGAAAAGACTAAGCAATTACCAGGCTATTATGGTAGCTACGCTAAATGTCGTTATTTAAACGCTGATGAAGCAATTAAGTTAATCAAAGAAGGCAAACCATACGTTATTCGTTTTCGCTCAAAAGGCAATCATAATAACAAGATTAGAGTCCATGATGAAATTCGTGGTGATATTGATATTAGCGAAAATGATATCGATGTTGTTATTTTAAAAAGTGATGGTTTACCAACTTATCATTTCGCTCATGTGGTTGATGATCATTTGATGAAGACAACTACTGTCACTCGTGGCGAAGAGTGGATTTCTTCATTACCCATTCATATTGAAATGTTTAAGGCACTTAATTGGCCGATTCCTAAATATGCTCATTTGCCATTAATAAATAAATTAGATAATGGTAATAAACGAAAATTAAGTAAACGGAAAGACCCAGAAGCCGCAGTTACTTTCTTCCTTCAAGAAGGTTATCCAGTTGAAGCGGTTTTAATTTATTTAATGAGCATCGCTAATTCTAATTTTGAAGAATGGATGATTCAAAACAAGAGTTTTGATTTAAATAAATTCCCCTTTTCAATTCATAAAATGAGTCTTGATGGAGCGTTATTTGATTTAAATAAACTCGCCTATTTCTCGAAAGAATTTTTAGCGCATCTTTCTGCCGAAGAAATGAGCAAACGTGCTTTAGCCTACGCAACATCTTATGACAAAAATTTATTAAGTCTTATTAATAAAGATACGAATTATTTCACTAAAATTATGAACATTGAGCGTGATAAAGAAAACCCAAGAAAAGACTACGCCAAGTTTAAAGATATTTATCCGATTATTCGTTTTTTCTATGATGATGAATTTAATAAGATTGTTAAAAATGGGTTCCCATTTAATCCCAACATCAAAAAAGAAGTTATCAATCAAGTCTTAACTGATTTTATGAACACTAATGATTATTCGCTTAACGAACAGGATTGGTTTAATAGTGTTAAAGTGTTAGGCGAAAAATATGGTTTCGCAAGTGACCGCAAAACCTATAAAGCAAATAAAGAAAAATACTTAGGGATGGTTAGCGATATTGCCGAAATGATTCGCATTGCTTTAACTGGCAATAAGAACTCACCTAACTTATATTATGTTCTACATATTCTCTCTCGTGAGACAATAAATAATAGAATTAAACAAGCGATAAGCGTAAAATAATATTCACGTGGTCCCATGGTCAAGCGGTTCAAGACGCAACCCTCTCAAGGTTGAATCCCGGGTTCGATTCCCGGTGGGATCACCATTTTTATTATGAAGATAGAAAAAATATTGCGTAAACACGCTGACAAAACGTATGCATCGTTTCAAGCAAAATTAACTCCGACAATTGACGCAGAACTTTTTATCGGTGTGCGTGTTCCTGAAGCACGACAAATCGCTAAAGTTTATATTAAAGATCCTGAGTATTTAATCTTTATTAAAAAGTTGCCACATCATTACTATGATGAAAATATGCTTCATGGTTTACTAATTTCAGAAATGAAAGACTATGATGAATGTATCAAAGAAGTTAATCGTTTTTTACCCTATGTTGATAATTGGGCGGTTTGCGATATTATGTCACCAAAAATTTTTCGTAAGCATAAAGATAAATTAATTAATGAAATCAAGAAATGGATTAAAAGCAAAAAGACTTACACAATTCGTTTTGGTATTGAAATGTTAATGTCACATTATTTTGATGATGATTTTAAAACGGAATATTTAAAATTAGCGTGTAGTAATAAGAGTGATGAATATTATGTGAAAATGATGGTCGCTTGGTTTTTTGCTACTGCACTAGCGAAACAATATGAATTAACTCTTCCTTATTTAAAGAAGAGAATATTACCTACTTGGACCCATAATAAAACAATTCAAAAAGCTTGCGAAAGTTACCGAATTACTAATGAACAGAAAGCATATTTAAGAACACTCAAATATAAAGAATAATGTATAATACATTATCGTGATGAAAACTTTTGACGTAATTGTGGTTGGAGGAGGGCATGCTGGCGTTGAAGCCGCACTTGTTTCGGCGCGAATGGGCGTTAAAACTTTACTAACCACATTAAATATCAAAAAGATGTCGAACATGCCTTGTAACCCTTCGGTTGGTGGTTCAGCGAAAGGAATCGTCGTTCGAGAAATTGACGCTATGGGTGGAGCGATGGGCGTTGCTGCTGATCATACATATTTACAAATAAAAATGCTTAATACTGGTAAAGGACCTGGCGTTCAATGCTTAAGAGCCCAATGTGATAAGTATGATTATCCGCATTATATTCAAGATCTATGTTTACATACAAAAAATTTAACCGTTAAAGAATGTGAAATAAAAGAACTTATCTATGATAAACACAAAGTCAGCGGTGTTATTACTAATAAAAAAGAACGTATAAAAGCAAAGGCCATTATTATTACGACTGGTACTTTTATGAATGCTTATATTTATCATGGTAAGAATAAAATTAGTGCTGGTCCAGATGGTGAGAAACCAAGTATTGGTTTAAGTGATTGTTTACGTAAGATGGGATTATCACTGATTCGTTTAAAAACCGGAACGCCACCACGGATTAGGCGTGATTCAATTGACTTTAAAAAGGCAGAAATTCAATTAGGCACACCTGGTAAATTAGCGTTTTCTTATTTAACTAACGAATTTGTAGATATTAAAAAACAACTACCGTGTTACTTAATTTACACTAATGAAAGAACACACGATATTATTCGAAAACACTTAGATGAATCAGCGCAATATAATGGTACTGTTCAAGCGACTGGTCCACGCTATTGTCCAAGTATTGAAGGCAAAGTAATGACCTTTAAAGATAAGAAACGTCATCAACTATTTCTTGAGCCTGAGTATAAAGATCAAGAATCAATTTATCTTCAAGGTTTTTCAACTTCAATGTCTCATCCGGTTCAAGAAAAAATGGTTCATTCTCTTAAGGGACTTGAGAAAGCGGTTTTTCTTAAATATGCATACGCGATTGAGTATGATGCAATCGATCCACTTGAATTTAATTTAGCGTTAGGGATTAAAAAATATCAAGGTTTATATGGGGCTGGGCAAATTTGCGGAACTTCAGGTTATGAAGAAGCGGCCGGTCTTGGTTTAGTGGCAGGTATTAACGCTGTTCGTTATATTAGGAAGCAGAAGCCATTTATTTTAAAACGAAATGAATCTTATATCGGTGTCATGATTGATGACATTGTTACCAAAGGCATTACTGAACCATATCGTTTATTATCAAGTCGAGCTGAATATCGTTTATTGCTTCGCCATGATAATGCCGATATTCGTTTAACACCAATAGCAAAGAAATTAGGCATTATCGATAATAAGCGTTATCAAATGTTTATAAAGAAAAATAAACAGATTGCGCAAGCAATTAAATTATTAGGTGCAGCTCGTTTCGGTAGTAAAAGTGATGTTAATCAATATTTAAAAACATTAAAATATGATAGATTATCTGCCGGAACTTCAGCGTCAGATTTATTACGTCGCCCTAATGTTACTCTTGTCGGATTATATCCATATGTTAAGGGATTAAAAGAAATTAAATTGTCTGATATTGCTATTTTTCAAATTGAAGTTAGTGTGAAATACGAAGGCTATATTCGTAAACAATTAAAAGAAGCTAGTGAATTTAATAAAATTGAAAATACATTAATTCCTAATAATATTGATTATCTAAATATGGATGGTTTGGCACTTGAAGCAAGGCAAAAATTGAATAAAATTCGTCCACATTCAATCGGACAAGCTAGCCGTGTTTCTGGCGTTAATCCAAGTGACATTGCCATCTTAGTGCTAAACTTAAAGAAGAAATAATTATGACTTACCAAGAACTAGAAAAAGAATTCAAAATTAACACTAAGCAAGTGGATAAATTTTTAAATTATTTATTAGCCACTAATAAAAAAATGAATTTAACTGCGATAACTAATAAAGAAGAAATGATTAGTAAACATATTTACGATTCATTACTTATCAGTAAGGTTTATGACTTTAGCAACAAACTAGTTTTAGATGTCGGGAGCGGTGGTGGTTTTCCTGGTATCCCATTAGCGATGATTTTTCCAACAGCACATTTTGTCTTATTAGATTCAACCGAAAAGAAAGTGAATTATCTAAAAAAAGTAATTGTCGAACTAAATCTTACTAATGTTGAAGCAAAGTACGCTCGGGTTGAAGAATTAAACGAACGAGAAAAGTATGATGTTGTAATCGCGCGTGCTTTATCTGAATTACGAATTTATCTTGAATTAGTTACCTATTTAGCAAAAGTCCGTGGCAATGTTATTGCCCTCAAAGGTAGTAAGGCCAATGAAGAATTAAAGGCAAGTGATTACGCCTTAAAGGCGCTTGGCCTTTCACTAAATAAAATTCAAGCATCTATGATACCAAGCGGCGAAAAGCGGGTTAATTTTGTGTTTCAAAAAAATAAAATAACCGAAAATAAATATCCGCGAACTTTTGCGTTAATTAAAAAGAATCCATTATAATAAAAACGAGGTATTTTATGATCAGAAAAAATAAAGGATTTAAAATCGGTGTATTACTAGCCATTGCGATTGCTAGTTTAATTATGGTGATCTTAGCTATTGTAAATTTAACAAAAAAAGGCGAAGGAGTAGTTGAAACATTGCCATTTCAAATTATTATTTCGGTCATTTTAATTGCGGCTGCGATTACATCTACTGCTCTAGCAGTTATTGAAAACCCTAAACACTTTGATGTTAAATTGATTGGCATGAATGGCGTGCTACTTGGTTTAGGCATTTTTGTAGTATTACCAGCAGCACATAGAATGGCAGAAGAAACGATTGCTTATTTTGTGCCTTCTATTATTGTCGGTATTGGTGTGTTTCTAATTGTGGCAACCATCATTAGTCTTGTTAATAAGATTAACAAAAAAGATACAGATGTTATTGGTATGATTATTGGTATCGTAATGACCGTATTAGGAATCCTTTTATTAGTTTTTGCTGAAAAAATCATTAAAGTGGTCTGGTTAATTATTGGGCTTTTGTTATTAATCTATTCCATTATTGAAATAATTAAAGTCATCAAGGGCAAAAAAGAAATTAAAGAAATTAATTCTTCAAAATAGTTTTATAAAATTTATCTTTATCTTTATTGTTTGTGAAATTAATGATTAGGGTTTTATCCTTGTTTTCAATTTCGCACTTGAACTTATTTAACAAAATCGTCGAATTATCTTTATTACCATGTTGATGCTGTTTCTTCGCTAATTCTTCAATTTCGCGAACTGATAATTTCTCTTCGTATATTTTTCTAACAAAATCCTCAATAGTCGTTTCTGGCAATGAGGCAATTGCTTTTGCGTGTCCATATGTAAGTTTACCAATTGAAATATCATCGATAATCCATTTAGGTAAATTAAGTAGACGGAGGATATTAGTGATTTGCGAACGTGATTGATGTGCTAATTCGCCTAAGGTCGCTTGATTATAATGGTATTTTTCACTTAGTTCTTTTAAAACAAGTGCGGTTTCAATAATATTTGCATTACGTTGCCCACGATTATCCGCTAATAGCATAAAGAGCATTTCTTCGTTGTTAACATTAATGATTCGTGCTGGGGCTTTATAAATCTTATATTTTTTCATTGCTAATAATCGTTTTCGACCAAAAATAATTTCGTAATAATTCTTTTTGGGTCTAACAATCAATGGATGGTTTAAACCAGTTTTACTAATACTATCAGCGATATTTTTTAAAGTTTCGTTAGGAATAATTGCGCTTTTAATAATTGCATTATCGTCAATATTAGTAACTAAGAGTTCGGTTTCCTTCGCTTGGCGAAGATTTCGCTCCATTTCTTCAATAACATAGCTTTTTGAAAAGCGATTAACGAGTTTTGATAGTTGATTTTTTTTGAGAAATTTATTTGGTTTGCTCATGATCTAATAACTCTTTCGCTAATGAAGCATAGGAAATACTTCCAGCGCTTGTGGGGCGATATTCACTTACTGGCATTAATTTAGCAGTTGCTTCAGGGATAGAAACATTCCGCGGGATAACTGAGATAAAAGTATTCTCCTTAAACAACGATCTAACTTCTTGGGCGATTTCATTACTAAGATTGGTGTGTGTATCATACATTGTTAAAACAAAACCTTCAATCTCTAAGTTAGGATTATGAAGGCGTTTTACTTCACTAATAGTTCCTAAAATTTGGGCAATTGCTTCCATTGCAAAATATTCGCATTGAACTGGAATCAAAATACTATTAGATGCACTTAGAGCGTTAATGGTTAATAGTCCTAATGATGGTGGGCAATCAATTAAAATGTAATCGTATTGTTTCTTAATTTTACTAATAATGTCTTTTAGACATTTATAAGGTTCATTTGTGGTATTAGAAATGGTGGCACCAAAATTAGCGAGTTTTAAGTTGCTCGGTAGAATGTCAATTCCTTTATACGTTGTGCTTTTAATTACTTCATTAATTTCTTTCTGATTAATTAAAGCCTCAAACAAAGTGTTTTTTAAGGCATTAATATCAATTCCTAATCCACGCGAGGAATTCCCTTGCGGATCCATATCAATGATTAACACTTGCTTATTGAGATTAGCTAAAGCTGCGCCTAAATTAATAGTAGTTGTAGTTTTACCGACTCCACCTTTTTGATTAGCAATGGAAATAATTTTACCCATGGACATATATTACAATGTTTCACGGATAGTTTCACAAAATTATATTTTTTTAATTAATGGATAGAGTCTTTGATAAGTTAAATATTTCTTTTGGTAATACTTTACCAATAAAGCGTCCTTCTTAATAACTTTTATGACCTTAACAATCTTATTAGTTGCCTGTTCAATCGATTTATATTCTTTATTAGCAACCATTGCTAAAATTGCTGCTCCAAGTCCTGGACCTTCATCAGCGTTAATTAGTTTAACATTAACGTTTAAAATATTAGCGATTAATTTCGGCCAAATATTTGATTTTGCACCACCGCCACAAATGGTAGTTTCTAAAACTTTAATTCCCATATCATTTGCGATGGATAAACAATCTTTTAAAGCAAAAGTCACCCCTTCAAGAACCGCTAGTGCCATTTCTTCCTGCGTTGTATTATTTCTTAAATTAAAGAAGGCACCGGTTGCGTTAGGATCATTATATGGGCATCTTTCACCTGTTAAGTAAGGTAAGAAATAAACATCATTTTTGGTGAAGCTAATTTTTTGACTAACTCTAGTTGAGGCAATTTTATTCCACCAACTATAAGCGCTCGCAGCGCTTAAAATGCACCCCATTAAATAATATTTACCAGTCGCGTGATTGAAAGAGTGAATGGGTAGAGTCCGACCATCATGATATTTATCGGAAGCAATTAATAATGTCCCGCTTGTACCAAGTGATATATTGCATGAATTATTTTTAATGGTGTTAGTACCAATCGCGGCAATTGCGTTATCCGCACCACCGGCAACAATCTTCACATTCTTACTTAAACCTAATGTAAGTGCAACATCTTTATTGATCTTACTTACGACTTGGTAGCTTTCGTATATCTTTGGTAATTGTTCTTTTTTAATGCCAATAATCTTCAGCATTTCATTTGACCATTTTTTATTTTTAACATCAAGCAATAATGTTCCAGCTGCATCACTATAATCAGTCGCAAATTGATGAGTGAATTGATAAATAAGATAATCCTTGGGTAGCATAATCTTATTAATCTTTTTAAAATTATTTGGCTCATATTTTTTAACCCACATAATTTTTGGCGCGGTAAAACCATTGAAGGCGATATTACCAGTTAAACTATTTAATTTCTTTTTATTTTTATTTAATAAAGAAGTAAACTCTTCGCTCCGATTATCATTCCATAAAATACATGGCCTAATGACATTGTCTTTTTTATCAAGCATAACAAGTCCATGCATTTGCCCACTAAACGAAATGGCTTTGACATCATTTTTGTTTGTTTTACTTAATAAAGTTTTTAACCCCGAAATTGTTGCTGACCACCAACGCTTTGGATCTTGCTCACTATAATTAATTTTTGGAATATTAACTGGGTAAGTAACATTGACTGAATTTAAAACTTTGCCTAGTTTATTAACTAAAAGAATTTTGACAGCGCTTGTGCCTAAATCAATGCCAATATATGTATTCATATAATTACGCTAGTAAGGAGAGATAGAAATTCATACCGATAGCGGTAAGGATGGTTGCAATTGGGAAAGCTGAAGCATATGCCGTGGCCACATCGTCTGTCTTTGCCATACTAATTAAGGCTCCTAAAGCTGGAGTAGATGTCATACTACCAGTAATCGCACCTAGGTTATTAAGTAATGGCAGTTTAAATAGATATTTACCCATGAAGTAACCACCAATCATTGGAACGACTGTGATAATTACACCGAGACCAATACCTAAAGCAATCATCAATCCAGTTACTGCGCCTTGGCTACCATAAAGAACAAGGTTATAGCCACCAACAATACCAATGCCAGCCAAGAAAACAATTAAACCAAATTCACGGAAGGTTTTATTAACATTTTCTGGAACCTTAAATGACATTTTTCCAACATGACCAAAGTGTGCGAAAGTGATGCAACTTAATAAGCATCCGCCAGTCGTACCAAGCGAGAAACAAGATCCGTTATAGCCATCTGGTGTTAAAGGAATAGTAATTGATCCAAGTAATAATCCACAGAAAACAGCAATCGCAAACGGAGTTAAACCATACGAGTCAACTTCAAAGTAAGTTTTGTCTAAATCTAAACGTTGTTTTTCTTCTTCAGCTTTTTCTGCATGCATTTCTGATTTTAAGGCGCTAACGATTAACCGACCTCTTTCCATGCTCATATCAGCTTTTAAAATTCTTGGCATCAACTGAATAAACAGAACAACACCTAAAACACCTAGTGGATAAGTGACAGCATATCCAATCGTAACTAAAGAAGAAGCTTGCATAGATACACCACCAACTGTGATAGTAACCTTACTAGCAATTTCGTTAGCAGCTGCCAAAGCAGGAGTTGAAGTAATAGCACCACTAAATATGCCGGAAGCATAGAAGGGACCAATGTCAGGAATTAGACCAATTAATGCAGTTAGTAAAATGCCAACAACCGTGACTGAAATACCCATTGTAATAAATGATTTAGCGTTGCTTTTAAAACTTCTAAAGAAGGTTGGGCCAGCAATAAAACCGACCGCTGAAGCAAAGAGAATTAAACCAAAGTTTTCAAGAACATCACCATAAATTTCGATATCTTTTTCAATTAATACAAAACGGCCAATCCAAGGTGTGTCGGTAGGGACAGAAGCAAAAGCCGCACCAATTCCAAGCGCAACAAGAAAGACACCAGCGGAACCAAACGAAATACCTTTAATTGTGACTCGCCCAAGTGCTAAACCGAGTGCTAGCAATAAGAATAGGCCAATAAATCGCGCCATTGCATCACCGACACTAACAATTTTTGATGCACCTGATCCAGGCGCTAGTATACACCAAGTAATAATTAGTCCGAGAAAGACAATTGCAAAACAAATCCAGAAGACTTTATTTTTGAATAATTTACTAAAGAAATTTTTGATTTTTGTCTTCATATTCCATTTATATTATATATAAATATGAAAGCGTTTTCATTAAAAATAAAAAGATTTTCTAATACTTTATTATTAATTCAAAAATATATTTGGTTGGTGTTAACTTAATTTACTCTATTTAATATATTTATAATATATTATTGCTATTGCTCCCTTTCTTTAATAAAATAATTTCATGCAAGAAAAACTAACTCTGCAAAAAAAATTAGAAAAGAAAAAATATAAAGCCCCTAATCCACTTGTTTACAAGTTGCTGTCATATGTATTTATTCCAATTTTAAGACGAAAATTTCATGTTAAAGAAACTGTTATTGATAAAGTTCCTAAAAAAGGACCAATGTTTGTTATTTTTAATCATCAATCTCGTTTGGATTATCTTTATGTTTCACCATTAGCTGCGCCTCGCAAATTAAACTATATTGTGGCATATAATGAACATTTTCGTTCCCATTTAAAAATGATTTTTAATTTAATGCATGTAATCCCGAAGAAAAATTTTACACTTGATATGGTCGGGATGAGAGGAATTGATTCAGTTATTAAAAAAGGCGGAGCGGTCGCTTTCTCTCCAGAAGCGATGAGTTCTATTTATGGGCAGAATCAACCGATTGTGCCTGGAACAGGTAAAATGTTCAAGCATTATGGCGTTCCGATTTATTTTGTTGAGCTTCGTGGTGCATATTTATCTAACACCAAAGTCTGCCTTGATAATCGATATGGCGAAATTCATTCGTCAATTCGTCTTCTTTTTAGTGAAGATGATTTAAAGAAATTAACTGCCGAAGAAATTAATAACAAAATCAATGAAGCTTTTAGGATTGATGATTACGAGTGGCAAAAAGAAAAACACATTAAATGGGAAACGAAAGGAAATATTTGTTCTCATTTACATGATATTAATTACCAATGTCCAAAATGTGGTAGCGAGTTTACGATGATTGGGGAAAAAGATACGATTAGATGCACAAAATGTGGGAATGAGGCTAAAATGAACGATTACTATGAATTTGTTCCTACGGAAGGATCGGTTATTCCTGAATCACCTAATAAGTGGGTTCTCTATGAAAGAGAAAATATTATCAAAGCCATTAGGAAGGATCCAAATTATTCATTTATCTTTCATACAAAAATTGGTACGATTCCGCCTTATCACTATTTAAAACATAAAAAGTTTAGTGAGATTGTTGGTGATGGTGATATTACAATTAATCATCAAGGCATCCATTTTAAAGGCACAAAAAATAATGAGCCGTATTCTTTTTCTCTTTCCTATGAAGAAGTTTATACATTAGGGATGCCTGAAGACGCTACCTTCTTCAATTTATTCGTTGATTACGAATATGTTGAGCTCCACCCTGATCAACCAGTCGTTGGAAAAACTTTGCTCCTTGTGGAAGAGATGCATCGTCTACATGTTAACCGTTGGAAAAACTTCCCATGGTTTGATTATCTTTATAAAAAATCTTAAATTTATTTACTATAAATAATTTGATTAACAATACTTTCAATTAATTCTTGATGACTGCTAGTAG
>JAKSVA010000060.1 GCA_024408435.1 Bacilli bacterium
CCGACCCCTTTCTTAGGAGGAAAGTGCTCTATCCAGACTGAGCTATAGGCGCAGTGAGATTATTATATAAAATTATTTTGCTTGTGGATATTTAGAATAATCAAATTTTTCATCGAAAGCAGGAATATTAGGAACATCATCGTAGTAATATTGAGTTGACATGCTACCAACCGTTTCGAGAATTCCACCAATATAGTATTTTTCTTTGACAGTAAAACTTTTTAAACACAATTTGTTGTCAGTAGTAATATTTATATTAACGTATGTAAAATTCTCTGCGTATTTATCCGATAAATAATAGATACGCCTCTTATAATTTTCAACGCCTTTCTCGGTATCCAAATCAATATTAATCTCATAGCCATCATCAACTTTTTTGGCATTCGATTTATCGGTAGCAAGAACAGTATCATTATTAATGCTATATAGGAATGGGCTAATAGGAGATTTACCGGCTTTATCCTGATAATCCTTAGCTGTGCATGGTGGCCTTTTAGGATCAGACTCGATATGCCAGTCAGCGCTATCTCTCGATGTGGCATCGCCAGCGTGAGAATCCACTATATCATTGCTTTTAGTGTAAAAGTCACGGCAACCGACTTTTGGAGCTAAGATACTACTGCTAAATGAAATAGATTCCTCTAACGCATCGCCGTTTTGATAAATAAAAGCGTTATTAACATCGACACCCACTTCAAGCACGGCGTAGGTTGTCGTATGACCATATCCAACCGATAAAAGCGGCCTTCTCTCATAATGTTTTCCCACTTCAGTCGGTCTAGTGCTCGGATCATATAGCGTCATTCCCATAGCTGTATTAGCCATTTCACTAACAGTAAAATATTTGCTAGCATCTTCGCCTTGGTGTGCCTTCTCCCAATCTTGAAAATCAGCAATCGATTTTTCTAATCCGTCAAAATCGACAACTGGGGCATCTGGCACATCAGGAACTGAATGAAACACCTTTTTTGCAACAAAAAATGAGGTTAACGATAAAACAACAGTTGACGCTAAAATGAGAATCGTCGCCCGCGCCGGGCGCCGGTGCATAATGCGATGGAAAGAATAAGCAGAACTCTTATCATCTGGTTTTATATACTTAGGAAGTTCGTAAAAATAATATGTTCCTTTTTCGTCCTTAATTTTCCAATATTGACGATTTGAATCTAATTTATTTCGCGCATTCAAAGGAAAGCGATTCAATTTTCCTTTTTTGAGTAAATGTGAGAAGTATCGTTGATATTCGCTTAAGGTATGGTTGGACTGAATGTTAGTATTGTCTTTCGCTTTGTCCATACAATATATATTCTTTCACACTATTTAAGAGAAAGCAAAAGTAAAAAAGTAAAGAATTTGCTAATTCTTTTTGTTAATATTCTCTTATGAAGAGAGAAAAATTAGCTGAGTCCTATTTCTTAAAAGGATATTCATGTTCTCAAGCAGTCGTTTTAGCGTATCAAGATTTAATAAAACTAAAAAAAGATGACTTATTAAAGTTAGCTTCACCCTTTGGTGGCGGGATAGGTCGCTTACGTGAGGTATGTGGTGCCCTTTCTGGCGCTTTGATTGTACTAGGCTATTTAAAGGGTAATCCCACGACTGATTTAAAAAAGAAAGAAGAGCTTTATCAAACAATCCAAAAGATAGCCGCCGAATTTAAAAAAGAAAACGGCGCCATTGTTTGCCGCGAACTTTTGCATCTAAGATGCGCGAGCTCACCAAAACCAAGTAAGCGTAATGAAAAATATTATCACGCTAGACCATGTTTAAAAATGGTTAATAGCGCAACACGTATTTTAGAAAAATACTTAGATTAATTATTTTTTAATTTTGTTGCTATTTTTACCAGCAATTCGCTTACGAATCCGGTAAAATACCGAACGGACTGCCCCTTCGCTTGTTTTAAAACGCTTGGCAATTTCTAAATTAGAAAAACCTTGTTCCTTTAGTTTAATCATCTTTTTGATTTTTCGTCTATAAATTCCATCGTAGTTTGCGTTTACTCGTTTTGTGTTATCGTTTATGTTTAAACGATCTTGCGGCGTCATATCTTTATCCGCTAAAAGCAATGAATCAGCGTAACGGAAATCCGAATTTTCGTTAAATACTGTATCAATGGAGATGTAGTCAGATAATGGATCCTTTTTAAATTCACGGACATAATTAATCGTTTGGTGTTCCACTACAGTGGAAAATAATTTACGAAATGTTCCGCGCTCTTTATCAAACGCATCAAGTGATTCCATTATCGCATCGTATAAAATTGCATCTCTTTCATCTTTTAAGGCGTTAACAAAATGACTTTTTTCTAATGTTCGATAAATAATGACGTAACCGTAATTCCGATATCGTTGATAAATCGTGAAAAAAGCATTTATTCGCTTTTGCTGATGTAAAGACGCTAGTCGCTCATCTGAGAGCTCATCTTTGTTGGTCATAAAAACCTCCTTATATTTACTTAGGAGAATTTTTCAAATTAGTGATGTGCGATAAAATAACACTTAAGGCATTACTAGCGTTTAAAGAATTAACATGACCATACATAGGAATTTTCACTACGAAATCGCTATTAGATTTCACTAATGAAGAAATCCCATCCGCTTCGCTACCAATAATGAGAACGATTGGCATCCGGTAATCTAACGAAGCATAATTATCTTTTCCTTCACCATCAGTAGCTACAATCCAATAACCGGCATCTTTTAATTTTTTAATCGCAACATTTAAATTACTAACAGTTGCAACTTTTACATAGTTAATGGCGCCAGTCGATACCTTATCGACAGTCGCATTAAGCGGCACTTGTGAAGTTTTTCTAATAACTATGCCGATGGCATTAAACGCATCAGCGATTCTTAAGATTGCACCAAGATTATGGGGATCGGTAATACCATCAAGCATAATAATGATTGGATTATTAATTTTTTTACCATCATCAATTAGGGTTGATAAATCGTAATATTGATAGTCTTTAACTTCGGCCACCACGCCTTGGTGATTATGATTATGCACGAGCTCACTTAATTTGCCCGCATTCATTCTGAACAGAGGGATTTGTTTTTGATTAGATAAAGATAAGATACGCTTATCTTTAAAAGTATCATTCACGTAAATCTTAACTACCCGACTAGAAGTTAATGCTGCGATGACGGAATTTCTCCCGTAGATTAATGATGCCATATTTTTTCCTACTTGTGTGACAAAGTTTAAATTAATTTCTTATTTAATAAAATATTACGAAGTTTATCGCTTGTTTGATATTCTTTATTTTTTCTTGCTAATTCATAATCTTTTAAAAGCTTTAAATCATCCATTGTTAAAATTGGATAAGAAATCGCTAAACCTAATATAGCAAGCATATCTTTTATCATCATAAAACTATTAGAAAGTTTCTTTAAATCGACTGGCAATTTTCTTAATTCGTTATTCGCATCTTTTAACGTCTCAAATAAAATTGTTAATGCATTCGAAACATTCAAATCATCCGCTAACGCATTAATAAATGAAGTAATATCGGCTTTCTTTAATTTATCTAAATTAATGTTATTTCTTTGTAATAAAACTGCTAATTGCGAATATGGTTTTTGAATTTTATCAAGTTCGCTTTTTGCCATTTGTAACGTATCATCGTTAAATTTAACTGGCGCACGATAATGGGAAGAAAGAAGGGCTAATCGAACAACATTACCCCCATATTTTTTGATTGAATCCCTTGCCAAAATAACATTGCCTAATGACTTAGACATTTTGTCATCTTCAAAAGTAACAAAGCCATTATGAAGCCAAAAATTAGCTAATTTTGCATTATGAGTCGCCTTCGCTTGGGCCATTTCATTTTCATGATGAGGAAATTTTAAATCAAAACCGCCTCCATGAATGTCAATTGTGCCTTGATTAAAAATCTCATCAATCATGACAACACACTCTGTGTGCCAACCAGGGCGGCCTTCCCCCCATGGTGATTTCCACTTTAGACCAGTGTCGGTTTTTTTCCAAAGCGCAAAATCAAGCGGTGATTGTTTACCCTTTTTGTCTTCAATTCTCGCGCCAACTTTTAACTGTTCTAAGTTGATATTAGAAAGTTCACCATAATTAGTAACGCTATCAACTTTAAAATAAACGTCACCTTCTAAAACATAAGCGTGGTTAGTTTTCACTAAGTTATTAATATAATCAATTATTGGCTCGATATAATTACTTACACGTGGCGAATGGGTAGGCTTAAGAGCATTAATCCCCGCCAGATTATTTTCAACTTCCTTAATATAGCGATTAGCAATTGTCATTTCATCAACTTTTTCTTGTTGGGCTTTTTTAATAATCTTGTCATCAATATCAGTGTAATTAGAAACATAAGTAACTTCGTTACCTAAATATAGGAAGAGGCGGCGAAGAACATCAAAAGTCACTACTGGACGAAGATTACCAATATGTGGAGAATCATAGACTGTTGATCCACACACATACATGGAAACCTGCCTCTTTTTTAAAGAATTGAAGATTTCTTTTCTATTTGTGAGTGAATTATATAACTTTATTTCCATATCTCTATTTTAAACAATTTAATAAATCTTTGGG
>JAKSVA010000061.1 GCA_024408435.1 Bacilli bacterium
ATTCATCGTGCTTTTTCGCATTTGGTTTAAAACTTTTTATAATTGGAATAAAAGTAGAAACATCTTCAATTGAAGGAATCACACCTAAACCAACGGCAGAAATAGCTGCTGCGCCAACAGCACCGACGTTTTGTGGTGATTCAACCGTTTCAACGGTTCTCCCTAAAATGTCAGCGAGCATTTGACAAGCAACATCGCTAGCCGCACCGCCACCAACAAAGCGAATCTTGTCGCCAATTTTTAATTTATTTTCTTGGCATTCAAGCATCCATCTTAAATGATAGTAGATGCCTTCAAGAACGCTATGAATTAATTCAGTCTTACCAGTCGAGATTTTTAAACCAAAGAACATACCAGTTGCATTCGCGTCTTCAAATGGACAACGGTTACCATGTAACCAAGGCGTAAAGATGACGCCATTACTTCCGGGTGGTACATCTTTAATTGTTTCGTTTAAATATTCAAATAAGGTTTTGTATTTTTTCTCAAAGCCTTCGGCAACATGACGTTTCTCTAAATAAATATCAATTTCATCTAACGCTAAATGGTCACGCACCCATTCAAAACATTTACCAGCAGTTTCCATTTCCGCAAAATAGTTATATTTGCCTGATTGAGCGCCGGTAATTGCTGCAATCATATTAGTTGAATCAACCATTCGTTTATCAGTAATTGTGTTTACCCAACCAGAGGTCCCACAATAAATATGAGTTTGGCCAACGTGAGTGCAGCCCGCACCAACACCAATTAAACTTGAGTCGCCACCACCACCAAATACTTTGGTGCCTGCTTTTAAACCTAATTCTTTAGCGGCTTGACTAGTTAAGCCACTACCAATCGCATCCGTTGATTTAATAACTGGTGGGAGTAAATCCATATTAATACCAAACATTTTGCACATCTTAGCACTCCAACACATTTTCTTCGGCCGGTTATCATAAATTAAAGTCGCAAAGGCACTATCTTCGGTCATTGTAAATTTACCAGTGCAACGTGTAGTTAAATAATCTTTTACATCTAACCACTTATAAGCTTTTTTAAAGATTTGCGGTTCATGCGCTTCAACCCATTTTAATTTCCATACTGGATCTTTTGGCGAAGAAGTCACAGCGCCGGTAATAATTAAACTAGGAATAAGTTTAAAAATATTGGCACCCGCAATTTTTAATCCATAACCAATACCCTTTTTCACTTCTTCCGTTGCGCGTTGATCCATATAACTCATTGCGTTTCGAACAGGCTTACCGTCTTTATCAACTAAGACAAGTGCTTGCATTTGGGCACAGAAAGAAATGCCTTCAACCTGCTCTGGCTTTATTTTGCATTTTTTAAAAATTTGTTTGGTGGTAAAACACATTTCATTCCACCAATCATTGGGATCTTGTTCTGCTCCACCATTTGGGAGAGTAAAGAGTGGATAACCATTACTTGCGTCCGCCACTAATTCGATTTCTTTATCAAGTTTAAAGAGACACGTTTTAATACCTGTTGTGCCAATGTCATAAGAAATTACATATTTCATAAGAATCTCCCTATTTATTTTTATCTTTCAATTTAGAATATTTCTTTTGGTACACCAAATGTTGTAAGAAAACATCTAATTTCTTCATCGGATGAAGTTTACGTTGATAACGCGCGGCTAAAGTATTCTTATAGCGAACCATCTCTAATGCTTCTTGATCATCTTCCATAGCTTGGTTTTTATTACCAAACATTTGGGCATAATCATCAAGATAAGGTCTTGCTTCTTCCTCTGGTGTTTTATTACTCGCAACCTTATCAAAAAGTTGTTTAGCGCGATTTTCTAAAATAACTACTTTAGTAAAAGCATCTTCGTAATTTTTACTTAGTACGAGCGCTCCGTGGCGCGCTAATAAGAAAGTGTCTTTGCTTAAATTTCTTTCTAATACTTCTTCAACATTCTTAACTAGTCTTTTTGTGCCAGGTAAAGCGTATTTAGCGACCGGCGCAAAGTCTTTATCAATTTCATCAACACTTACTGCTGTCGCGTAGTTTTGATGAGTATGCAAAATAAAATTCACATCACTTCTTAGGCGATAAACCGCTGCGTGAACTTTCTTTTCGCCACTTGGTTTAATATTACCTTGATAGGAACAATCACGAATATTCACGACAACTAAATTATTTTCGTTCACTTGATCATATGGCACACCACTAGGTGTAATCACAAATTCAGTGTCGCTAATTCGAGCGGAAATATTTCCCCAGGTTCGTGCCACTAGTTTTTGTTTAACTAATTCTCGCCCTGCTTGAATGATTAACGCTTTTGCTTCATTTAGTGAATAAGCCATTATTTTTCATCCGGATAATTAATTAATTCGCAGTTTTGGAAAACTTTCTCAAACCGAGATAAAACATCATCAATCATTTTTTCACTATAGGCCGCAGAGGTATATAAACGGGAACCGGCTAAAGTAACAAGGCCTTCTGCCATATACGCCGCGCCCATATGTTCCATCTCTTTTTGCCGTTTACTGGTTTCTTTTAAAACGTGAGGAATAGTCCATGGCTTGGCCCAATTAATTGCAAAGTGCATTGTCCCCACGCTATCAAGGTGACACACACTCCCAATATTAAAGGCTACGAAAGGAAGATTATATTTCTTAATTAATTCTTGTAAACCTTTGGTTAAACGATCGCCCATTCTTCCAGCAATTTCACAAGCATTGCGTTTTTCAATTTCACAAATGGTGTAATAACCAGCCACGCAACTAATTGGTGTTGCCGCTAAAGTTCCACCACAAAGAGCTTTCTTTACTTTTTTACCCGTACTATCTAAACCAGCGCCTAAATGAATCATACAATCCGCATGACCGCCAACGCCACCCGCACCAGGATAACCACCAGCAATGACTTTGCCAAAAATTGTTAAATCAGGATTAATACCATAATAGCCTTGCGCCCCACCTAAACCAATCCGGAAGCCAGAAACAACTTCATCGCACACTAATAACGCACCATATTTATGAGCCAAACGCTCACAGCCCTGCACAAATTCTTTGGTAACTGGACGAGTACCACTTTCTGGACCGATTGGCTCAATATAAACCGCAGCGGTACCGCCATGAAAACGATTACGTCTTAATTTTCTTTCTAAACTTTTTAAACTACCCGGGAAAAATTCTTGAGTATGCCGGAAGACATATTTAGGAACACCTTCACTTTTTAAATGCTTAGTACCAGGAATTCTTAAACCATAAGCTAATTGATCCGACCAACCATGATAGGCTCCACCCATCTTTAAAACATTTTTATGCCCAGTCTTTAAGCGTGCAATGCGCAATGCGCACATGCAAGCTTCAGTGCCTGAACCAAGCATTCTAAACTTTTCAACACTTGGCACACACTCTTTAATCTTTTGCGCTAATTTATATTCATATTCGTGAAATAAGCCAGTACTTGGACCGCCATCATTCAATAATTCAATTACTTTCTTTCTTACAACTTCATCATTACTACCTAAAATCGTTGGACCACCTGCTTGAAGTAAATCATAATATTCATTCCCGTCAATATCATATAATTTCGCACCTTTAGCTTTAGTGATTACTAAAGGAAATGGATAGTTAAAAGCTAGGTTATGTTGAACTCCTCCTGGAATTACTTCCTTGGCTTTAGTAATCAATTCCTTGCTTTTTTTACATTTTGCTTCGAAATAATTATCAACATAATTTTTTAAAGCCTCAGGTTTGATGGAATAAACTGGTTTTTTAATTAATTCATCAAGTTGTTTAATTACCGCATCGGCGTCTAAATATTCGTCAATTGCGTATCCATTATATGCCATATTTCTAGTATTGTTTTTCTTACAATACCCTCCTAATTAAATATTATATATTTAAATAAAATATATACAACCCTAAAAAAGGAAAATTAATGGTGTTTTTTATGATGACGGAAAACGATTAAACCAATCACACTAATAATCGCAATAATAACTAAAATGCTATTCGCAATAAGCAAGAAAATATTATTTTGATTATATAAAAGGAAATTGGTGATATGGGTAAATAAATTCGCCACAAGAATCACTAATGAAATAACGTTTAAGGTTAAGGCACGCTTTTGTAGTGGTCCACTTCCACAATAAAAGGAAATATTCGCAAACGATGATAAACAAAGTAAAACAGCAAGAGAAAGAGAAAGAACAAGAATTGGAATATTTAATAAGCTTGAAGTGATATTTAAAATAATCGCCATAATCTCAGGTAATCCGCATAGCGCTAAGCAAATATAGCCCGTTGCCGTAATGAGGAATAAACGACGGAATCGCCGTTGAATCTTGCTTTCATGGACCCAATCAGTTTTTAATTCATCAAGACTTCGATTAATCAAAACTTTGTTTTGCTTATTTAAAAACGCAAAGTGATTAATTTTCGTTAAGATTGAATAAGAAATGGAATGATATTGCTGTTCAGGTAAGAAGAGGATATAAACACCTTCCCAAAGTAAAACACAAGCAATTGTATAAACAATCTCGTGTACCGTGTTATGCATAATATCATCATCGCCAAAGAGTT
>JAKSVA010000062.1 GCA_024408435.1 Bacilli bacterium
GCCATGTCTCTAGCTTAGCGGAAGAAACTTATACCGCCCAAAGTATTGTGAAATCATTTAATGCGACTGATCGCTTTAAGAATCGGTTTGCTACAACTAACTATCAATATGAACGAGTGGTCTTTAAGTCTGAGACTTACGCTGGCTTAATGACCCCGATTACGACTTTCTTTGGTAACTTAATCTTTGCGGTTATTTGTTTAGCGGGTGGTTATATCGCGGTTGAAGCGAAAGGCGACCCAGGTAGTGTTGCGATGGTAGTTGCCGCGGTTTCTTATGGTGAACAACTAATTGCGCCAATGAGTAACATCGCGCAATTACTTGCCACCTTCCAACAAGCTCTCGCGGCAGCAACACGTGTCTTTAGTATGCTTGAAGAAGAGAATGAACCAGATGAAAGCGAGAAGAAGTTAACCTTAAAGAAGATTGAAGGTAATGTCTCCTTTGATCATGTTCGTTTTGGTTACACGAAAGATCGAGTCATTATTCATGACTTTTCACAAATTGCAAAGAAAGGACAAAAGATTGCGATTGTTGGTCCAACTGGAGCGGGTAAAACTACGATGGTTAATCTCTTAATGAGATTTTATGAAGTTAATGGTGGTAAGATTACGATTGAAGGTGTTGATACCAAAACGATGAACCGGAGTTATGTTCGTTCGCTCTTTGGGATGGTCTTACAAGATACTTGGTTATTTGAAGGAACATTTATGGAGAACCTAAAGTTCTCACGTCGTAACGCATCTGATCAAGAAGTTTATGATGCTTGCAAAGCTACACATTGTGATGAATTTATTAAACAAGCTGGTGGCTATGATAAGGTGTTAAAAGAAGATAGCGGCTTATCTAGTGGACAAAAGCAATTGCTTACGATTGCTAGAGCGATGGTGCAAAATGCACCAATGCTAATTTTAGATGAAGCGACTTCATCAGTGGATACTCGGACTGAATTATTAATTCAAGACGCGATGGATAAATTAATGAAAGGAAGAACTTCATTTGTCATCGCGCACCGTTTAAGCACTATTAAAAACGCAGATATGATTATCGTGATGAAAGATGGTGATGTCCTTGAATGTGGTAATCATAAGACATTACTAAAGAAGAAAGGTCTATACGCTGATTTATATAATTCGCAATTTGCCAATAAGCGTAATTAATATATAATTAGGATTAATAAAGAGGATTTATTAATTATGAAAAAATTAAACTTATTAATAATGCCATTAATGGCGATATCGTTTTTAGCTAGTTGTGGTGGAGGAGATAATCCAGGTCCTGAACCCGAAGAATCAAATCCACTTGCGTTTACTTGCCTTTCTGAAAAGGCAACTCTTACGCTTATACCTTTAAGCAAATTCAATCAAAATGATCCGATTCCATCATTAGCGAATCTTGAATATTCTTATGATAAAAAAGATTGGATTGCAATTCCTACTGAAATTACTGAAACTACCTTACCTATTTTTACTTTAAACAAAGATGAGACTATTTATTTCCGTGGTGATAATCCATCTGAAATATGTGGGAGCGTAAATTTTATGTCATTATTTACTGGTGTAGGATATGATACTGAACATGATGGTGACTTAGAGGTTAAAGGCAACGTTATGTCAATTGTTAAAAAAGAGAATTTTGATCAATTAACCGAGATTATTCGACCAGGTTCTTTTTATTCTTTATTCATGAATAATCGAAATATTGTTGATGCGAGTCAATTAATATTACCGAATAATATTTCTAAAAGTAGTACTTGCTATAGAGGTATGTTTAGTAATTGCGATTATTTAAAAAAAGCCCCTAAATTAAATGCAACAACATTAAGTGAAGAATGCTACAAGAATATGTTTTATAAGTGTACTCAATTAGAAGAGGCTCCATTTTTACCCGCTACTGAGTTAAAGGAACAATGCTATATGTCCATGTTTTCTGGTTGTGAAAGTTTAAATCATGTTAAAGTTGGGTTTGGAACACCTGGAAGTTCTGATTGGCCACCAATTGGTGATAGCGAAGAAGCAGAAGATGCCACTAATAGTTGGCTTACTGGAGTATCAAGCAAAGGAACGTTTGAATGGGTAGGAAATGATGGCACTGATGCAACTTGGACAAGAGATGTAGATCACGTTCCTGATGGTTGGAATATTCAAACTATTCAACCAAATAATAATTAACGCAACAATTCGTAGATAACGCAATTAATCATCAATCACTATTAGTGATATAATAAAATTATGAAAAAGATATTATTTTTAATGCCATTAATGGCGATTTCTTTTTTAGCTAATTGTGGCAAAGGTGATCCAAAAACTTATACTCTTTCTACTGATACTGAAGGAGTTACCTTTGATCTAGCTACTATTACAGAAGGCGAAGATTATGTTGGCAAAATTATTGTTACAGCGGATGGAAAAAAATTACCTGATAATCTTGATTATGTTACGTTAGATGATGAGGCAAAAACACCAATTAGTGATTATACTTATAAATTGCTTGATGATAAGAAAACGGCCGACTTTAAAATTCCCGCTAATAATATTAAAGGTAATATTAGGGTTGGAATTACCTTAGTCCCAATTAATTATTCTATTGAAATGAGTGCTTTTGGTTGTTCAGTCGAAGGATTGGAGGATGAATATAATTTTAATGACGAAGCGATATTAAAGTTCACGGCGAATGAAGAAGGCACACTACCAAATGATTTAAAAGTAAAAATGGGCGAAAAAATTCTAACAAAAGATACGGACTATGAATATGTTCTTGATAACACTTTTACTTATGCTGATTTTAAAGTTAAAATTACCGATAATGTAAGGATTACAATTAGTGCAATTTATGCTGAAGATGCTTTAACTTTTACGTGTAATTCCGATAATGCTTCTTTTGGTATATATCACTTTGTGACCGGAACTTCTTCTAATATAACCACTGATCTTGAATACATTGTTAAAAATGAGGATGGTGAAATACGAGAACAAAAAGAATTAAAACTTACTGATGATAATGTCGGAGCACAACTTTTGTGTGATAAAAAACTTAATCAAGGTGATACTATTGAATTATATGGTAATAATCCAACTGGCTTTAACAAATTGGATATTGAAATTACAGAAAAAGGAATCGAATTTAAAAAAATTGTTGATACAAGTTTCTATACAGGCGAGAATGATGATTTTTCTGTTAGTGGCAACATAATGTCTTTAGTTGACAAGACTAATTTTACCACTTTAAAATCCGTTCCAGGCACGGGCTGTTTTAATTTCCTTTTTGCATCTGACCAAGATAAACAAACATTAATCAACGGCATTAATGATGAAGAAGAAAAATATTATTGTAATATTACTGATGCGAGTGATTTATATATTCCTTGTACTGGATTTTTGTCGTATTATAGTTTATTTGCCCACTCTAAAACTTTAGAAATTGCACCAGTCACATTACCGGCTTTAGATTTATCGCCTTTTTGCTATGGTGCTATGTTCCTTAACTGCGCTAAACTAAAAAAAGCACCGGAATTGCCAGCTAAAACCTTATCTTACGCCTGCTATCTCGGTATGTTTATGGAATCTTCTTTAATTGATGCGCCTGAACTTAAAGCAACAACACTAGCCGGGCTTTGCTATGCGGCTATGTTTACTGATTGCACTAGTCTTAAAAATCCTCCTTCTACTATTAAGGCGGATGAATTAAAAAATGGATGTTGTTCTTCTATGTTTCATCATTGCACCTCTTTAATTTCTACCCCAAACTTACCAACAACTAAATTAGCCCCTTCTTGTTATTATCAAATGTTTTATGAATGTACATCATTAAAAACAACTTATGACTTACCGGCAACTAAATTAGAAGATTATTGTTATAGTGGAATGTATCTTGGTTGCGAAGCATTGGTTAAGGCCCCTGATATTAACGCTGAAACTTTAGCTGAAGGTTGCTGTTCATTTATGTTTAGATATTGTAAAGTTCTAACAACGGTGCCTCTTCTCAAAGCCAAAAAATTAGTAGGTTCTTGCTATTTTAAAATGTTTGCTGATTGTGAAAGTTTGTTAATAAAAAAACAATCATCTGGCGCTGAATCATTTTGCTTCTTTGAATGCCCTAGTGGTGAATCTTATTGCGAAGATGCGCTTGCTTTTATGTTTAATAATACACCAGGTGATTTTATTTCAGAAGGGCAAGATCCTAAACCTGGTGATAAATGTTTTTGTTGTTATAAGTAACTTCGTTCACTAGTGTAGTGCTATAATAAAGCCATGAGAAAGATATTATTTTTAATGCCATTAATGGCAATCTCTCTTTTAGTTAATTGCGGGGGTAAGGATAATCCAACCTATTCTATTGGTGTGAGTGCTTTTGGTTGTT
>JAKSVA010000063.1 GCA_024408435.1 Bacilli bacterium
TCCGTAATATAAAGCGAATAGATATCTTTGATATCATCGAAACTATGAAGTGGATACCCACCATTAATTTTATTTTCGACTTTCTTTGCTTTCATACCTAGTATTATAAGACTTAATTTGATAATAGGAAATTAGCTGTCACATTATTTTTGTATTTATTTAATTTAATTTTCCCGATCAAATCAACGGATGAGTTAGTTAAAGTGTGAAATGGAAAATTGAAACCAATCACTTTATTCTTATTATTTAATAAGATAGAAAGATGTTGATTTAGATTACCAACTTTTTCAATGCGACTCACTTGCATATCCTTAAGAAGAAAAGTCGGTTCACGCCACTGATTACCAAATGGAGCGAAACTACGAATAATATCGTAATTATTCTGATTAATCTCATCTTCACCAATTAAAATATTATCTGGATCAGGTATAAATTTATTTGTTTGCGCATATTTAATAAATGCATCTTTAAATTCGTTAAAATTAGATTCTTTTATAACTACGCCAGCCGCCAATTCATGCCCACCATATTCCATAAATAAATTTTTATTTAAATTGATAAATTTAATGACATCAAAACCATTACGACTCCGAATTGAACCACGAATATTGCCATCAATAACTTCACTAGAAAAAATACAGACTGGTAAATTATTGTTTGATAAGATACGGTTGGCAATTAATCCAGATAAACCCGATAAAATATCTAATTTTAAAACCACGGCATCCGTTTCAGTAATCTTTAAATTATCAGTGATTTCTAAAGTTAAACTTTTTCTCCTTTCATTTACGTTATTTAAATATTCGCGAATTTTAACTAATTCTTGATAACTATCACTAGTAAAATATTTAACTAGCAAGTTAACTTCTTTTTTTGTTTCAATCCGCCCAACTGCATTAATCTTAGGAATAACTTTTAAAGCCAAAGTCGTTTCATCATAACTAAATGTGTCGCTTAATAAATTGAATTTATCAAACTTATATTTATTTAAATATTTAATCGCTAATTTAACAACATCACGATTTTCTTTAATTAATGGCATCACATCGCTTAAAATCGAAGTCGCGCCTAACGTCAATAAATAAGGATCAATTTCGTATAGTAAAGCAGTGCTTAGATAAAACGCAACCATTGCTCCACTTGTTGTGCATTTTAATTTAGATTTCTTCGGATGAAGATAAAGAAATTCAGTAATTTCTTTTTCATATTCGTGATGATCAGTGATAATCATATCAATTCCGATTTCTTTAGCCTTTTTTATTGCCTCATATGCAACAACTCCGTTATCAACCGTAATAATTAAATCGTAGCCTTTTTCTTTTGCTTTAATTACTTTCTCGGCAGTAATTCCATATCCATCCAAGTAACGTGATGGGACATAGTAATCAACTTCGTATTTTAATTTTTTAAATGTTTGAACTAATATCGAAGTAGCTAAAATTCCATCCGCATCATAATCGCCATAAATTAAAATTTTACGTTTATTTTTAATCGCCTCTAAAATTTTGTCTTTGACTATGTCCATATTTTCAAAAACATTAAAACTTGGAACGTTTGCCAAACTAGCATCAGCCTTAAGCTCATTATATTCTTTAAGTGAAATGTTGTAATAATCTAATAATTTATCTAAAAAATTCATATAAAATAATAGCCACACTAGGGTGGCTATTGCTAATCATTAATTCCGATGAAGATGGCTTCCTCAGGTTCGTTGCTCTTAATTTTAATCGTAGTTTTTTTATGGCGTCTAATTTGTGGGAGACGAACACGCGCAAAGCGCTCATCAAAGAAATTACACATTGTAGTAAACCAAGTGACTAAGATAATTAAACTCATTACTGTGCCAAAGGCAGCACTAAGGAAAATAGCTAAGTATTCTTTATGACCAAAACCAAAGAAATTAATCGCCGCATAAATTGATACTAATCCAAAAATTAAGGTTGGTAATAAAGCTAAAGAGTTAGCTTTCTTAAGAACTTCTTTTCTTGTCGCAACATCTCTTAATCTTTCTTCATGAATTAATTGTTTATCTTTGTGCATAACAAAGAGAGCCATCAAAGTAGTTGCTACCATCGTGAGCATTGTTGCCACACTCATAATTGGCGTAGCCACTAATCGAGTCAATGAAATAAATCCAACCGTTAAAATTGTTCCTACACTCGTGGTAATAAATAAACTTAAAACGCGTGAAGCGCGGAAACGACGAATCAATAAATAAACTGAAGTAACTAGGCTACTTAATAAAGTAGCAGCAAAGATGATGGCCGCATTATTCGGCACGTTATAAATCGCATTCGTATAGGTTCTAATGTTCTCATCTTTAACATTATATTTAGCTAACACTGATCCTAAAACATCTTTTAAAGAATTTTTACTACCGCCTTCTTCATATGAATAAATCGGGCTTAACAAATCGCTTTCTAAAACTTCAACCCGATAAGTTTGATAATAGAATTTTTCTGGATTACTCTTATCATCACTATCATCAATTACTTCGTATTGGAAATAAGTAATACCATCTTTGTTATATCTAAGCGCTTGATCATTACATTTAATCTCATTTAATGAAGGCACAATTTCATCATCAATTGATGGGTGAGAAGCGGAAGAATCATCCACAACAATCGAGAAGGTGATTTCGTTTGTACTAGCGTAATAATTACTCGTGTTAAATAACTTATTGGTTACACCAAAAGCAATTAAACCAGCAACGCTAGCTAATGTTAAAACTAAGGTAACAATTCCACTTACTTTCTTTTTCTTTGAATAATCTTTATTAGCAAAAGGACCATAGTAAGTTGGCTTTTCTTCTTTACTTAAATCAGGAACTTTGCTTGCATCAATATTAAGCAATTTATATTTTTCTTTGTTTTGGTAATTAGTGTTATTAGTTAATAACCACATCAAACCTTTTAATAAGAAAGTATTAATTAAAATGTTAAACACTGCACTAATAACTAAAATTGCCCCAGCGCTTGAAGCTGAAGTTCCACCCAAGAAATATAAAATGACTCCTAAAACAGCAAAGATAACTGAAATATCAACAGTTAGCATCGTTGTTTTTTTACTTGCTTCAAAATTAGCTTTCTTTAAACTACGACCTTTATAGACCTCTTCGTGAAGATAACTATTATGCGCAATTGAACTAGCCAGCGCGCTCAACGCAACAACAATTAAACCAACCATTGCTGCAATATTAAATGTTGCTTTAAAGAGAGTAAAAATAGTAAACGTTAAGAAGGTATGAACTGACATAGTAGAAATGATGGCTAACGCGCTTAAACGATAGAATAAGGTGAGAATTAGAGAAATGATGATAAATCCAATAATTAGAGAAATTAAAGTAGCGCTAATGGCAATATTAACTCTTGTTCCGTACACCAATAAACTCTCAACGTTAGGTGCAATAATTTCGGTATGAATTGCAACACAACCAACATTAGTCTCACTTGCGTTTAATAAATTAAGCATCAAGTTAGCTTTGTTATAAGCTTCTTTGATACTAGTCACATCAGAACCAGCAGGTGTAAAAGTAATTTGGAATGAATCTTTGTTGTCATTGTAATAGAAATTACTTGTGTTAAATTGATCATAAATAACTTTATTGGCGACATTAGGATTTTTATCCTTATCTTCATAAAAATCATCTTCCTTCCGGTCCATCCAAAGGATAATACTTTGTTTTGGTTCATCTTCGCCTTCGTTACTTGGATTATTTTCTGGCTTAGGTTCTTCGCCTTCATATTTTTTGGCTGCATCAAACATTTCTTCCGCTGCTTTTTTCGCATCAGCCGGAATCGGCATAATTAAAATTGTCGAAGATCCACTATAAGTTAAATACGCTTTATTATCATGCCAAGAATATTTTCCATCCTTGTCATCTTTAATTGGATGTTCAACAATTTTCTCTTCTTCCTTTTCGCTATCTTTGGTTAAGTTACAAACCTCGATTTCTGGATTTGTGCAAAGAAGCTTTGAAACATTATTGCATTCTTCTTCGCTACTAGTAGTTAAAGTGACTTTAACCGTATCATTACCGCTCGTCACAATTTGATAGTCAGAGACACCAAAACCTTTTAAACGAGTTTCCATTACATCAGCGTAATTTTTAACTGTATCAGCATCTTCGGAAGCAATTGGCGTTAATTCACCACTTTCACTATCTTTATTAGAAAGACGGAAAGTAATTTGGCGCCCTTCGCGAAAATCTAAATCAGCGTTAATGCTAGTTACAGCCGGCTTAAAAGCAATACCAATCCCTAAAAAGATAGTAATAACAGCTAATAAATATGCAATAAATCGGCGCATACGAAAA
>JAKSVA010000064.1 GCA_024408435.1 Bacilli bacterium
TTGCTTCTTTCATACTATCGGTCATATGATCAGCGTACATAATCACTTGTCCATGCTTATTCCGCGCGGTTCGACCAATAATTTGAATTAGGCTTCTTGTGCTTCTAAGGAAACCTTCCTTATCGGCATCAAGGATACAAATTAGGGAAACTTCGGGAATATCTAAACCTTCACGAAGGAGATTAATACCCACTAACACATCGTATTTACCTTTTCTTAATTCATAAATAATCGCACTTCTTTCTAAGGTCTTAGTTTCGTTATGTAAATAAGTAACTTTATAACCACGATCTTTTAAATAGCTAGTTAAATCTTCGGCCATTTTAATTGTGAGAGTCACAATCATTACCCGCTCTTTATTTTTAATCCGTTTATTAACTTCATTAATAATGTCATCAATTTGTCCCATCGTTTTTCTTACTTCAACTTTTGGATCAAGTAAACCAGTTGGGCGAATAATTTGTTCCACTACTTTATTATTAGCGCGACTTAATTCATAATCACCGGGGGTTGCGCTCGTACAAATAGTTAAGGGCATCACGCTTTCAAATTCTTCGAAATTAAGTGGACGGTTATCAAGAGCGCTAGGAAGACGGAAACCATATTCCACTAAAACTTCTTTGCGACTTCTATCACCATTATACATTCCTCGTACTTGGGGAATTGATACGTGAGACTCATCAATCACTAACATGAAATCTTTTGGGAAATAATCAATTAAGTTAAATGGTCTTTCACCTGCTTTTCTACCATCGATATGGCGGGAATAGTTTTCAATTCCTTTACACATCCCAAACTCAAGCATACTTTCGATATCTTGACGAGTTCGCATATCTAAGCGTTCCGCTTCAAGTAACTTCCCTTGCTTTTTAAAATAAGCAAGACGTTCCACTAATTCTTCTTTAATGGAAGTAGTTGCTCGTTTAATTCTTTCATGGGTTGAAGCATGATCATAAGCGGGAAAGATTGGATAAGTTTTAAATGAACCTTTTACCTCACCCGTTAAAGGATCAATTTCTTCAATCTTTTCAATTTCATCACCAAAACAATCAATTCGAATAACAAAGTCACGACTATGAACAGGCGCAATTTCAATAATATCACCACGGTTACGGAACGTCCCTGGAGCGAGTTCTAAGTTATTTCTTGTATATTGAGCGTCCACTAATTGCTTATAAAAATCTTGTCGATTAATTTCTTCACCAACGCGAATTTCAAACACTAAGCGTCGATATTCATCAGGATCAGTTAAGCCATAGATTGAGGCAACCGAAGCTACCACAATCGTGTCACGTCTTTCTAAAATCGAATTAATCGCACTCGTTCTTAACATTTCAATTTCATCATTCATGACGGCGTTTTTATCAATATAAGTATCAGTACTTGGTAGATATGCTTCTGGTTGATAGAAATCAAAGTTAGAAACAAAATACTCAACCCGGTTATTAGGGAATAATTCTTTAAACTCACCATAAAGTTGACCAGCGAGAGTTTTATTATGCACTAAGACAAGTGTTGGTCTTTGCACCTTTTCAATCACGTTAGCGATGGTAAAAGTTTTACCAGTCCCGGTCGCGCCTAATAAAACTTGAACGGCTTTCTTCTTTTTAATACCATCAACTAAAGAAGCAATCGCTTCGGGTTGATCACCAGTTGGTCTATAGTTAGAAACAATTTTAAATTTTTGCTCACTCATTTTATTTAATCTCGGTGAAACCTTTACCTAAGATTTGCTTACTATCCATCACCGTAATAAATGCTTGTGGATCAATTTTCACTAATTGAGTTTTAATTTCTTTATATTCACGACGTGAAACAATTAAACGCACTAATTTAAATTTCTTCTTGCTATAGGCACCAGTCGCTTCTAGTAAAGTAGAAGTCTTATTAAGTTTATTGATAATAAAACTATCCATTTCTTTATATTTAGTGGTTAAGATATCAATCACATAATTTGTGTTAATTCGAATGTAAAGAACTTCAATCATTACCGCACTTAATGAAGCAGAGACAATCCCAACTAAAGAAGGTAAAACTCGATCAGGGATGAAGCATGCATATGCGATAATAATCACCGCATCTAACACAAAGGAAGAAATTGATTGTTTAATATGTAGATATTTTTCAATTAAGAAATAAACCACATCAAGTCCACCTGTGGAACCACCACCAATAAAGGTAAGAGAAACACCCGCGCCAATCGTGATTCCAGAAAAGACAGCTGCTAAAACAAACTTCAATGATTCTAAACCATTAATAGTTGAAGGAAGTGGATATTCAATCACAAAATAATCACTAATCCAACTAATCATTGGTGTCCGAATCATTAAGGTAAAGAAAGCCGGGAAAAAGAGGGTTGATACTAAAGTATGTAAAGCGAAACGTTTCCCCACAAAGAAGAAAGCCACAATGAGTAAAACAATATTAATTGACCAAACCACAATATCTTCAAAACGTGTCCCTAAACTATCTTTAACATAATAACTAATAATGACACCGATGCCACTTGTGCCACCAGCCACAATATTAGAAGGAATTAAAAACGCGGCTGTTCCAAACGCTAAAACAAAGCTACCAATAATACAAAGTAAAACATGTTTAATTTCTTTTTTATACTTAGTTAAGAATATGATGAATTTATTATTTTTATCTAATGCCATGGCGCTTTGCCTCCTCCTCTAAATAAGCGTAAATTAATCCGTCAAGATCGCCATCCATCACTTGATTAACTTCAACGTTTTCAAAACCCGAACGGTTATCCTTAACTAAAGTATAAGGACAAAAAACGTAAGAACGAATCTGACTACCCCATTCTATATTATTTTTCTCACCAACGATAGCATCTAATGCTTTTTGTTTCTTCTCGACTTCTCTTTGATAAAGAATACCTTTGAGCATTTTCATGCAGTTTTCCTTATTTTGTAATTGGCTCCGTTCCACTTGACTAGAAACAACAATTCCGGTTGGTAGGTGGGTGATACGAACGGCGCTGCTTACTTTGTTCACGTTTTGTCCACCCGCACCACCACTACGGTACGTATCAACTCTTAAATCATCGGGATTAATCTCCACTTCAATATCATCATCAAATTCCGGAATAACGTTAACACTTGCAAACGAAGTATGACGTCTTTTATTGGCATCAAAAGGAGAAATTCTTACTAAACGATGAACACCCTTTTCACCTTTTAATAAACCATAGGCGTGAAGACCACTAATTTTTAAAGTAGCACTTTTTAAACCAGCTTCTTCACCATATTGATAATCAATAATTTCGACTTTAAAATGATGCTTTTCTGCATAACGCGTATACATTCGAAAGAGCATATTCGCCCAATCCATTGCTTCAGTACCACCAGCGCCAGGATGGATATCAATGATGGCGTTAAGATTATCAAACTCACCAGTAAAAAGGACTTTAATGCGCATCTGGTTCACGTTTTCAAGAAGATTAGTGTAAATCTCATTGGCGAGACCAAGCATCTCTAAATCGCTGTCTTTTAAACTTTTTAGTAAGTCTGATAAATCTTTGTAACTATTTTTAATCTTATTAAAAGATTCATAGATATCTTTATGATTATTTAATTCATTCACTACTTTCACTGCCGCTTTTTGTTCGTTCCAAAAATTCGGTTCGTTTTGTTTTGCTTCTAATTCGTCAATTCTCTTTTTAATCTTTTCGAGGTCAAAGAGAGCCACCGAGCTGCTGAACCATTTCACTTAAGTGATTGAAGTCATTTCTTAATTCCACGAGCTCTTTCATCTTTATTCCTTTTTATCATCGACTTCTGCGTTAATTGCTGCTTGCCGTTTCTTTTCGAGTTCTTCTTTTTCTTTGGCAATTTCTTCGGGGGTTTTAATATGAATAATTACGTTAAGCAATTTATGAACAATACTTAATGAAACATCATCAAGCATTTCTCTAAACATTTGATAACCTTCGTTCACGTAATCTTGTAATGGGTTAGTATTCGCGTAGCCTCTTAAATGAATGCCTTCACGGAAAGAGGCCATCGCGTCAATATGTTTCATCCAGCCTTGGTCAAGGGTTTGGAGAGTAATTTGTCGTTCCACTTGATCAGCGATTTCTTTACCCCATTCTTTTCTTCTTTTTAAGTAACGATCAAATAAGACATCAGTTAAATCAGGTGCCGCTTCTTCAACGGGTGCTTCATTAAACGCACTTACACGAATCGCGTTTTGGGGTAAATATCTTGGCATTAATTCTTTTTCGAGTAAATCAGCTTTAATTAATTTCT
>JAKSVA010000065.1 GCA_024408435.1 Bacilli bacterium
TTTTCTTTAAGACCTTTCATATTCCAGGTGCCAATATAAGTTGCATCACGAAACACGGTCACTCGATCCGCCATTCGATACATATCTTCAAAACGGTGAGTAATGAAAATCATTGAAACACCTTTCTTTTTTAAATCATCTAGGATTTTATAAAGTTGTTCGCATTCAAATTTAGTTAAAGAAGCGGTTGGTTCATCAAGAATTAAGATTTTTGCGTTACGTGATAAAGCCTTAGCAATTTCTACTAGTTGTTGTTCAGCAACCGAAAGGGAAGACATATCAGCGTTAACATTAATTTTAGAATTAAGGCTCTTTAAAAGATCTTTCGCAATTTTTCGCATCTTTGGATAATTATATGTTTTTAATTTGGTTAAGATTTCTTGCGACATAAAAATATTTTCTGTCACACTTAACGAAGGAAAAATTGCCGGATGCTGATAAATCGCAGCAATGCCGGCTTTGGTCGATTCAATTGAATTAGCGAAATTAACGGGTTTACCATTTAGTAATATTTTGCCAGAGTCGGGTTGTAAAACGCCGGTAATGATTTTAATGAAGGTTGATTTACCTGCTCCATTTTCACCCATTAAACAATGGATTTCGCCTTCTTTAAGTTGAAAACGAACGCCATTCAGCGCTTTGACGGAGCCAAATGTTTTAACAATCTGTTTTAATTCAAGGATATATTTATCCATCTTATTTATTATATCTTTTTTTATTTAAAAAAAGAAATTAAAAAATGTCTATAATAATTACATATGGCGAATGTGATTATTCATCATTGTCCATCGTTAAAATTAGCGAGAGAAAGAAAAACAACGATTACTGATTATTCATTAATTAAAATATCGAAATTTTTATCATGTTACGCTAAAAACAAGCGATATTTTATTTATACACATGGTTGCCAGGCTAATTACCGTGATTCAGAAATTTATAAGGGCATTTTTGAAGAAATTGGCTTTAAACCAAGTAACGATATCAGTCGCGCTAACCTTATTTTAATTAATACATGTGCGGTGAGAGAAAATGCGGAAAATAAAGTTTTTGGTGAAATTGGTAATCTTAAATATTTAAAGAATAAAAAGGATGTCACGCTTGTTCTTGCGGGCTGCATGGCGATGGAAGAAGTAATGGTTAATGAATTAATTAAAACCTTTAAACACGTTGATATTATTTTAGGAACACACGATATCGCTAAATTTCCTGATTTATTAGAGGAACATTTAAAAACTAATAAGCGCGTTGTAGAAGTCAATAGTGGTTCAGGTTATATTCATGAACGTTTGCCGAGTGTAAGAGATTCTTCCTTTAAAGCATTTGTGAATATTACTTATGGTTGTGATAAATTTTGCACTTATTGCATTGTCCCTTACACAAGAGGAAGAGAAAGAAGCCGTAACCCAAAAGACATTATTAATGAATGTAGAGAATTAGTGAAACAAGGTTATTTAGAAATTACATTGCTTGGTCAAAATGTTGATAGTTATGGGAAAGATTTAAAAAAACAATATAGTTTCGCTAAATTATTAGACGAAATCGCTAAATTAAAAATTCATCGTCTTTCTTTTCTAACTTCTCATCCATATGATTTTTCATTAGACATCATTAAAGTTATGAAAAAACACAAGAATATTCAACCGTATTTACATCTACCTTTACAAAGTGGTGATGATAAAGTGTTAAAAATTATGGGAAGAAAATATGATAGTAAAAAATATTTGTCGATTATTAAATTTGCAAGAAAGGAAATGCCTAATTTATTTATTTCTACTGATATCATCGTTGGTTTCCCTAATGAGAGTGACGTACAATTTAAAAACACTTTAAAGATGGTAAAAGTAGCTCAATATGATGGGGCGTTTACCTTTATATATAGTAAAAGAAGTGGAACGCCTGCCGCGAAAATGGTTGATAAAATATCAAATCAAACAAAAGTAAAAAGATTTAAAGAATTAACACGTTTGCTCAACCAGATTATCGAAAAAAATAATCAAAAGTATTTAAATAAAACTTTCGAAGTTTTAGTGGATTCAGTTTCAAAAAATAATCCAAAAGCTCTAACGGGCAGAATGCATAATAACAAGATGATTAATTTTAATGGTGATAAAAAATATGTCGGTCGATTAGTAAAAGTAAAAGTAACTTCTACGCACATTCATTATTTAATTGGAGAAATGGTTAAATGATTATTGTGATTACTGGACCGACTTGCACTAATAAAAGTAAAATCGCAATTGATGTCGCGAAAGCATTTGATGCGGAAATTGTTAACGCAGATGCTTTTCAAGTTTATCAAGAGTTAGATATCGGAACTGCTAAACCAAACACTGATCAATTAAAGCAAGTTAAGCATCATCTTTATTCATATTTAAAGGCTAACGCTAATTTTTCCATTTATGATTATCAAAAAGATGTTCGTAAGATAATTAATTCATTATTAAAGAAAAAGAAGAACGTTGTCTTAGTCGGAGGTTCAGGATTATATATTCGTGCTGCGCTATATGATTATAAGTTTGAAGAATCAACTAAAAAAGCTGATTTATCAAAGTTCGCCAAACTCTCTAATGATGAATTACATAAACAATTGGAAAAGATTGACTTAGAATCCGCCAAAAAGATTCATCCCAATAATCGCCGTCGAGTATTAAGAGCGTTAGAGATTTACTATACTTATGGAAAAAATAAGACCACATTAGAAAACGAACAAAAACACCAAATTATTTATGATGATGTTCATATTTATGCGACAAATGTCGAAAAAGATAAGTTATATGAAAGAATCAATAATCGTGTAATAAAAATGATTGAACAAGGGTTAATCAATGAGGCGTTAACGTTAGAAAAAAAATATGGAAAAAATATTCAATCATTAAAAGCAATTGGTTATAAAGAAATTATTGAAAACAAAAATAAAAGTAAAAAGGAAATTGTTGATTTGATTCAAAAAAATACTCGTCATTACGCAAAACGTCAGTTAACTTTTATTCGCTATCAATATCAGAATAATTTTAAATGGATTGCTAGTAGCAAAGACGTTATAAATGATTTAACTAACACTGATATTAATTCAAGAACTGAAGCTTTAATTGGTAAAGATAGTTTAAAACTAATTAAGCGATCACATGTTGCTATTTTTGGTATTGGTGGTGTTGGTGGAACCGCGGCGGAAGCGTTAGTGAGAAGTGGGGTAGGTAATATTTATTTAATCGATCATGACGTAGTAAATGCTTCTAATTTAAATCGACAAATTTTGTTTACTAATCAAGATTTAAAACAAGATAAAGTTAAAGTTGCCAAAATGCGTTTTAATGAAATTAATCCTCAAGTTAAAATTCATACATATAAAAAATTCTTTGCTGAAGAAAATATTAAAACTATTCCATTTGATAAATTTGATTATGTTATTGACGCAATTGATTCAACTAAGAGTAAAGTTACTTTAATTAAGTATTTATTAAAAAAGAAAATTCCGTTTATTTCTTCTTTAGGAATGGGCAATCGTCTTAATCCAAACAAATTGGTTGTTACAACTTTAGATAAAACACACGATGACCCATTAGCGAAGAAATTACGTAATGAAATAAAAAAAGATAATATTGATATAACAAAAATTAAAGTTGTCACTTCTAACGAAATTCCTCTCAAAGATAGAATTACTATTACTTCAATGATGTTTGTCCCATCGACTGCTGGACTTTTATTAGCGAGTTACATAATTGAGTGTATACTTAAAAAGGAGAAAAATTATGGCACTAAAAAAGATTAATGAAATTGCAAAAATTGCTGGTATCCCAGAAAAGTATGTTGAACCATATGGCTTTTACAAAGCCAAAATTAGCGCAGACTACTACCAAAAGATAAAAAAGAACAAAACTGGTAAGTTAGTTTTAGTTACTGCGATTACCCCAACGAAAGCGGGTGAAGGAAAAACAACTACCTCAATCGCCCTAACTGAAGGTCTTGGTAAGATTAAACAGAAAGCGATGCTTTGTTTAAGAGAACCATCATTAGGCCCGGTTTTTGGTATTAAAGGTGGTGCGACTGGTGGTGGATTAGCAAGTATTGCTCCGACAGAAGAGATTAACTTACATTTTACTGGTGATATGCACGCTTTAACTTCTTCAATTAATCTAATTAGTGCAATTATTGATAACCATATTTTTCAAGGCAATGAATTAAATATTGATCCTAATAAAATTGTTTGGACAAGAGCGCTTGATATGAATGATCGGGCACTTCGTGATA
>JAKSVA010000066.1 GCA_024408435.1 Bacilli bacterium
TAATTGCGCAATCACCAGCGGATAAGCGTGATAATTCTCGTTTATTAGTAATTAATAAAATAGCTAAAACATACGAAGATAAGCACTTTTTTGATGTTATTGATTATCTTAAACCGGGTGATGTTCTAGTAAGAAATAACACGAAAGTTTTACCAGTGAGATTGTTCGGAATTAAAGAGGAAACCAATGCAAAAGTGGAAGTACTTTTACTTAAAGAAATTAAGAAAGACACGTATGAATGTTTATGTGGGAACGCACGTGTAATTAAAGTCGGAACTAAGATTAGATTTTCTAAGAAATTAGTTGGTGAATGTCTAGAAATTAAAGATGAAGGAATTAGAGTTATTCATTTTATTTATCAAGGTATTTTTGTTGAATTATTAGAAGAGATTGGGCATATGCCTCTTCCACCATATATTAAAAAACAATTAGTGAGTAATGATCGTTATCAAACCGTGTATGCGAAAGTAGTGGGAAGTGCGGCTGCGCCAACGGCAGGTTTTCATTTTACTGATGAATTATTTAAGAAAATTAAAAAGAAAGGTATTGAGGTTTTAGATGTGACTCTTCAGATTGGCTTAGATACATTTAGACCGGTTAAAGTAAAAGATACTAAAGAGCACCATATGCATAGTGAATATTATGAAATTAGTGATGAAGTCGCGGATAAGTTAAACAAGGCTAAGAAAGAAAAACGAAGAATTATCGCGATTGGGACAACCTCAACAAGAACCCTCGAAGCTAATTACACAAAGTATCATAAATTTAAAGCAACGAAGGAAAATACTGATATCTTTATTTATCCTAGTTATCAATTTAAAGCGATTGATGCTTTAATCACCAACTTTCATTTACCAAAATCTACTCTTATTATGTTAGTGAGTGCATTTATGTCTCGTGAATTTACTTTAAAATGCTATGAACATGCGGTAGAAGAAAAATATCGTTTCTTCTCTTTTGGCGATGCTTGTTTTATTTATGGATAAGGTTAATTATTATTTAAAAGGCGAAAAAATTATTCAAACATTTGCTGGTAAAAAACCAACACTTTTAATGCATGTTTGTTGTGCGCCTTGTTCTTGTTATCCCCTAACCTATTTAATTAAATACTTCGATGTTACTGTTCATTATAATAATTCAAATATTTATCCAAAAAGTGAATGGGAATTAAGAAGAAAAGAATTAATTAAATTTATTGGAGATTTTAATCGTGATTATAAGTGCAATGTAAAACTTATAATCACAGATTATAATCACGAAGAATTTATGAAAGATCTACTGCCACTTAAAGATGAACCTGAACGAGGAAAAAGATGTATTCTTTGTTATACAAAGAGAATGAAAGAAGCCTGGACTTATGCTGAGAAAAATAACTTTGATTATTTCACGACAGTCATGACTATATCACGCCAAAAAGATTCACAAGTTTTAAATCAAATTGGTGATAAACTCGCTCAAGAATTTAAAAAAACAAAATATTTCTATAGTGATTTTAAAAAGAATGATGGAATTCTAAAAGGTCAGAAAATTAGAGACTTTTATCAACTTTATCAACAGAACTATTGTGGTTGCGAATATAGTCAAAGAAGAGAAAAATAGTTGCGAGTAAATAATAGTATGCTATTATATTTGCACGATAGATTTAATCAATATGAGAAAGAAAGTTATTTTGATTTGCGATGAATGTCTATCGCGTAACTACGAAACGACACGCCCCGAAGGCGCGAGTGAGCGGTTTACGATTAAGAAGTACTGCCCGAAGTGCAAGCGACATACTTTGCATAAGGAAAGTAAGTAAAGGAGGAAAGTATGGTTGGTCCAATTCAATACACCCGCCAAGTAGCGAAAGAAGCGAAACGCGTTAGATGGCCCAAGTCACGTATTCTTGTGACAACAATTATTACCGTTGCTGTCATCTCACTTTTCTTTGCTTTAATTCTTTCTCTTGAAGACTTAGCGGCAGGGACACTTCTCCAACAATTAAAGAACATGTTCTCAGGATGGGCTAAATAATTATGGATAACATTAACGAAACAAGACAATGGTACATTGTTAACACTTATTCTGGTCACGAAAACAAAGTGGCAGAAAACTTAAGACGGACAGTTGAATCGCTTAATTTAGGTTCAGTTATCTTTGATATTATTGTGGCGGAACAAGATGAACCAGAGAAAGATAAGAAAACTGGTTTACAAAAAGTTGATAAAGAAGGTAAACCTAAATTTAAGAAAAAGAATTTATATCCAGGCTATATCTTTGTGGAAATGATTATGACTGAAGATTCTTGGTATATTGTAAGAAACACTCCTGGGGTTACTGGTATTGCTGGTAGCTCAGGTGGTGGCCAAAAGCCAAACCCAGTGTCACGTGAAGAAATGGAACCAGTCTTAAAGAGAATGGGCCGTGTTGATAATTCAATGTACTCACGTTATAACGTTGGTGATCTAGTAAGAGTTATTAATGGTCCACTTGCCGGTAGCGAAGGTAAGATTATCTCAATTGATAAAGTGACTGGTGTTTGCCGAATTGAAACTACTTTCTTTGGTCGTTCTACACCAACTGATGTTGACTTTGCTGACATTGAAAGAGTGTAATTAATCAACAATAATCAAAAGGCGAGCGGCGGCTCGCTTTTTTATTAGAATGGAAGTGCGTTATAACCAACCGCGTAGGCAAAACAAATCATTAAAATTGAAAGCAAGAAAAATCCTAAAAAGTATACCCAGTTCTTCTTAACATAATCACCATAACTAGTTTTAGTGATATTTAAGATAACAATTAAAATTGGATTAGTCGGGAATAGTAGACTAGTCATTCCATCTGCTAATGCAAACGCTAAAAATGTTGGATATAAAACACCATATGCTTGAGCGATTGGAGCCAAAACTGGAATTAATAAGAAAGCTCTTGCTGATCCACTAGCGATAAATAAGCCAAACAATAAAAATAAGCCATAAAACATAAATATATAGCCAAGTGGGGAAATGCCAGTGGTAACTGATACAAAGCCATGGAGAATCGTATGCATTCTTTGTGATTCAGTAAGTGTATAAGAAATTGAACTTGCTAAGACTAATAAGATACCCGCCATTAAAGTTGACCTAATACCTTTAGTGAAATTACCAAAAAAAGCTTTCGGAGGTATTTTAGTGATAAATGCAGTTAAAACACTACCAAGTAAGAAAGCCGCAGCTAATAATAATAAAGAATAGCCGCCTTCTTTAACTGGTTCAAACGCTGGAACAAATAAAGTCAATATTACTAGAGTAAATCCAAGTAAGATGCTTAAACCAAACGCAATGCCAGCCTTACTTAAAATAGGATCATGTTCCTTAACTAAACTATCATCTACTTCAGTAGCTTTTATTTCCTGACGTTTTCTAGATTTTAGCAATACGTAACCGCAAGTAAAAAATAATAAAACAAAGAAGGCCACAATCCGCATCCACATACCCGAGAAGGTAGGAACTCCTGCTTGTTGTTGAGGAATGGCAACTATGAATGGATTAAAAATACCAGTCGCAAAGCCAGCTGAAATGGCAAATAAAGAAACGGTAATACCAACATATTTATCAAAACCAAACTTTGCGACTAAAAATATTAATAAAGGAACAAAAGGAACAATTTCATCGTAGCAACCGATTAAAGATCCGACCGCCATAAAGAATGTTACTACAATTACTAATAATAAATGTTGATGATTTTTAAACTTTTCAACAATTCGATCGAATACATATGTTAGGACGTGGCTCTTGCCCATTACCTCCATTGCGCCACTAATGATAAATAAGAAAGTAATAATAATAGCGACTGATTTACCAGCATTAGTCCCAAATAATAAGAAGGGTGATAATAAGAATTTCCAAAATGGGAAATTATTAGTAACTTCTTCGTAAATGTATTCGCCGCCCTGTTCTTTATATTCTCCAGCTGGTAAAACTTGTGACAAAATAAAAACAATAATCATTAAAAACAAAATAATGCTTAACGCAACCATAAATGTTTTATTGTCTTTTATCCAGGTGAAAAACGGTTTTTTAGGTTTTGTAGTTACATCTACTTTCTTCTTACTCATAACATCTATGCGT
>JAKSVA010000067.1 GCA_024408435.1 Bacilli bacterium
GTTGGTTTAGTAAATAAAAGTGGTGAATTTAAAGGAATTGTTAAAAAAAGATATGAACCACCTTACTTTACTGATCATAAAGGTGAAGCTGAACAAGATCCTGATTATTATTACGCTTGCATTGTTGATGTGATTAAGCGTTTAAAAAAAGAAAGTGGAGCGTTCTTTCCTAACATCATTGGAATGACTTTAGATACAGTGAGAGATACTTCCGTAATTCTTGATGAAAACTTTAAACCACTTCATCGAACAATTCTTTGGCTAGATCAAAGACTAGCTTCTGGTAGTCTCGCTCATCGTCCAAAACTACATTCCCTTATTTTTAATCTAGTAGGCATGATGCCAACTATGCGTTTAAACGCGAGAAAAAGTATCTGCCTTTGGTATCAAGAAAATTTACCCGACATTTGGAAAAAGACAAGACATTATGGTAACATCTCCTCTTATTTAACTTATAAAATGACTGGCGAATGGAAAGATTCACCCGCTAGCATTATTGGTCACTATCCACTCGATTTTAAAAAAGGAAAATATTTAACAAGTCACCGAGCGTTAAAAAATTTATACGATATACCTATTAGTTATTTACCCGAACTAGTACCACAAGGAGAAATTTTAGGTCATATTTCGGATGAATTTAAAAACGCAACTGGCTTACCAAGTAATTTACCTTTATATTCATGTGGTTCAGATAAAGCTTGTGAATCATTAGGAGTTGGTGCTTTAGATTCGCGTATTGCCGCTTTATCCTATGGCACAGCTTCCACGGTTGAAGTTACCACCAAAAAATATTATGAATCACAACCATTTTTACCATCCTATCCATTTTGTATCTATGGATACCATAACATGGATATTCAAATTTATCGTGGCTACTGGATGATTAATTGGTTTTTACAATATTTTTGCCACTTCGATATTTCTAATAATGAAGAATTTGTAAAAATCATTAAGGAATTTAATAAAAAAATGTTAACTATTCCACCCGGCAGTAATGGTTTAATTTTGCAACCATATTGGCAACCTGGATTAGCGCGTCCACTCGCTAAAGGCGCAGTGATTGGGTTTACCGATACGCACACTAGCGCGCACTTTTATCGCGCAATTATTGAAGGTGTTGGCTACGCGCTTCGCGAAGGAATGGAATATTTCCAACACAAAAACGGTCATCGGGTTGAAGAAATAATGATTTCAGGTGGAGGTTCACAAAGCGATGAGATTTGCCAGGTTACCTCCGACTTATTTGGTTTACCAGTTTCAAGAGTGCAGACTTTTGAAACAAGTTTATTAGGTGCTGGTATTGCAGGATTTTTAGCGGCTAAAGAATTTGCTTCACCTGAAGAAGCAATTAAAGCAATGGTCCATAAATCGAAAACCTTTACCCCCAATATGGAAGATCATAAAGCTTATAACAAAATATTCTATCGTGGCTATAAAAAGATGTATTCAAAGTTATCCAGAATTTATAAAGATATTCGTTAACGAAGATATTTATTTAATTCATTTATTTCTTGATCGTTTAATTCATAGTATTCGCCCGGCTTAAGGTTTTTTAATGTTAAAAACGCAAACTGAATACGGTTTAAAGATGTGACCTCGTAACCAACACTCCGCATCATTCTTTTGACTTGATGATATTTACCTTCGGTTAATTCTAATGTTGCTTGTTTTTTATTAACTATCGTTAATTTAGATGGTTTACATCTCTCTTTATTTTCTAATACAATCCCATCTTTAAATTTCTTCACAATCGCTTCGTTTAATTCTTTATCAACTATTAAGGAATATATTTTCTTTACGTTAGATTTAGGAGAAATTAAGAAGTGCCCTAATTTGCCATCGTTAGTAATTAATAACACTCCCGTTGTGTCCTTATCTAATCTACCAACATGCGTTAAACCTTTAATGTGTAGATTAGTGAAGAAATCCATGACAGTTGGATATCTATCATCTTCGTTCGCGGAGACATATCCTTGTGGTTTATTTAGTACAAAATAGTAATAGGGTTTATATTTAATTATTTTGTTATCAACTTTAATAATGTCTCTATTTGGATCAATTTGAGTTTTGCTTTGGATAACTAAAGTATCGTTAATCGTAATACGTTTATCTTTAAAGAAACGTTTTATTTCACTACGACTAGCAATTCCAGCATTACTGAGAAACTTGTCGATTCTCATTTTGATGTTTCCTTTGATAAATGACTAAGTAATAACTACCAACAAATCCACCGATTAATAATATGGCACCTAACAAGCCTTCCCACCAAGGAATACCATGCTCATGGTAATAAGCCATAATATCGTGGTTATAGAACAGTGAGAAAATTGATCCTACTACTAGTCCAATAATCCAAACATAAGTAGCGACTTTTGCTTTTTTAAATAATTGTTTCATTAAAAGCGAAAAGAAGAACATACCAACAATGATGCCAACAAGCATACAGATTAAAACACCAATAGCTTGGCCAGGTTGACTCTTAAGTTTATCAACCAAGCCCAAGATGTTGGTGTAAAAACCTAATACCAATAACATCATTGAACCGGAAATACCAGGAACGATGACTCCTGCAGCAGATAAAATACCAACAGGGATAATAACAATAAATAACTTCCAATCAATTGGGTTAAATAAAGCAGAGACATCAATGTTTAAATGGTATGACATTATGCCTAGACTCATGCCACATAAAATTGCTAATAAAAGATATAAAGCATAGCGTTTTTTTAATGGTTCGTGTTTGATATTATCAGTGATATCAGGAACACTACCAATCATTGAGCCAGCAAATAAACAAACAACGGCAAAAAGAATATGTTCAGTCGCTAATTTAAGAGGAAACCACATGGCAAGAATAGCAATAATAATACCAATACCAATAGGTATCAAAGCTTTTAAAGATGGCCAAAACGTTTTAAATAAATTAGCAATGTTTGTAATTAACTTATCATAAATTTTACTAATTAAAGCAATGGTGGCTGCGCTAACGCCAGGGATTAAAACAGCAACGCCCATACAAAAACCTTTTAACGCATCAATTAACACATCTTTTATGTTCATATCAAAAGTAGTTTATACTATTTTTGTAAGCATGAAAACGATTATTTATTATTATTCTAAGTCTGGTCATAGTAAAAATTATGCGGAATCACTCGCTAACCGAATTGTTTGTGAATCTTTTAATTATAAGAAGATGAAATATCGGCATTTAAAAGATTTTGACACCATTATTTTTGTTGCTCCAGTGTATGCCAATAAAATTAGAAAAGTGAATAAATTTTTAAAATTATATAAAAAGATAAAAAATAAAAATTTAATTATTGTTGCGGTAGGGATGCAACCACCAAGCGAAGATCGAAGAAGAACCATTATCACGGTGAATCTCTTAGATGATTATCATATTCGCCTTTATGAATTAATTGGTGGTTTTGACGCCAATAAATTATCATGGCCATTACGCAAACTAATGAAATTTGGTCTTAAGATGGCAATCAAAAAAGATCCGCTTCTTCAATCACAAGCAGCTATGGTGGGGACTATCTTTGACGCTCCACGTGAGTATAATGATATTAGTGGTATTGAACGTATTATGGATACTATCCATCGTTTAGAACAAGCGAGTAAAGTAATATGAAATTAATTGTCGGTTTAGGAAACCCAGGAAGTAAATATGAACATACGCGTCATAATATGGGTTACGACACGCTTGATTTATTAAATAAAACTTTAAAAATTCCTCTTACTCATAAAAAATTTCAAGGTTTATATGGGAAAGAGGGCGATATTATTATTTTTAAACCAGAGACTTTTATGAATCTTAGTGGTGTAGCGGTAAGAGAGATTACTGCTTTTTTTAAAATTGATATTAACGATATTTTAGTGATTAGCGATGATATGGCTCTTCCAGTTGGTAAGATTCGTTTAAGAATGAACGGTTCTAGTGGTGGGCATAAAGGATTACAAAATATTATTGATAACTTGGGCACTGATCAATTCAAACGTATTCGTATTGGTATTGGTGAACCAACCATTAACACAATTGATTTTGTTTTAAGTAAACC
>JAKSVA010000068.1 GCA_024408435.1 Bacilli bacterium
CTTTAATTTCTTTAATTGTGGCAAGGGTAAAACCTGGATGAAGACTCTTGGCTAATTCATTTACTGCATAAGTCTTTGGTAAATCAGTCGCAGGAGCGGCATCGATTCTCTTTCGCCTTTCATCGAGCATTCCTAATGTTCGTTTAACGTCTTCATTAACACCGTTTTTCGTAAACATCTTATTTGCCCTCCTTTAACATATCGGCTAAAGTACGATTAGCCTCGTTCGCACCAGATTTATAAGAGCTTGGGAAGCCATCAAGGCGTTCACCAAAGCCACCACCAATTCGTAAACCAGGAACAAAAGCGTTTTCATTAGCCATTTGAATTCGACTCATTAAACCATCATAGTATTGTGAATAATAGCCATAGATGACACCCTGTGGGTGTAAACAATATCTAGCGTAGGTAATTGGACTAGCAATTGCTAATTCTTCAATATGATCATGGATGTTAATATGAAGCGCATCTTCAAATTGCTTAATTAAACCTTGCGCCATCTTATTTTTCATCTTCGCATATTCTTTTTCACTAACTTTTGCCCAACAATCATCGGTAAATAAGGTTGTGATATAAAGAATAGTTGTGCCTTTGGGTGAGCAATCTTTTAAAGCATTATTTAAACAGACAGTTGCTTGACCAGCAATATGAGGCAATTTACTCATCTGTTTATAAACTTTTAAATTATCGCTACTACTATAGACAAAATAACTATGTTGTTTTATTCCTAATTCTTCAGGTGATTTATTTAAACCAAGGAAAATAGTGAATCCACGACCAGAAAATTTCTGAAAGTTAGCAAGTTTTAAAGCTTTCTCAGGAATTGCTTTCTTGTCAAGCATTGTTGAATAGACGTTATGTGGCGAGCAGTTAGCGATAACATGGCGTGCGTAATATTCTTTACCATTTGTAAGTTTTACACCACTCACGTGGCCGGTTTCATCCGTTAAGATTTTCTCCACTTGGGAATTAAAATAAATATCGCCACCTAATTCATGAATCCTTGCTTCAAAGGCAAGTGATAAACCATGTGAACGTAAAGTGGGAACACATGCACCTTTTCTAAAATAGCTATTAATCATATTAGCGAGGTGAACAAAACTCATATCATCATCTTTCGCACCGATATAACTCCAATAACCAGTTAAAACTTTACGAATGATTGTTGGATAATTTAACTTATCCATAACTTCCTTAAAGGAATATGAACAAGTAGTCATATAGTTAATATATTTCGTTTTCATAATTTCTGGATCAGGTTTACCATGACATGCGCCAAGATAAGTCATGGCTTCAGAAATACTATTTGCTAAATCAAGGAATTCTTTTACGTATTTCCCACCATTAGGACAAAGTTGATCACCAAGTTTAATAACTTTATCAACACCAATTGGAACGGTAACATCAATCTTCTCTTCAAGCGAAATCAAACGATACGCTTCATGAAGGGGAACCCACTCAATCTTATCTGCAACACCTAAATTATTTAAAAGTACTCCACAGGAACCTGGTTGTTCTTTAGTGCCAATACCATTAAATTCATGTAATGAAGCTTCAAATTCAAAACGACCTCTTACAAAACTAGTAGCGAAACCACCCGGAATATTATGTTTCTCTAAAACTAAACAACTTTTCCCTTTATTTAAAATAGTTAAAGCTGCGGCTAATCCACCATTACCAGCACCAATAACAATCACATCATAATTTTTCTTCATAATTAATTGTTAATTACTTCGTAAGTTAAAACATTAGGAATAACATCACCATCGATTTGCAAAGCACAAGGCGATGAGAAGGTAACTTTAATATGTCTACCTTGAATATGAGTAATAAAACGTTTGTGATGATGTTTTCCGCTAGAGAACTTTGGGAAACGTAATAAAGTGTGAACGCGACCAATGCTACTTAAAGTAACTAAATCACATTCATGCTTTGCATTTAAACGATCTTGACTAGGTGCAGCCATCATCCCACCACCATAGTAACGGCCATTCATTGTGCTACATAACCAAACGTGTTTAAAGACTGATTTAATTCCATCAACTTCGATTGAAGCAATCTTAGTCTTAAACTTTCCAAGTAATAAACCAATCGCAATCTTAGAGTAGTTAATTACGGCATTTGGATCTTTTTTACGTATTTCATCGCCTTCTAAGCAAGTATCACCATCAATTCCATAACCAATGCCATTAAGGAAACGGCGCTCAATGCCGTTAACCTTAATTAAAGGTAAATGTTTAAGATAAGGCTTTAAATCAATTCGGCCATCAACTTCATGTCTTGCAACATCACGATAGAAATCATTGCCTGATCCACACTTCGCATAACTAACTTTGCATTTAAAATCCATACCATAGGTATCATTTGCGAAGCGGTTAAGCGTCCCATCGCCACCACAAAGGACAACTTCATCTGTACTTTTTAGTTTATTAAAGAAGGTTTTAAAATTTAAACCAATGACGCTTTTAAATTCTGGCTGAACCATCAAACGTTCGGACCATCTTTCCGCATCTTTTTCTCCATGCGAATTATTCGCTAATGGATTAAATAATATGTAGACCATAATAATCTCCTATAATTAGATATATTATACTACGTATAAAAGTAATTAAAATATTATTATTATTTATTCGTTAATTACTTCATAACTTCTAACATTTAAAACTGCTTCACCATCAATATGTAATGCACAAGGGGTAGAAAACGCTACTTTAATATGTTTTCCTTTTAAATGTGTAATAAACTTTTTATTACGATGTTTTCCTTTTATAAAAGAAGGGAATCTTAATAAAGAACGAATTCGCCCAGCGCTACTAAGAACAACTAGATCACATTCATGTTTTGCGTTAAGTCGATCTTGATCAGGCGCAGCTATCATTCCACCACCAACAGTTGGGCCAAACATAGTAGTTGCCATCCAAACATGCTTAAAAGTGGATTTAACCCCATCAACTTCTACTTCGGCAACTTTGGGTTTAAATTTAGCAAGCATAAGACCGATTGCGATTTTGGCATAATTAATTTTAACGCCTGGTTTTTTCTTACGAATCTCATTACCAATAGCGTTAGTTTCGCCATCAACACCATAGCTAACGTTATTATGAAAACGCCGCTCAAGGCCATTAACCTTTACTAGAGGTAAATATTTTAAATATGGTTTTAAATCAACCCGACCTTCATGTTCATATTTAGAAGCATCGCGATAAAAATCGTTACCAGTCCCACATTTAGCGTAACTTAATTTACATTTACAATTTACGCCATAGACTATATTAAAGAAACAATGGAGCGTTCCATCGCCACCACAAAGGACAACTTCATCGCTTTCTTTTGCGCTTTTTAAAAGTGCTTTAATGTCTAAATCAATAATACTTTTAAAAGTAACTTCAGTGGTTAAACGCTTTGCCCAATTTTCGGCGTCTTGCTTTCCACATGAATTATTAGATAATGGATTAAATAAAACGTAAATCATAAAATCTCCTAATACGTTTAGTATTATACTATAAAGTTTTTTAACAATTTATTTCATTTCGCTGGATATTTTCTTCTCCTTGTGGCGACCTTTAAAAATAAATTTTTTCCAAGTCAAATAATTATAAATTAAGATGGTAATATTCTTTATAGTGAAAGCAAATACAAACCACCAGAAGGATAGACTTGTAAACACGCCAGTTATCCACGCACCAATCTTTTGCCAAAAGGTGTAAGTAGAAGGGATATCAATAATCATCCAATTATCAATGTTAATATTTAGTCCGTTCCATACACTTACTTTGAATATTGTCATAATCGCAAGGCGAATAAATAAACCAACTATGTTTAAAACTACAAATAATGAGATGTGAGATTTCCAATGTTTCCTCATTTGCGTTCGATCAAAGTCTTGATATACCCACTTTAAAGACAAAATATAATTAACAATTAAACTAGCGATAAAACCTACAATGGTTCCAATAATAATACACAAAACATTAGTTTCAGGTAATCCCGCTTTATTCATTAAAAAAGAAGT
>JAKSVA010000069.1 GCA_024408435.1 Bacilli bacterium
CCTTGATAAAGCGGACCACGAGAAAAAGCGTTTGAACTGATAAAAGCCATGACAGGAATATCTAATGCTCTGATAGCATTTGTCATTTTGCTGAAAGTGGTCAAATCTAATCCAGTTTCGGGACGTGGATAAAAATTATGGATTGCGATAATGTTTTTATTAATGGATTTGATTTTTTTAATATCGTCAATATTCATTGTCGAAGCGTTAACAGCAATTGGCATTTGTTTTGCTAATTTATTTATTTCATTAATTGATAAGCCATAATCAACTCGAAAAATAGATAAATGTAACATTTTGGCTAATGCAATATAACTTTTTTGCTTAAACATTTTTAACGAACGAGGCGAAATATCAGCAATAATTTTTAAGTGATGCTTGTCGAGTAAATGACATATTTTTTTCGCATTTTGAACATAACGCGAATTATTTTCTTCATCAACGTGAAGCGAAATAAAAGCATAATCATTACGGTGTGTCAGTTTAACAGTTTTAACTGCCATTTGATAACTAGTAACACTAAAAGAAAAATATAATGGCAAATGTTTCATTTATTAAAGCGTTAAAATTTCTTTTTCTTTATTCGCGTAAGCCGCATCAATATTCTTACTTGCTTCATCAAAGACTTTACTAATTTCATCTTGGATGCGCTCTTTTAAATCATCGCTATATGATTCATCATCTTTTAGGAAATCTAAATATTCGCGTCGGACATTCCGCAACGCGACTTTCGCATCTTCAGCCATTTGTTTGGCTTGCTTCACGATGGTTTTTCTTGTCTCTTCGGTTAGAGGAGCAATGATGATTCTAATTTGATTACCATCAACGGTTGGATTTAAGTTAAGACCACTTGCACTAATCGCGGCGACGATGGCCTTCACATCATTTTTATCATAAGGTTTGACTAAAATTTGTCTTGGCTCAGGAGAGGTGATTGCCGCAATTTGGTTAATGGGCATCTTATCGCCATAATAATCCGCTTGGACTTTGTCCAACATATTCGGATTCGCTCGACCCGTTCTTAAAGTAACAAGTGTTTCTCTTAAACTTATAACTGTTTTATCAAATTTAGCTTTTGCTTGAAGTGTTAATTCATCCATAATTATTTACCATCCTTTGAAAGTACTGTTCCAACATTTTCACCTTTCGCAACTTTTAAGAAATTCATTTCTTTCATACCAAAAACATGAATTCTAATTTTGTTATTATTTGACATTAATGTTGTTAACGCTGTTAAATCCATCACACCTAATTTTCGATTTACGCATTCTTGGAAAGAAATCTTTTTGATTAATTTCGCGTTCTTATTTTTTCTTGGATCAGCAGTGTAAACACCATCAACTCCATTTTTTGCCATGAAGATGGCATCTGCTTCAATTTCGATAGCACGAAGCGCCGCCGCGGTATCAGTTGTGAAATAAGGATTGCCCGTGCCTGCAGCAAAGATGATGGCTTCACCATTCTTTAGGCGAGAAATCGCATGAACTCGAGAATATGGTTCAATAACAGATTTTACTTCTAGGCTACTTAAGACCCGACTTTTCACTTTATAACGCTCAATTGTATAGGCTAATGCATTTGCATTAATAATAGTAGCAATCATTCCCATGTAGTCGCCTGTTGCTTGATCAAGGCTAATCGAATGAGCGAGTTTACCCCGCCAAATATTACCTGCACCCACAACAATACCAACTTGAACTTTCATATCATGAAGTTTTTTTACAACTTTAGCGATTTCTTCAAGTTTTTTCTTATCGAGAATTAAATGATTGGTTTCATCTGCTAAAGCTTCACCAGAGATTTTAATTAAAATTCTTTTGTACTTCATGTTATTCTCCTATCTTTTAGTATTATATAAAATAAAAGCACCTTTCGGTGCATTTATTTATTGAGCCTCCTTAAGGACTTCGCTAGCAAAGTCATCTTTTCTTTTTTCGATGCCTTCACCAACTTGGTATCTAACAAATTTAATAACTGAGATACCCTTTTCTTTTAAAACATCACTAACTTTTTTACTATCATCGAGTAAATAAGCTTGTTCGTGAAGAATCACTTCACTTAAAGTTTTATTCACTTTGCCTTCAATGATTTTATCAATGATGGCTTGTGGGCGAGACATAATCTTTGGATCAGTCTTTGCGTTCTCTAAAGCAATCTTCTTTTCGCTTTCAATTACTTCTTTTGGAACACAATGTGGGCAGATATATTGAGGAGCGTTCGCTGCGATATGCATCGCTAAATTTTCCGCGAATTCTTTGTCGTTTTTGTTAATGACAACTAAAACGGCAATTTTTCCACCCATATGAATATAACAACCAAACGTTTCATTTGGATTCTTCTTAATAATTTCAAAACGACGGAGCGATAATTTTTCACCAATTGCTACAGTTGCATCTGCGAAAGTTACTTGGAGTAACTTATTGGCTTCATCAACATTCGCTGGTTGTTTACTAATAATCGTTTCGCGAATATCCGTAACAAGTTTTTTAAATTTTTCACCTTTGGCGACAAAATCAGTTTCGCAATTAACCTCAAGAACAACACTTAAGTTATCTTTTTCAACTACATCCGCTAAGCCTTCCGCAGCAATGCGATTAGCTTTTTTGGCGCTTTTAGCAATACCTTGTTCACGGAGCCAGTCACTAGCCTTATCTAAATCGTTATTATTGCTTTCGAGTGCTTTTTTACAATCGTTTAAACCAGCACCAGTACGTTCACGGAGTTGCTTAATTAATTCAATTAAATTCGCCATGATTACTTTTCTTCCTTCTTTTCTTTCTTTGCCGGCGCTTTTTTCTTGGTGGCGGGTTTTTTCTCTTCTTTTACCTCTTCCGTTTTTGGCGCTTCGGCTTTCTTTTCAGTCTTTGGTTGATCAGTTGGTTTAACTTCTGATTTTACTTCGACCTTAGCTTTTGTTTCATCATCGTTACGATGTTTGAAAGACTCTTTCAAGAGACGTTCTTGTCTCATCTTTTCAAAGCGTTCTTGTCTTTCTTTTCTTGCAGCGCGAATTAACGCTAATTTTTCAGCAGCCTCTTTATCAGCAATGCGGATGGCATCTTTCATAGTGACTTCTTCACCTTCATCTTTAGTGTAAGCAACCATAGTGACACCACCTTTGGCTTCAACAATCGCGTCAGCAATAACACTAATGACAAGTTTAACGGATTTAGCTGCATCATCATTCGCTGGAATTGGATAAGTAATTCCATCAGGATCAGTATTGGTATCAACGATACCAAAGATTTTAATGCCTAATTTTCTTGCTTCACGAACGGCATTAGCTTCTTCGGTTGGATCAGAGATAAAGATGGCTTGCGGAATCTTTCTCATTTCCTTAATGCCTTCAAGGTTAGCGCTTAATTTATCTTTCTCTTTTTTAAAGAGAGATTGTTCTTTTTTATTTAATTTAGCGAAAGTACCATCTTCTTCTTTTCTTTCTAAATCTTTAAGATAACGGATTCGACTTTGAATCGTCTTAAAGTTAGTTAAGGTACCACCTAACCAACGGTTAGTGATATAGAAAGAACCAGAACGAAGTGATTCTTCAACGATGGTTTCGCCAATTTGTTCCTTAGTGCCAACAAAAAGAACTTTGCCGCCTTCACGGACAATGTCTCTCATAGCAATATATGCTTCAATTATTTTTTCAACGGTTTTATTTAAGTCGATAATATAAATACCATTTCTCGCCCCATAGATGAATTTGCTCATCTTTGGATTCCAACGTCTCGTTGTGTGACCGAAATGACATCCGGCTTCAAGACACTTTTTCATCGTAATGATGGGTAGACTTGTGTCATGTTCTACCACTGGTGTAGCTTCTGCTACTGGTTGTTCAGCGACAACCTTTTCTTCTTTGATTTCGCTCATATTGAGCCTCCTTATTCGTTATGCCTCCACCGCTTCGAACAATCACCCTACTAGTCACCTAGTAGACTCGGCACTGAATCCACGGTGTGTGTATTCTCTATGTTAATAGAGTCGGGTTATATTATAACACTAACT
>JAKSVA010000007.1 GCA_024408435.1 Bacilli bacterium
GAAGAAATTACTAAATTTATTGATGATTTAAAAGCCCCGTATAAAAATAAATGGGATACATATCCTCAAGACCCAAATAACCCAGCTCTCGGTAAGTTGTTATCTAATTATTAATTAAAAAAGTGTATAATTAGTTCTATGTTTTGGCTTTTGAATGTCCTTCTTAGTAAATTAAGTAAAATTTCTCCTCGTCGTCCATCCAAGCAAAATGCTACTTTTGATATTGGAAAACTAATTTGGGTATGTGAATATCGTGATAGGAAAAATCCAAATATTGACTTCACTTTTTTAGATATTGATGAGACAAAATTGTCAGCTTATATTTTGCCAAATTTAGACTATATCAATCATAGGTATGATTGTAGCGATTTTCGGGTTATTCGATTACTTAAATTAAAATTTGTTGGACAAGATTTACTTGATAAATATCCCGAAATTAATCAAAAAATTAAAGAAACTCTTTTAGGTTTTAAATTTTGGATTACTGAACTGGGAAATGATTCAATGTGCTATTACTCAGAGAATCATCAGATGAGTTTTATTGCTTGTGAATATCTAATCGGAAAATTATATCCAAACGAAATATTTACCAACGACCATAAAACCGGATTAGAGCACCAAAAATTTGCCTTAGAGCGTTTTAACGCTTGGATTGAATTAAGAAATAAATATTCTTATAGTGAATTTTATTCTAGTAACTATATGCCGATTTCCTTATCGGCTTTAACTTTTCTTTATCAATATTCCGATAATGATGAGATGAAGAAAAAATGTAAAAAAGAAATTCATACCATTTTAAGATTTTTTGCCACTAATGCTTTTGAAGATACTTGGATTAACGCAAGCGGTCGCGATTATCCACGTAATGTTATGAATTGTAGTTATGATGAACCACATAGCAAGATAGTTATCGATACTGTTTGGGGCGGTAGTGAATCAGCTTTTAATAATTATAATGATGTTGAATCAATATTTACTTATTGTTATCTAAATGATAAGTCATTACAAATTCCTAATGAAATTAAAAATTTGTATTATGAAGACGAAACAATTACTAGACGTCGTTTCTCGTTAGATGTTTTTGATTATAAAAAAGAAGGATTAGATAATAACGATATTAAATCATTATTGATGCGTTTAGGATCAGGCGCATTAACTAATCCAGGCATCTTTACTCTAACCATCAAACTATTGAGAGAGAACAAGCAACTTTATTATAATAGTTTTATGTCATGGATTCGTTTATATTATTCACCATTACTATCTAAGTTAGGTTTAATGGACAAATTATCGAAGAAATTTAACTTCTATAACAATCGAATGGGTATTGAAGAAAGTAATGTTTATACTTATCGAAATAAATATTTTAAAATGTCCACTAACCAAGCTCATCACATTAATAAATTAGGCGCACAAATGAATACAATGGTGGTCACTCTTCCTAAAGGAATAACTGTTTATACTATGCATCCAAATTGTGAAAATAATAATCCAAATATTGATTATAGTAAGGCTCCTTCATATTTTGCTGGTTATAACTTTGCTCCGTTTGCAGTACAGGATAAAAATGTTGCGATATTAATTTATAATATTCCAAAAAGAACGAAATCATTTTTATATGAAAATAAATTATTTGGTTGTCTTACTAAAACTTTAGATTACACTCACACTTTTTTTCCAACCGAATTATTCGATGAATATAGTGTAGAAGGCCGATTTGCTTTTGTTCGAGTTAAAGATTCTTATTTAGCCTTAATCACAAAAAATGAGTTATTCCTTAAACAAAATAGTGGATATGTTATGGATGCCACTCAAGGCATGCTAAAAGATATCAATAAGAGTTTTGATTTAGTGCAACCTGGTCGCAATACTTATTGGATTTACGAACTATCATGTAAGAAAGATGAATCGTTTGAAGAATTTAAAAAACGGATTAAAAATAACCAAATTAACTTTAATCACTTATCGTTAGAATATGTTTCTAAACATAGCTATAAAGTGAATAATGTTAAAGATTTCTTGGTTGATAATACAAATATTAATTTAAGATATGAATATGATGTGAAATAGTTTGTATAAACTATTCAACAATATTTTCTGATGTCGAATCAAAGAAGAGAATGCGATCGTAAGGAACGTAGAAGTCTAAAGGTTTGTTGACTGTGTGTTTAGTAAATGGATTAGTTCTAAAGACAAGATCGTTTTCGCCTAACTTGCCATAAATATTTAATGTATCACCAAGCATTTCGCTTACTTCAACAATCATCGATAAGTTTAAGAAGTTTTTCTGTTCAGTTTTTCCAAGGGCGCATGATTCAGGTCTAAAGCCCATAATTACTTCCTTATGTGTCGCCACTCGATCTAATAGTGCTTTATCAAAGCCAGGAAGTTTAATCATGGTCTTATCTTTACTAGAAATAAAGACGCCATCTTCAACATGACCTTTAATAAAATTCATTTGTGGATCACCGATAAATCCGGCCACGAATAAATTAGTTGGATGGAAATATAATTCCTTGGGTGTTCCAATCTGTTGAATATAGCCATCTTTCATAACGACAATGCGATCGGCCATCGTCATTGCTTCTATTTGATCGTGCGTGACATAAACAGTGGTAGCTCCAGTAATATTATGGATTACTCTAATTTCAGTACGCATATTAACTCTTTGAAGAGCATCGAGGTTACTAAGAGGCTCATCCATTAGGAAGACTTTTGCTTTTCTAATTAATGCACGACCAAGCGCCACTCTTTGTTGTTGACCACCAGAAAGAGCTTTTGGTTTACGTGGTAAATATTTTTCAATTTCTAGGACATTAGAAATCGCTTTAACGTTTTTGCTAATTGTATCTTCATCAACGCCAGCTAATCTTAAACTAAAGGCTAAATTATCGTAAACAGTCATGGTTGGATAAAGTGCGTAACTTTGGAAAACCATTGCGATACCACGTTCTTTTGGTTTTAAAGCATTAACGACTTTATTTGCAATTTTTAATTCACCACCGGAAATACTTTCTAGACCGGCTAACATTCTAAGTGTAGTAGATTTGCCACATCCAGAAGGACCAACAAGAATAATAAACTCCCCGTCCTTAATTGTTAAATTTAAATCATGAACGGCATGATAACCATTCTCGTAAATCTTATTTACGTTTTCAAATTTTATCTCTGGCATATTTTTCTAAAGGCATTATATCATAATTTATTTAATATAATAGTGTAATTGTTAATTACGGTTTATATTTTATTAAATCGTTAAATTGCTAACTAATACGAAATAAGCTATTATGTCTCTATGACTTTGAAACAGTTTAAATGGGTCGATTTATTGCTTTTTTCAGTAATAGCAGTTGTCTTTGAAGCAATTAACCATTTTGCGAGTGTTAATTTAGGTTCTTTCCAATTAATTTTCATGTCATTTACCATCGTTTTGACCCTTATATCTATGTATAGATGGGGTGTTTCGGGTCTTATTGTTTTAATTTTTGCTTCGCTTATTTCTGTTGTTATTTCACCTAATAATAAAGAAATTGAAGCTTATACTTCGTATATTTGTGGTGGTATTTTAGGAATGCTACCGGGATTTTTAATATTTCAACTCCTTATTGGCAAAAAAAGAATTAAAAATACTTTTATCATCATTTCGTATCTTTTATTTGATTTTATAATGGTAATTTTATTTAGATCTTTAATTTCTTCCTTTTTCTATTTAGATAAATTAAAGGATATTTTTGTTGGTAATTTACAAAATTTATTAGTCCAAGAAAGCATGTCGATGTTCACATCGACTGTTCTCTTGCTTATCGCTAATAGGAAAAACGGTAATATCCTCGTTGAAATGAATAAATACGTTAAAGAAGTGCATGAATTAAAGAAACTTGGCGGGTTAAAAGAAATGAAGGAAAGTCCTAATTATAATAGTGATAATCCTTTCACAGAATTTGGTCAAATTGATGATTCAACGATTCTTGATGGTGGAACATTAGACGCGGATCAATTAAAAGATTTGTTGAAAATGTATGATGAAAGCGCTAACATTAAAATAGACAATCCTATGGATTGCTTAACCGGGCAAGATAAAAAGGAAGAGAAAAAAGATGTTTAAGGTGGACGAAAAAGAAAAAGAGGCCGTGGTTCTTTATTACGAAAAGAATCACTGGAGCATCACCTTAAAAAGAATGCTAAGGGATTGGCGTCTTTATGTCATGCTTATTCCTTTAATCCTTGTTTTCTTCTTTTGGAAATACTTACCAATGTATGGTCTCACTCTATCGTTTAAAAATTACGATAGCGGTTTAGGAATTCTCGGTAGTGATTTTATTGGTTTGGCTGGATTTAAATTCCTAGTAAGTGACCCGACTTTCTGGCGCGCCTTTAGAAATACCTTTATGCTAGCTTTCTATGGCTTGTTGTTTGGTTTCCCAATTCCGATTATCCTCGCTTTATTATTCTCCGAAGTTAAAAATAAAGGCTATCGTTCCTTCTTACAAGTCGCAACTTATTTACCAAAATTCGTTTCAATCGTTGTTATTACTTCATTAGTGACCTTGTTGTGCACAAAGAAAACTGATGTGTATCAAGGTGGTCTTATTACCCAACTACTTGCTGCATTAAAACTTATTCCCGAAGGAACGGACTTATTAAAGAGCCCTCAATACTTTAGAGCAATTTATCAAATATCTGGTATTTGGGAAGGCGCTGGTTATGGTTCAATTGTCTATTTTGCAGCTGTTTTAGCCATCTCACCAACTTCTTATGAAGCAGCGAAGATGGATGGTGCGAGTAAATGGGCGCAAATTATTAACGTGACGCTCCCAGGCATGGCTTCCACCATTACGATTATGTTAATTCTTGATATTGGTAAATTATTTACCATCGGTTATGAAAAAGTTTACTTGTTATACCAACAAGAAACGTGGGAGACAGCCGATATTGTTGCTACCTACGTTATGAGGCATTCAGGTATGGCATCAGATGGTATTGTTGATCAATTATCAAAAGCCATCGCCGCTTCTGCTGATTTACTTAATGCAGTAATTGCAATGTTACTTGTCGTTGGAAGTAATATTATTGCCCGGAGGGTTTCTGATACTTCGTTGTATTAAAATTAGAATGTTATGAATAAAAGATTAGATCGCTCAGAAATCGGTTTCAAAATAGTTGCTTATTTCTTATTAACGATTTTTGCGGTCGCTTGTTTATACCCATTCATTTATGCGATTTCTTGCTCGATTTCTGGTAAAGAAGCAATTGAGTCTGGCAAAATTATTTTATTACCCATCAACGTCCAATTTGCGGCTTTTTCAGATATTTTCCAAAGAACAAGTTTTTGGCTTTGTTATGCTAACACCTTATTTTTAACCTTCTTTGGAACATTGTTCTCGATCTTAGTTTCTATCATTGGTGCATATGCCTTAAGTAAAGAAAGACTACCTTTCGGTAGAGCCCTTAACTTCTTGCTTGTCTTTACGATGTGGTTCTCGGCTGGGTTATTTGCAACTAAATTTTTCTACGATTTAACTAATAATGCTTTCAAGAGCATTGGCATCATCGATGAAAAATGGATGGTTGTAATTGCTATGAGCTTAAACGCTTATAACATTGTCTTACTAAGAAATGGCTTTAGAGGAGTTCCAAAAGAAATTGAAGAAGCGGCGTTAGTTGATGGCGCAAATGAATTCCAAATTGCTTCTAAAGTTTATACACCAATTTCTAAAGCAACAATTGCTACTGTTGCCCTTTTCTATGGTATTGCTCGTTGGAATGGTTATTTCTGGGTAGCACAAACAATTACGACCGAAGAACAAATACCACTTCAAGTTTACATACGTAACTTCCTAGATACTTACGTTAAAGGTACTGACACCACATTCGATAAAGAAGTATTCTCGGTGCAATCATTATTTTATTGCATGATTGTGGCATCGGTTATTCCAATCATTATTATTTATCCTTTCATTCAGAAATACTTCGCGGCTGGCGTTAATCTTGGAGGTGTAAAAGAATAATTATGAATAAAAAATTTAAAGTTATATTTGCTATTTGTTCAATTGCTTTGTTAACCGGTTGTAGCCTAGAGGTTAATCCAGAAGGCGCTGCGATAATGACAGCAGTTAACTATAATGGTGACGAACGTATTGTTTATTCTCTTGATGATGATTTTCAAACTCCAAATGGTAGAAAATTAAATAAAGGCGATTATAAACCAGTTTGGGCTGCTCTACAAAACCGTTTAGGTATTAATTTACTTGAACATCAACCTGCCGCTAACTCTGGTGAGAAAAAATCAGTCAGTTATTTCCGTGATAATTGGATGACTAAAACTTATGCTGATATGTCGATGGGCACTGTTTATGATATTAATAACTACTCAGTTGCCGGTAATCGTGAAACGATTCTAGATTTAAGACCATATATCGAAGAAACGCAGTTTATTGAAGTTGATGATCCTAAACATCCAGGAGAAAAAATAGAAATAGTTGATCCGGATCACAAAGGTCCATTACCTAACATTGCTAAATTCTTAAATGATAATCCAGGCGTTAAAATGTCAATTATAACCGCTAAACATTCTCATCCTGATCAAGGCGCAATCTATTTTGTTCCGTTCTGCGACGGATTTAACGAAATTGATCGAGCTATCATTATGAGAGCAGATTATGTTAGAAGGCTTTTAGATGATGATCCTAAAGCATATGAAGATGTTGATGCTCAATATGCATTTAGCACAAACAAAAAAATACTTGGGGGAGAAGGCAGCGACGCTAAATATATAAGACACTATGAGCCGTGCTATGAAAATGAAGGCTTGGCTCTTGAATATACAGTTACAGTTCCTGTTGAGGAAGGAGGGAAATGGACTACTAAAGAATTCACAAAAAACCCCAATTGTCAAAATATTATTACTGCACAAAATTTTATGATTGATAATAATCAAGGAGACTCAAAAAATCTTGCTGTGAATTTTAGAGCTTATATTGATAAACGCTATGGAAAACCGAAAAATGCTGGTGGCGGTGATGATGCTTTATTTAAGAATTATTCCGATCTATTCTTAGGCTATAATGCTTGTTATGACTCTGATGAATTAGTCGCCTTGATGCGACTAGTCAAAGTATCATCTGGAACTCTTTTTAAGAGAAACATAGGACAAGGCAGATACGAAGGAATAGAGAAAGAAATGATTACTATGATGCCTCGCGCATGCGATAATCAGCGTTCTAACGATATATATCGTTGGGCGGCACAAGTTTTTGGTGTTAAAGGCCCTGAATCGCGTAACCTATACTTATACATAAATGGTATAAAAGATTATAGTGAGTATGGTTATGGTAAATATGGTGCGGTCCATGACGCTCGTGGTAGTAAGGATATGCTCTGGCTACTTAATAAATTAAGGAGCCTTTACCAAGAAGGGTTAATTTTACAAGATTTTGATTCCAAGACTGCTACTGGTTCTTCTGAAGGCAAATTTGCCGATGAAACAATGTTTTCGGGTGGCAGTGATAATTTTGCTTCGTTTATGGTTTACGATTGGCCTAGAGATCTCAATGATTGCAATAAATATCGAACCGCTGAAAGAAAAGATGGCGATTTGTGTAATTGGCAAACAGAGAGTCCTAACAGAGACCCAGAAGTTTGTGGTGATAAAGGTTATAATTATGATTTAAGAGCTGTTGTTGGTGCAGTTGCCCAATGGGATACTGATGGCAACGGGGAGCGAGAAACATTTATGCCATTTACTGAATCATGGGTTTCTCTTAAAACCTCAGCGCTATGTTTAAATGCGAGACTTCCTGATAACCAAGAAAAGTTAAACGATACTCTTAAATTTATTGACTATATCTATAGCCCTGAAGGTATGTTCCTTTATAACTATGGACCATGGGAAGATGGTTATATTACCCAAATGGCAGGAGATTATAAAACTTATCCAGATGGTGTGTATACCGAAGGAGCTGAAGAAGGAAAAGATTACATTATGTATCAAGGCGAAAGATTCCCTTGCTTAACTCCAGAAGCATTACGTGAATATAAATCAGAAACCGGGAAAACTGGTTATCAACGTCGATTTGTTGGCGCAGGAATCCCATTTGGCTGCAGAAAATTATCTTCTGTAACATATCAAACCCTAGAACCTAAGACTCAATATGGTTTAAATGTTGTTAATAAGGCTGTTGAACTTGAAACATTTAAACATGTTTTAATTGGTGGTTATACTGAGCAACAAAAAGAAGATATTAAAATACCATTCTACCAAATTTGTCCTTCAGCTTTCTTCCTAACGAAAGGTCAATCAAGCGCAATTTCTTCATTGCTTGATAAAAATACTCTTGGATCGATGTTCTCCGATGCAAGTACAAGTAACTTTAGCATTTGGGATGCACTTATTATGGGTGAAGAGACACGTCTTGGTGTTACGTTAGAAAACTATCTAGATAAAATGAAAGAGTGGAAGGTTGAAAAATTAGAAACCTATTATCAAGATGCTTACGAAATAATGACAGAGCCTCTTGAGGAGCCTAGTCCTACAAAATAAGGTGTAATTTTATGGCACGTAAAGAGAGTATATTCAAATCAGAAAAGTTTGGTGAAAAGCTTAGTCGAAGCCAAAAAATTGTTATTATTGGCGCTTTGATTGTTGCTATTTTGCTATTCATATATTCATTTATCTTTATGACACCATTTTCTGACTTATACCAAATTGATGGATCATTCTCATATCAGAGATTAGCTCAACTTGGTATAACCGAACAAATGATTGATGGATATAATCTTCCTGATGAGGCGTTTTATATTTCGCCTATTTCTGGTGAAGAAATCGGCCTTAATTTAGCATTCTTTACTTCGTTTACTCGTCACGAATTACAAGTATTTAACCACTGGTTATTCATTTTTGGTTTCTTTGGTTTGCTTGTTTCTTTGATACCGCTTGTGTATTTCTCACAAAAAAGAAAAATTTATTACAAAACAAATTTTATTGTAGTTCCTGCGGTTGCTACCTTTAATCTATATATTGGTATTCATATGTTTGTTCAGTTAGTTTTAAACCATGTAATGGTGCTATCAAAAGTAACTGATTATAAATTACTTAGTGCTTATCAAACTTATATTAACGATTCAAGTGCGACAACGATTCAAGAATATTATCGCGTTAGCGATGCTAACCCAATGTTTTTAATCGGTTACTTAGTCGCTACTCTTATAATTGTGTTCGCAATTGCTAGTTACGTACTAACATTCTTAAAATATAAATACCAAAAAAATCAAGAGCAAATTGATTTAAGCAAGGTAGTTATCAATGAGTAAGGAGGGTTAAGATGCGTAATTTTATTGAACTTCATAGCGCTAACAATAGAACAGTAGTTACGATTAACACTAACAATATCGTTGATTTTTACCCAGATCGAATAGATGGTGGTTGCTATGTTAAAGTTATTGGCTTAGAGGATATATTACTTGTTACCGAGTCTTATGAATATGTATGTAAGGTATTACATGTATATGTATCAAGACAACCAAAGACCGCTGAAGAACGTGCTCAGGATAAAAAAATCGTTATTGATACGTTGCATTATAAAGGTAATGCTATTTCTTTCTGGCTCATTTTGTTAACTATCGCTTTAAATATTGCAATGTTTATCATTATTTATAAAACAAATACTAGCCTTCTAGCAGCTGATTTACAACTTGGATTTGATTTAATTATCAATGTTGTCTTTATGTTAGCCGCCTTTTTGGCTGCGGAAAAAACTAAAAGATATTCTAGACAATGGGGATATATTTCAATTGTTTTAGGCATTGCTCAATTTTTAAGAATATTCTGGATTCCTTTATACTATTTCCGTAATGGTGGTATTTCATCTGGTGCATTTGCTGCCTGCGTGGTTTTATTATCTTCTGGTGCCGCAAGTATTATTGCGGCTGGAGCAATTACTCTTATTAAATATAGAATTTTGTTAGAGAATGAACCGTTAATCAAGAAGAGAGGAGCAAATAGAGATGTCAGAACTTAATCTTCAACATCTTAAAAAAGTCTATGAAGGCGATGTAGTAGCCGTCCATGATTTTAATATTGATATTAAAGATGGTGAATTTATCGTTATTGTTGGCCCTTCTGGATGTGGAAAATCCACGTCTTTAAGAATGATTGCCGGCTTAGAAGAAATATCTAGTGGCAAAGCTATTCTTGATGGAAAAGATATTACCGATGTCGCTAGTAAGAACCGTGATATGGCAATGGTTTTCCAAAACTATGCGCTATATGCTCATATGACGATATACCAAAATTTAGCTTTCTCATTAACGCTTCGCCATGTTGACAAAAAAGAAATTCATCGAAAAGTTATGGCAGTTGCTGCGATGCTAAATCTTGATGAACAACTTAATAAGAAACCTAAGCAATTATCTGGTGGTCAAAGACAAAGAGTCGCGTTAGGGCGCGCTTTAGTTAGGACACCAAAGATTTTCTTATTTGATGAACCATTAAGTAACCTTGATGCGAAGTTAAGAGTTAAAATGAGACGAGAAATCAAGATTCTCCACCAAAAAATTACCGCAACAATGATTTATGTTACTCATGATCAAGTTGAAGCTTTAACTTTAGCGGACCGAATTGTGGTTATGTCAATGGGGCACGTTCAACAAATTGGAACGCCATTAGAGATATACTCTAATCCAAATAATAAATTTGTGGCATCCTTTGTTGGTAATCCACCAATGAACTTTTTCTATGGAAAAATTTCAGCGGATGGTAATAAATTTGTTACCGATGATTTCTCGTTTGACTTAGATGAAAAACGAAAAATAATGCTAAAAGAATATATTAATAAAGATGTGATATTAGGCGTTAGACCTGAGCACTTTATTCCAAAAGGCGATTTAAAAGCCAAGGTCGAAATTGTTGAACATTTAGGCGCTCACACTTTATTTAACTGCTCGATTAATCGAACAAAAGCAAAAATTAAATTTGAGGGTTGGCTTGATTATAAAGAGGGCGACGATATTATATTCTCTTTTAACCAAGATTTAATTTGTTTCTTTGATAAACGTAACGAAGAGAGGATTAGATGATGAAGGCTAAATTTAAAACTTTCCTTAAGAAAAGAATGGTAAGTTTAAAAAGAAACTTTTATACTCTTCCTTTCGTTTTATCTTGCTTATGTTGTTTCTTTTTCTTGTCGACTTTATTTATTTTAATTAAATCGGTCGGGCGCATTGAATATAAGCCAACTTCAATCTTTTTATTTATTGCTGTGCTTACTAGCATTTTGTCGATTGTTGCACTCGTTAACTACACCAAAAAAGTTTATGGGCAAGAAAGACCATTAAAAATGTTGATTATCTATTATGCGATTATTGCTGTTTGTTTGATTTTTACGATTGCTGTATTCGTTTTTAACGAAAAACAAATTGCTGCCGAAATTGTTGCTCGCGATTCATATATTAATCCAGAAACTGGTGACAAACGTGCTGAATGGTATATTTGCCAAACTTTTATTAACTATGGTGTTTGTTCTCGAGTTTTAATGATTATATTTTTCATCTTTGAATCAATCACGAACGGCTTATTAATCGCTTCTCCTTTTATTGAGAAGAAATTAAGCACTATTAATTTTGACAAACTAGCCGCAAATGAACAAAAATCTAAACGATAATAACAATTATAAGAGTTATAAAAAGAATGGTTTTTTTCATCGACTTCCGTTTGGCGTAAAAGCTACATTTATTAAATATTGGTTTTATGGCGCTCTTTATTTCTTTTGCTTCATGGGTCTTGGCTTATATATTAATAGCGACGAAAATATCATTTTAGTAACTGGATTAATTGGTGGGGTTTTATTTGATATTGCTTTATATAATATCTATCTTCTTATTGCTGATACTCGCGAAGAAGCGAGCCAATGGTGGTTTTATAAGAGCAAAAAGTTTTATTCAATATTTATTAATATTGCTATCTTAATTCCCTTGTTTTTTCTTTTTTATTTCATTGTTGTTCCAATAAAAAGTCATACCCCTGAATCGTTAGTGTGGCTTTTTCAAGAACCATTAACTGCCGCATTACTATTAACTATTCTTGATACCGGGTTAGTGTGGCTTAAAAATTTATTTATTGTTTGGCTTAAAAAAATCTTAAAGCGTGATGAGATAGGTGTCGCGAAAAAAGAAAACTATATCAAGATATTAGATATTACACCTGTATCAATTAGTGTTGAATTAAATAATAAAGGAATTTATTACGCTGATCGACCATTTAATGTTTTATTAGATAATGAAATTATCTTAAAAAAAATTAGTGCCAATGTTCTTACAATTTTTGATTTAAAACCGGATACACAATATAAATTAGCCATCAATCGACAAAGTATTGTGTTTACGACACCAAAAATATACAAAGCTTATAAAGTGTATGAAGGGAATGATATTCAAAAAGTTATTGATATCGCTGATCAATATTCATTAATTATTGTTAATAAAGGCACTTATAAGATTAAGAGTTTAGTTTTAAAAAATAATATTACTCTCTACTTAAGAAAAGGTGCTATTTTATTAGCTAGTCCTGATGAAAATGATTATCCAACTATTGATGCATTTAATAGTAAAAAAGATGAAATATATGGCAATTATAAAGGCGAAGCGATGAAGATGAGACAATCAATAATTCATCTTAATCATCTCAAAAATGTAAAGATTGTTGGCGAAGGTACTGTTGATGGACAAGCACAATTATCATCAAGTTGGAAAAAGAGCAAATTTAAAATTGCTCCGCCTCATTTAATATTCATTAATCATTCTTCGAATATCTCTATTATTGGTTTGAATTTAAAGAATTCGCCACAATGGGCAATCCATCCATTTTTTTCAAATAGCATAAATTTAATTAATTTAAATATTACTAACGAAAAAGATTCAGTAATTGCTGATGGGATTTCTCCTCAATGTTCAAACGATATCAATATCGTTGGTGGTTATTTTTCTAACCTTAACAATTGCATAGCAATTAAATCTGGCAAAAAAGAAATGGCTGATGACTATCATATTTCATCAAGAGATATTGCAATTAGAAATTGCTGTATGGTTAATTCTAAAGGCGCGATTACATTTGGTAGCGAATGCTCTTCTGGAATTCATTCAATCAGTGCATCTTATTGTAACTTTGTTAATACCGATAGCGGAGTACTAATTAAAACTAATAGAAGAAGTGGTAATAAAACCATCATTAAAGATATTATGATAAATGACGTTGTCATGGATGGCGTTCTTACGCCAATTGTGATGAATATGATTTATACTATGGATGCGACTAAATTAAATAAAAAATTTATTCCGCTTGATGAAAATACGCCGTATTTTGCGAATTTTGCTTTTAAAAATATCAAAGCGAAAAACTATGAATATGCAGCAGGGTATTTTTATGGGTTACCGGAAAAATTTATTTTCGAAATAAAAATTGCTGATTCAACATTTACTCCTAAAGAAGATTGTAAAGAAGGAATGCCAATCATGATGGATGATGCTAGTAAATGTAGTAAAAAAGGTTTTATCGCGAAAAATGTGAGATCATTAAGTTTAAAGAATGTTAAATTAGAAAAAATTGTTGGCAATCGGATTGATATTGATAACGTTAGTGAAGTTACTGATAATTAGAAATTATCATGCTAAAATATGTATATAATAAAAGCGAGGCTTTATGAGCATTAAAAAATTAGCAAAAACCATAGTGACAACTGGAGCACTTGTTTTGCCACTTATTCTCGTTAGTTGCGTTAAAGGGGAACCAGGTATCACTTACACTCTTTTATGGGGCACTAAAATTGAAAAAGTTGGTAATAACTTAGCTATTGAAAAAGATGAAAATGGTATTACTACTATCTCTAAAAAAGTGGATGGGGTGATAAAGGATGATTTCAAAGTTTTAGTGTTTACCGATTTTCATTTAGACCATAAGCAAGATTGTTGCAACTACACTTATACGATGATTGCAAAAAACATTATGAATGTTAAACCGGATCTTGTTTTATTATGTGGAGACAATGTTACTTCAATTGAACAAAGACCAAGAGCAAAACAGTTTGCTCAATTGATGGAAGATTTAGATGTGTATTGGTCATTTGTCTTGGGTAACCATGAAGGCGAAGATTATCCGGAAAAAGATATGATGTCACGTCCTGAACAAGTTGAGTTCTTTTCTCAATATAAGCATTGTTTAATCGATCCAAGCATTAAACACACTAGTGATGGCGCTGAAGTTTGGGGCGATGGTAATCACGCCATTAATATTCTTAATTCTAATAACGAAATAGCACAAACATTCTTCTTTTTAGATTCAGGCGTTGCGTTGTCTCAAGAAGATTTTGAAGTAAATTATAAAGCAGAAGTTGATGAATTTAAAAAAGTAGGTAAGGTTAAGGATAGCGTAAAGCCAAGGGACTTAGCAGATTATATTAAAGATAGTCAAATTAAATGGTATAAAGAAGTAACGGCGAAGAACACCAAAGCTAACACCACTGTCTTTAGTCATGTTCCTCTTAAAGATATGGAAGATGCGTATTTAGAATATTACAAAAAATATAATGTAGCACATGGCAGTGAGTGGTCTGTAGAACAAGATGTTGCTCATCCTTGGCCATATACTGAAGTAACTGGAGAAGTAGCTAATTGCAATATTAAAATGCTTACTGGTCGTCGCGCTGAAGGTATGTGTTATAGCCCTCATGATGTAAGATATTCTCCGTTTGATTCTAATGGAACCGAACATACTCCGATATTTGATGCGATGATTGAAAGTGGAGGAGCTCATCCTGCTTTCTTCTGCGGACACGATCACCAAAATAACTTTGTTTATGAACAAAAGGTTGGTAATAATAATGATAGTAAAACAATTACATTAGGTTATATCCAACCTGCCTGTTATTCTTCTAACAACTTCTGGACAAAAGGTATGTTAGGAGAATACCCTCTTAGTGACACAAAAAAATATCACTTAATCCAAGGTTACTCTGTATTAGATTTCAATCTAAAGAACGCCGATAATCCTTTTGAATTTAAACATTACACTAACTTTGATGTTTGGAAAGGCGAGCACTATGAAGAAGCGTGCGAATATATTCGTCTTACTCGTGATCCACAAGAATACAAACCAGCGATTGGCGAGTATCCTACTGATCCTAATAATCCTTTTCCGTCTGAATTAAACTAATTTAAATTGAAAAGCTCCGTTATAACTCTTAAAGAAATTCTCAGCGTAAGTCTTTAATATAAGGCTTGCGCTATTTTCTTTAAAGATGATTTCCAATTTGATAATGGCAAAGTAATCACCTATAACTTGGCCTTGTAATAATAAGCGATTTGCGGACGATTCTTCTACACCGACATATAAATTATAGGTATCACCCTTTGGCAGCCTCACGGCCCTTTCTTTCGAATAAATATCCTTAATTGTAGTCTTAGTTGTTTGGTTGTCTTTTAGTTTGACTAGATAGATTTTTTTATTAACTAAGAATGATATTCCTTGTTTAGTTAATTTGAACGATTTAATAAATCCACCTACGTTTTCAAATACTTTGTTTGAATACTTTTTTAATAATGATTTATCAATTCTTTTATTTTTAAAAACATCAATCGTATTGTTATACTTAACAATTTTATTTGTGAGTTTTTCTTTTTTATTAATAACTTTATAAACTTCATCGAAGATGTAATCTCGAGCATAAGGAATTTTGTCGAAAGCATTGCCAGTCATTGAAACAACAATATCAAGTTTTGGATACATAATAGTTACTTGATTACCCATCCCTAAGAAGGCATAACCACCTTTACTCATCCAAATTTGATAACCATAACCATAGCGTTTACAACGTGCGTTTTCGTTAGAAGTGGGTAAATATTTTTTGGTTGCTCTAATAATATATTCTTTACTTAATAGCTGTTTATTACCAACTTTACCTTTATTTAATAAAAATCTCCCGAGCGCTAATGTAGCAATAGTGGAGCACATCATTCCAGAGTCACCCCAAGTTCTTCCATCAGGCGTTTTTAGTATATAAGCATCATCAAAATATTTAAGATGTTTTAATATTCTTTCATAAAGAAAGGTAAATAAATCTTTTTTAGCAATTTTTTCTACTAGAGCTGATAAGACCATACTTCCTGCGGTATCGTATTCAAACTTATCCATGCACTTTCGATTATGTTTTTGTTTGAAATAAAGTTTTACACGATCCTTAACTGAAGAAGTGAACCAATCATCACAAGTAACACATGTACCCATTCTTAAAGTGTCTTCAATTGTTTGATTTAATAAAACTTTATCTGTGTTCTTGTCGATATATTCAGGGAAATATTTAGATAACTTATCAGTTAATTTAATTTTCTTATTATCATAAAGTAGGCCGATTGCAAGTCCGACAAATGATTTGGTCTCGGAATACATCCTATGGATGCTTCTTTCATTATATAAACCATTATTGATGTTAAAGAAAACATTGTCGCCCTTAGCAATCATTAACGTATGAATTCTTAAATTATGATTATCTAACTTATCTCTTAATTCTTTAAGTGAACTTGAATTATATCCAACCGTTTCTGGTTTAACGAATTTAAACATTGATAATTACCTCGATTGGATAATGATCACTTGGATAGATATCGCCGTATTTAGTGGTTATAACTTTGTAGTCTAATTGTTTAATATTTTTTGATAAGGCAATATAGTCAATCTTTTGATGGTCGGTTCCATAGTTATGGAAAGTAACTTCGTTAGGATCGTTTTTAATTTTAGAAGCATCAGTATAATTTATGAATAATTCATTAATTGGCGCGCTTCCATAATGGTCATTCATATCACCGATAATTAAATGAGGAGTGTCAGAATATTTAAATTCACCAACTAAACGTTTGATTAATTTAACTCCTTTAATTCTTGCGTTATCGCTTTTATGATCAAGGTGAGCGTTAAAAACGCAGAGTTCCTTATTGGTATTTCTTTCTTTTAAACACACATAGGAGCAGATTCGACAACATGAACCATTAAAGGTGTTACTCATCTCTTTATAAGTATCAGAAAGCCAAAAAGTATCACGGGCAAGACAAGTAAAGCGATTTTTTTTATAGAATATCGGTGTAGCTTCTCCATCTTTTCTTTCGTCTCTTTTTTTGTATTCATAGTCGTAATCTTTTAATATCTTAACGAGATATTTAAATTGTTTAACCTTTGCTTCTTGAAAACCAATAATATCCGGATTTTCTTCTTCAAGAACTTTCCGAATATAAGGTAGTCTTACTTTATAGTATTTGTTACCTTTATCAGCATCACTAATGCAGCGAATATTAAAAGACATCACAACAATGTCCTTGTTGTCTTTTATGTGAATCGCTTTTTGTGAACGGTAATACTCAATGAATTGTTTAATATTCATAGAATATAACTATACCATTTATTTTAATAAAATAAAAAGTTATTAATGTTTTAATTTAAATCAAGATTTTTTAAGTAAAGTTTTAAAGCTACATCTATAGAATTAGTGATAATATTAAATAGTGAATATTATTGGTTATATAAAAAAATATGGTAACCTCTCTTTTCAAGAGAAACCTTTAAATAATGTTGATGCTTTAATATTGACTACGCTTACTTATTTACACTTTGAATTGATGATCGATGAAAATGGTTCTATGGTAGTAAGTAACGTTCCTGATGATTTTATTCCTTTATTATGCGAAGGCGAATTTACCACTCGATCTAACGAAAAAATGTTTCGCCTTTTAAAAACAGTAAAGCGTTATCGAAACATTGAAGTTAGATATGTCTATAGTGTGCATGACAAATTGAATACGATTCAATTTTTTGGCATGACACTAATTATTCCTGGTTATCATCCATTCGTTTGCTATCGTGGCACTGATTTAACTTTAGTGGGTTGGAAAGAGAATTTAATGTTAGCTACTAATAAGGTAGTTCCCTCCCAAGTTGAGGTATATAATTACACCAATTACGTCAGTAAAAAGATTAATGGTCCTTTTTCAATTGGTGGCCATTCGAAAGGGGGCAATCTTGCCCTGTTTACTGCAATTTATTCTAAACCTGACATCCAAGAACGATTTGATAAAGTTTATGTTTTTGACGGTCCTGGTTTTAACGATAATAAAATCTTTAGTAGCGATAAATACCTGCGTGTTAAAGACAAAATAATTCAATTCGTTCCGAAAGATGATGTCGTGGGCTGTCTTCTTTATACTCCAAAAGATAAATTAATTATTAAGGCTAAAAGTGTTCATTTTTTGCAACATAATCCATATTTGTGGATTATTAATAGAAAAGGCGATTTTAAATATTCAAAAAAGGGGACACGGTTTGCTAGAGTTCGTCGGCGAACGATGATGTTATGGATTAATCAATTGACGCCTGAAGATTGTGAGTTAATGATTGATAAGATAGTCGATTCATTAGGTGGTATTGATTCTACTCTTAGCTATCGATTGCGTTTAATAGCCCTAAAGTTTAAAACCTTTATCTCTAGCTATTTTGGTTATTCTAAAGATGTGAGGAAACGCATAAGAAAATTAATGCTACTTTATTTTAAAATTTGGCGTGAATCAAGAATTTATTATTTAAAGCATCCGAAAGAAGATTGACAAAAAGTATATTTTTATTAAAAATATAATTATGGATTATTCAATCAGGAGTAAACAATGAAAAAAGGTTTACCATTAGCGGGAGTTTTATTATCCTCGTTAGGTTTGTCTTTGTGTTTAAGTTGCAATAATGAACAAAGTTGTTCCATTAGTTTTGAATGTGTTCATTGTGTATGTATCATGAGAGATAAATATGAAGCTTCGTTTAATATTGAATTTGGCTATCAATTGCTTGAGGAAAATATAGAAGTTACTAATAATGGACAACTTGATAATGATTGCTGGACTTTTATGTATCAAAGTAACATCATTAATTCTTTTAAAATTAAACCTAATGTTTCAGGTGATATTAAAGTCAAAATTAATTGCACAGAAAAGAAACCACGTGAATATGGATTGGCGATTGATGTTCCGGCAGTAGATCAAACAAGCATCAAGTTTTTCCCAACACAAAAGGATATACATTATATTGAAGATTGGCAAAGAATTGCGTTTGCAATAAGAGAAGATGAAAATTTAAATTTTTCTTTCGCCGCCGCTAATGGTAAAACGCTTCCTACAAATATCGGAATGTGGATGAACGGACGATATTCAAGAGAAGGGGTGGAAGTTAATTTTAAATATAGTGAAGATTTAAAATCTTGTTACGTAACTGTTCCATATTTTGTAGTAAGGGATAATTTACAATTTAGGCTTAAGTAGTTATGAAAAAGAATTTTAAATATTTACTATTAATCCCTGGATTCATTGCTCCGCTTTTAGTTGGGTGCAATCAATCAGACAATTTTAATCTTTTAAGAGATAACTTTAAGAAGATGCTAATTGATACTACTCCAATTAGTTATTTTAAGGATAAAACTAAAGAAGAAATCAAAGATGAATTTACAACTGTCAATATTGCGGGAGTAGATACTTTCAAATTTAAGAACATTGATTATGAGCAAGAAATCCGTCGTTCGGTTTATCCGCAACGCCAACATCTTGATCGCGCTTTAGAATTAGCGATTATTGCCGAAGAAAAGAATGATAAAGATTTAAAGGACTATGTTCGTAAACTTGAATACTATTGGGTGTTTAATAACTATACATCACCAAACTGGTATGAAAACGAAATTGCCACAATTCGTTCGTTAACAAATGTGGCGATGTTTCAATACGATGAATTAAATGATAAAGGTAAAGAAGCGCTTAAAGGCAAAGTTAGAAACTCTTCTCTTTACTATCATCCGGGGCTTGAGTTACATCAAGGCGCGAATTTAATTGATTATGCTTATAATACTTTTAAAAATGGTATCTTAGAGAGAAATTCTAACGAAACCGATTGTGCGTTTAATCGCTTAATGGATGAAATTGTTGAAAACAATCTAGAAGGTTTCCAATCCGAAGGAACTTACTTCCAACATAGTAAATTAATCGCGACGGGTAACTATGGTGTCACGGCGACTGCTAAATTAGGAGATTTCTTCACGACTCTTAAGGGTAGTAACTATAAAGTGCCGGAAGAAAAAATTGCTATTGTCATGAATTGCATTAATGTTGGATTAAGATATATGACTCAAAGAGAATATCGCAACTGGATGTGCCAAGGCCGTAATTTTAGTGCCAAAAATCCATACAAATACGATACAGATTCTTTAAAGAAGTATTTGACAATTGATGGAGTCAAAGAAGAAGATAAGCAGACTTTACAAACCTTTATTGATAACCACGATGAAGGAAAAATAGTCTTTAACGATACAAAAGTATTCCCTAAAGCTCGAGTTATCGTCAGTAATATTGATGGTGTTTATATTGCATTTAAGGGTTGTGATCCTACTACAGTTAATTCGGAATGTTTAAATAACGAAAACGAACTTGCATATAACTTAAGTTATGGCATGAATACTGCGATTATGCAATCGGGAGCGGAATATAATAACTTATCTCCGGTTTGCGATTTCTCGTTTATGCCTGGCGCAGTTAGTCAAGATTACGGGTTTGAAGATATAAAAACAAATGATGAACCTAAATTTTATAAAACCGGAGACAAAATTATCTTTGAAAAAATTCAAGCTTTAGGTAATGAACGTTTTGAAGATAAAGTTGCCGCTACTAGAACCGATGGCACTCCGTATGTATATGGAATGGGCGATGAATTAGCCACCAACGGAATTGCTTGTTGCTATCAACAAGGTAAACATAGTAATAAAACTGTTGGTAATACAGAATTTAAAGGACAAGAATTTACTGTTGCGTGTTTCTCTACTCCTAAAGGAATGGCAATATTAGGCGCTGGTATGAAAGATTTAGATGAAAGTAGCAAAGACAGATTTGTAACATTGCAGCAATGTGTAATGAATGAAGGCGACACTGCTAAAGGTGATCAAACCAAAACAGTTAATCATAATTACAAAAATGATGATAAAGGAATTAATACCAATGTGTTTTATAAGTCATTGAATGATCAAAAGTTAACGCTAAGAAATAGTAAAGATAGTGGGAAAAAAGTTAAAGGAAATTGGCAAAGAAATTATTCAGTTGGTAAACCAGAAGATGTAGAAAATCACACTATGATTACTTACATGCCTATTGCCGGCGATAGTTATGCATATTCTATTCAAACTAAAAATGATGAAATTTTTGATGTAGCAAGTAATACTGAAGATGTTCAAGCGATTAAGTATGGCGATAAAATTGTTGCGTGTTTTTATAGCGCTGATAAAGATAAACAAAAATTTAATTATGGTGGAGAAGATTATCAATTGACTAACACATTTGTTGATGGTCAAGGCGCCTTCCAAATTTTTGCAGTAAAGTAATAATTATGAAAATTGGTCTATGTTCAGTTTCGTTTCGTAAGTTATCTGTCGATGAAATTATTATTTTAGCTAAGAAAGCTAACTTAGACGCGATTGAATGGGGCGCGGATATCCATTGTCCATTTACTAATTTAAATCTATGTAAGGAAATTGGTGAAAAAACGCGAGCGAATGGTTTATTAACTTATTCCTACGGAAGTTATTTTAGATGTAAAGATGTTAATGAGTTTAAAAAAATAAGCGAGGCCGCTAAAGCATTAGGTGCTTCCGTTATTAGAGTTTGGGCAGGAGAAAAATGGAGCAATGAATTTTCTAAAGAAGAATTTACCAACATGGTAAATGTCTTAAAAGAATGCGCTGAGATTGCTAAAGTAAATAATCAAATCATTTGTTTTGAATATCATCATCATACCTTTAACGATTATAAAGAAAGCTCTCTAACTTTGATTAAAGCGGTCAATAAGGATAATGTAAAAACTTATTGGCAAACACAATATTGGGATGATAAATCTTCAAGAGAAGATAATCATAAAAACAATATTGAATCTTTAAAATTATTAAAGAATTATATTGTGAATTTCCATGTTTACAATTGGGTTGGATATTTAGAAAGATACCCGCTTGATTTAATCAAAAGGGAAATGAAAGAGTATTTATCATATGCTAATATAAATAGTGTTGCATATTTAGAATTTTTCAAAGACGATAGTGTTGAACAATTTTATCAAGATGCTAAAGCATTAAAAGATATCGTTAGTTAAGGAGATTATTATGGAAAAAAATGTGAACATTAGCCGATATAGCGGACTTAGAACAAGAGACTATATGGCCTATGCTTGCGGTGATCTAGGCATTTGTCTTGGTTTCACTTTACAAAGTTCACTGATTCAAACTTATTACACCGATTGCTTATTGTTACATCCCTTATTTGTTATGATTATGTTTGTTCTCGCGCGTATTTGGGATGGCATTAACGATCCGATGATGGGACGCATATGCGATAAAATGAAACCGAACAAGTTTGGTAAATATCGGAGATGGTTCCTTTATGGCGCTATTCCTTTTGCCATAACTATTTTCTTGATGTTTATTAAATGGCCAGGATTTGGTGTGACATCCGCTAATATTGGTGTTTATATCTACGCAACAATTACTTATGTTTTATTTGGTATGGCAATGACCGCAATTCAAATTCCGTATGGTAGCTTAGCTAGTGTGGTTACGATGGATCAAAAAGAAAGAAGCAAACTATCCATTTGGCGTTCAATTGGCTCTTCAATCGGTTCTTTACCAGTAATATTAATTTCTTCTTTAGCTTTTAAGACTGACCCAACGACCAAAAAAGGTGTTGTTGATTATACTACTTTAATTATTGGTATCGCCATTATGGCGGCTTTGGCAATTGTTTTCTTGATGCTAGCGTATAAAGGAAATAAAGAAAGAGTGCCAATTCAACCACCGCAACCAAGAGTAAAAGGCGCGATGAGAAAAGGGATCAAGCGAATTGTTAGCACTCGTTCAATGCTCTCTTTATGTATAATAAGTGCCATCTTCTTAGCTGGAAGTATGTTCTCTACTGGTTATTACACCTACATTATTAGAAAATATTTCAATATTAGCGGATTCCCAACAATGTTACCTAGCTTCTTTGTTGTTTTAGCGGCGTTTATTTTAATGTTTATTTTACAAAGATTAACAACTAAATTTGGTAAAAAAGAAGTCTGCTTAGTGGGTATGGGTTTAGCATCAGTTGCTAACTTATGTATGCTGTTTTTGCTTAATGCAGGAACGGGAACAGAAGTGGTAGTTATCTTCTTTATTCTTAACTTTATTTCTTGCTTTGGCTCAGGTGTACTTAATATGGCAGTTTGGGGAATGGCTACCGATGCGATTGATGATATTCAAATTAGAAGTGGCGTTAGAGAAGATGGTTCTTGCTACGCTATCTTTATGTTCTTTAGAAAATGTGGCCAAGCTTTATCAGCGATTGCAATTAATGGTTCTTTATTAGGCTTTGGTTATAAGTATGAACCAGGTGAAGCTGCTGATTTTACAATTGAACAATTACGGACAATGTTTGTTTTAGGATCGGTAATACCGGCAGTCTTATATGGAATTTGTACAATACTATTAATATTCTGGTTCCCATTAGATAAAAAAGCTTTAGTTGAACTAGAAAGTAAGAAAGAAGTGTTTATGGCTAATTTAGATAAAGCTTCCGCTAAAAAAGCAAAATAGATATTTAATTAATATAATTGGTGTTTCGTTTTGAAATAATCTTGATATAACTTATAACAAGCTTTCCGATCGATTTGAACGGCTCGTCTATGTAATTTCTTAGCTTGATCGAAGAAGATTTTGTCGCGGAATCCGATTTCTTCAGCGTCGGTAGTAGTGCAGCCATAATAAATTTTGTTGATATTCGCCCAGTTAATAGCCGCAAAGCACATTGGGCAAGGATCACCAACAATATAAATATCACATCCGCTTAAATCGTGAGTTTTTAATTTCTTAGCCGCGTTTCTAATCGCTTCCATTTCAGCGTGACATGTAGGATCTTTTTTCTTTAAGACCATATTGTGACCCTTAGCGATCACCCGATTATTTTTTACAATCACCGCTCCGAAGGGCCCACCGTGTTTAAGCTTAATTCCACGATAAGCCTCGTCGATAGCCATTTTCATATATTTATTCATAATGTTTACCTTTAAAATATATAACAAATTATAAAAGTTTTGTCTATAAAAAAACTGGGTTTTATTGTATAATATCAAAAATAAATATGTTCACCTCAACAAGAAGCAATCTTAAAGTTAATAGCAGCGAAGCGATTATCTATGGTATCGCCAAGGATAAAGGTTTATTTACACCAATTAAAATTGAAAAAATTAAACCATCTAGTAAATATCTAAAATATTCTTATCAAGACTTTGCTAAATTAATCTTTAGAAGTTTTTTCTCAGATTTTTCGAGTAAAGAAATAAACGAAATAGTTAACAAAGCCTATAATAAGAAAAATTTTAAAGAATATTTTTATAAAACAAAGATTATTAATAATATTGCTTTTCTTGAACTATATCATGGTAATACTTATGCCTTTAAAGACATGGCTTTATCTGCTCTTCCATATTTCATGGACATCGCCAAAAAGAAATTAAAATTAAAAAAGAAAATTAAGATTGTGGTCGCCACTAGTGGCGATACGGGCGGAGCAGTATTAAATGCTTTCCATAATTATAAAGATATTGAAGTAATTGTCTTATATCCAAATAAGGGTGTGAGTAATACGCAAGAAAATCAGATGAAAAGTTTACAAACACCTCATTCACATGCTTTTGCGATTAATGGCAATTTTGATGATTGCCAAAGAACCGTGAAAGAATTATTAAATCATCAAACGAGTAGAGATATTTTATTAACAAGCGCTAATTCGATTAATATCGCTAGACTTATTCCACAAGTCATTTATTATTTTGCTTCTTATTATGATCTTGTTAATAAAAGATTTATTAAATTAAACGATAAAATTAATTACTCTGTTCCAACTGGTAATTTTGGTGACATCTTAGCAGGATACATTGCTAAAAAGATGGGACTACCGATTAATAAACTAATCTGTGCTTCAAATGAGAACAATGTGTTAACTGATTTCTTTAAAACTGGTGTTTATAATCGTAACCGGAAATTTTATAAGACTAATTCTCCTGCGATGGATATTTTAGTATCATCTAATCTAGAAAGATTATTATTCTTAAATTCAAGCTATAAAGAGACTAAGAAATATATGGATTTATTAGAGAAGACTGGTAAATATCAGATTAGCGAACAATTGAAGAAAAAGTTAAAAGATTTCTTAAGTGTATCTATTACTTCAAAACAAACTGTTCAAGGGATTAAAGAATTATATTCTTCTAAACATTATTTAATTGATCCTCATACGGCGGTTGGCTATTTAGGTGAAAAGAAATTTAAATTAAAAAATAAAACGGTTGTAGTTTCAACTGCCTCTCCATTTAAATTTGTTGAAACAGTTAACCAAGCAACCGGTAAGAAATTTAAGCC
>JAKSVA010000070.1 GCA_024408435.1 Bacilli bacterium
TATTTAATAAATTAAATAAAAAAGAGAAAATAGAAGAGATTATTTTAGTTGGAACTTGTACAGATATTTGTGTTATTTCCAATGCATTATTACTCAAAACATATTTTCCAGAAATTTCTATCATTGTTGATCAAAAATGTTGCGCGGGCACGAACACCCAAAACCATAACACGGCCATTCAAGCGATGAAATATTCGCAAATTAAAATTATCTAAATTTGATGCTAAGGGAATATATATTATATATATTTCCCTTTTGTTAAAAATAAGCGTATAATATTTTGTGGGATTTTTTTATGAATAAAAAAACTCATACAATTACCCTTCACACCGATTTTATAACTTTAGGACAAATTTTAAAGCTTTCTAAGGTTGTTTCTACCGGCGGTGAAGCAAAGGCCTACCTAGCTTCAAAAATGGTTCTAGTGAATCAAATTCAAGAAAATAGGCGTGGTCGTAAACTTTATAAAGGTGATGTTGTTGAGTTAGAAGGAGACAAAATCTTGCTTCAATAATGCATGTTAGTCGAATTCGCTTAAAAAATTTCCGTGGTTATTACTCATTATCGTTAGACTTCTCTAGCGGAATGAATGTTTTCATCGGTAAGAACGCATCAGGGAAGACAAATTTACTTGAAGCGATTCATTATCTTTCCTTTGCCCGATCGTTTCGTGGCGTAGAAGATAAGGAATTAATTCAAAATAAAGCTTCTCAGGCAGTAATTAACGCTGAGGTGGTAAATGGCACCAACAAAAAGACAATTGATGTCCTAATCACCGAAAACGGTAAAAAAATCTTAGTTAACGACAAAGGAATTGATAAACTATCAACTTTAAATCAAATCGTTAATGTTGTTGCGTTTATGCCACAAGATGTAAACATTTTCCGTGATTCTCCAAAAAAGCGGAGAGATTATTTAGATATAAATATATCTAAATTAAATCCTTTATACGCTGAGGCGATTTCGCAAGTTAGTGAAATCCTTAAGGAGAGAAACGAAATTTTAAAATTAGACGAAGTAGACCAACAACAACTAGAAGTGGTCACAGATCAACTAATAAAAGCCGAAAGAGAAGTTATCGTTATGAGAAAAGAGTTTGTTGCTAAACTCAACAAGATCATTAGCAAAGTTGCTAGTGCCATCAAAGGAGAAGAAAGTAAGGTTAAAGTAATTTATTTCCCTTACTTAAAACTCACTGATGACTATATCGATAAAGCTGAAAAGCTTTATCAGGACAACCTTGATAATGATCTAAAAAGAAAAGCAACAAATATTGGAGTGCACCGTGAAGACTTTATCTTAACCCTCAATGGCCAAGATATAAGTATTCAAGGATCACAGGGAGAAAATCGCCTTATGGCGATTGCTCTCAAACTCTCACCATATTTCTTGGTGGAAGATAAGAGTAAACATCCGATTGTGGCACTCGATGATGTAATGAGTGAATTAGATATAAAACACCAAAAGAAGTTAATTACCTTCTTAAAAAAGTTAGATCAGGTGTTCATTACATCCACAAATTTACAAATTGATAAAGCGTCGGTTTATGAAATCGACAACCATCACGCTATTAGGAGGACAAAATAATGGAAGATGAGAAAAAAGAAGAAGTAGTACAAACTGCTGATGACAAAATTAAATATAAAAACCTTGATGCAGGCGATCAAGCTGCAGCGGAAAAAGCTGATGAACACTATACCGCTGAGAACATTCAAGTTCTTGAAGGTCTAGAAGCAGTTAGAAAAAGACCAGGTATGTACATTGGTACAACTGCCTCGGCTGGTCTGCACCACCTTGTTTGGGAAATTGTTGATAACGCTATTGATGAAGCGTTAGCAGGTTTCTGTAATTTAATTAACGTTACAATCAATAAAGATGGAACAGTCACGGTTACCGATAATGGTCGTGGTATTCCAGTTGATATTGTTGATAAAACTGGTGTTAGCGCTGTTGAAACGGTTTATACCATTCTCCACGCTGGTGGTAAATTCGGCGAAGGCGGTGGCTATAAAGTTTCTGGTGGTTTGCATGGTGTTGGTGCATCAGTTGTTAACGCACTTAGTGAATGGCTAGAAGTTAAAGTTCATCGTGATGGTGGTGAATATTATTTAAAATTTGGTCGTGGTGGTAAACCAATTGGCCACTTAAAGCGAATTGGCGATGCAACCGATACAGGAACCATTGTTACTTTTAAACCCGATGATACAGTCTTTACGGAAACGACAACCTTTGTGTATGAAATTATTCGTGATCGTCTTAGACAGATGGCCTACTTAAATAAAGGTGTAAAGATTATTGTTCAAGATTTAAGAGTTGATCCAATTTTAAAAGAAGAATTCTGTTATGAAGGTGGTATTAAAGAATATGTCACTTATTTAAATAAGCCAAAAGGACCGATCATGGAAGATGTTATTTATTGTGAAGGTCGTGAAGAGGTTGAATACGTAAGTGGCAAGACATCCATCATTTACGCAGAAATCGCGATGCAATATAACACATCTTATAATGCATCAATCTTTAGTTTCTGTAACAACATTAACACTCATGAAGGTGGCACCCATGAAGAAGGATTTAGATTAGCGATTAACCGTGTCATTAACGATTACGCAAGAAAAACTAAATTCTTAAAAGATGATAATGAGAACTTTACCACCGACGATATTAAAGAAGGATTAACCGCAATTATTTCAGTTAAGCATCCTGATCCACAATATGAAGGACAAACCAAAACTAAATTAGGTAATAGTGAAGTAAGAAAGATTGTTAGTAGTATTGTTGGTGAACACTTAATGACTTTCTTAATGGAAAATCCACCAGTTGCGAAATTAATTTTAACGAAAGTAGCAAGCGCAGCTGAAGCAAGAGCGGCCGCAAGAAAAGCACAAGAAAGCGTCCGGAGAAAGAATGGATTAGATATCACCACTCTTCCTGGTAAACTAGCGGATTGTCAAAGTCACGATCCAAAAGAATGTGAGCTTTATATCGTTGAAGGTAACTCAGCAGGCGGTTCAGCAAAGAATGGTCGTGATCGTCGTACACAAGCAATTCTTCCCTTAAGAGGAAAAATTCTTAACGTGGAAAAAGTTGACCAACAAAGAGCATTTGAAAACGCAGAAATTGGTAATATGATTATGGCAATTGGTGCGGGTGTTGATCCCGAATTTGATGTCAGTAAAATTCGTTATGACAAAGTAGTTATTATGACCGATGCTGATGTTGATGGCAGTCACATTCGTATCTTACTTTTAACTTTCTTCTTCCGGTTTATGAAATCATTAATTACGGAAGGGCACGTTTATATTGCTCAACCACCGTTATACAAAGTTGATCATCACCAAAAATCATATTATTGCTATAACGATGAACAACTGGAAACTTTAAAAAAGAAATTACAATTAAAAGCTGGATATCCATTCCAACGCTACAAAGGTCTTGGTGAAATGGATGCTGAGCAATTATTTGAAACCACCATGGATCCAAAAGCACGTAAGATGCTTCGGGTAACCATTAAAGATGCGATGTTAGCAGATCAAATCTTCACTAACTTAATGGGTGATGATGTCTTACCACGTAAGAACTTTATCCATGAGAATGCGAAATTTGTGAAGAACCTCGACTTATAATAGGAGGCTAAAATTATGGCAAAGAAAAAAGAGATAAAAGAAGAAAAAGTCACTGAACCAGCCGCAGAAGAAGCTGAAGCCGGAATCGTTCCTGGTTTACAAGACGTTGATATTTCTGAACAAGTACAAAGTGCGTTCCTTGATTATGCGATGAGTGTTATCGTTGCGCGGGCTATTCCTGATGTACGCGATGGCATGAAACCAGTTCATCGTCGGATTATTTATTCAATGTTTGAAAGTGGAACAACACCAGATAAACCACATAAAAAATGTGCACGTATCGTTGGTGATGTCATGGGAAAATATCACCCACATGG
>JAKSVA010000071.1 GCA_024408435.1 Bacilli bacterium
GACGCTCGTGGCTTCTTTTTTGGCGCTCCAATTGCGATTAAATTAAAAGCTGGATTAGTTGGCGCACGTAAGCCAGGTAAATTGCCTTATGTTGGTGCTCGTGTTGAGTATGACCTAGAGTATGGTAAGAATGCACTAGAGGCCCCAAAAGGAGTTCTTAAACCAAGTGACCGAGTTTTGATTGTCGATGATTTATTAGCGACAGGCGGATCGGCTGCTGCAATGACAGCACTTGTAAAAAAGAGCAAAGCGAAATTAGTGGGATATTCATTTTTAATTGAATTAACCGATTTAAAGGGTCGCAAGGTTCTTAAACCAGTTAAAATTCATTCGCTTGTTAAGTACAAGATTTAAAGGCGCTTATGCAGTATAAAAAAGTTGGAGCTCGATATTGGTTTTCTTTTATTACTGCTGGATTAGTTGGTCAAATTGCTTGGGCAGTTGAAAATAATTTTTTAAATTTATATGTTTTTGCGGCTGCAAAAAGCACTATTTATATACCTATTATGACCGCGACAAGCGCTATTGTTTCTACTTTCGCAACTATTCTTGTTGGTGTATTTAGTGATCGAATAGGCAAACGTAAAATATTTATTTCATTTGGTTATATTATTTGGGGAATTACCATTATTCTTTTCGCTTTTCTTATGCCGTCAAACGCAAATTTAACCTATTTTCCAATTGGATTACCTATGGTTGCTAATGTCGGAGTTATTAGTGGAACATTAATTGTTATAATGGATTGTATTATGAGTTTTTTCGGTAGTGGAGCAAGTGATGCTTGTTTTAATGCTTATGTTACCGAAAAAACTAATGAAGGTGTTCGGGGTAAAGTTGACACTATATTATCAACTTTGTCCTTGGTCAGCATTATATTAGTTTCTTTAATTGGTGGAGTTTTAATTCAAAATAGTTCCCATCATCCTTATTGGGATATTTTCTTTTTTGTTCTTGGTGGTGTCACTATTGTTGCAGGAATTGTTTGTATATTTTTACTACCAAGTGATTCAATTAGTCCAAATAAGAATCAATCCTATGCGCAAAATTTAATTCATGGTTTTAAACCATCAGTAATAAAAAAGAATCCTATTCTTTATATTGCATTATTTGGCTTTTTAGTTTTTAGCATTGCTGGACAAATCTTTATGCCATATTTAATGGTGTACGCTCAACAGACTTTAGGAATTATCAATGAGCAATTCACTATCAGCATAGGAATAATTATATTCTGCTCTTGTGTTTTAGCGGCTATTATTGGTCAATTTGTAGATAGAATTGGCAAAAATCGAGTTTTGATTCCAGCTGTCGGTATTGCCGTTGTTGGTGGAATAATCATGTTTTGCGTCACATCACAAGTCGGAGCAATATTAGGTGGCATTGTCATTATGTGTGGTAATCTTCTTGGCATTGCTATTTTCGGCGCTAAGGTTCGTGATTATACGCCACATAATGAAGCTGGGTTACTTCAGGGCGTAAGAATGATATTTGTGGTTATGTTTCCGATGGTTACTGGACCATATATTGGTCAAGGAGTCAGTTATATTCAAGGAAAATTCATTCAAAATGAATTTGGTGATTGGGTAATTTTACCTAATAAATATATTTTCTTATTTGCTTCTATATTCTTTGCTCTTTCCATCCCAATTATCATTTACATGATTAAAAAAGAAAAAGAATTATCAAACACTAAAGCTATTGTAGAGCTAAATGTAAATAAAAAAATAAATAAGAAATAGTTATAATAAGAACAATCCCGAAGATTTAAAGCAAAAATGTAGATAGGGAACATAGTGTTATAAAACCTATTCGCTAGGTGTAATATAAATTAATCAACTAATTTTATAAAATCTAGTTTATTTATTTTTGATTGCTTGTAAGAATTTATCGTTCTTTTTACTAATGACTTTAAAGCCGGTTAATTTAAGCAAGACTTTTAATCCATCATAACCATAAGGGAAGATATTAGCAGTTCTTTCAGAAATAAATATTTGTCCGCCAACGCTAATCTTTTCCATAAAGGTTAAAAATTTTTCAACTAATTCTTCACGTAAGATATGGTCATAAGTTTCTTTTAAATTAATTACGCCATAGGCATAATCCTTTAATTCGTTATTAATGTTTTTAAGATCAGTAATAGTTGCATAAGCCGCACCTTTCATTGGTACATTTTTATCATCGTTTAAGATAAGCGTTAAACCATTTACGATAATGTTAGGTATTTCTTGATCAAGGGTTGCGCCTTTTGTAGTCCGTGGTGGAATATCTTCTTTTTGGTGGTTTTTATCTTCAAACAATAAACCAAAAAAGCGCTTATTAATGTCTTCAAGGAAATATGAATCACTACGAGCAACATTAGGATTATGATGAAGTAAATGAACAATGCCACAATTTGATACAAAGCTAATTGGTTCATCAAGTTCCTTAGTATTTTTAATGGTAATCGTTGTATCATAAAAACTTTCTAACCGCTTAATAATACTAAAGATAGGACGTGATTTAACATAGGCTTGGCGTGGCGAATTAATAATTTCCACATAAGCCTTTTTGTGAACAGTTGGCATCTTATGAGAATTTTTAATAAATTCTTTGGGGAATAAAAGAGCGTTTAAAACTTCATCGGTGTCATGGTGACCGAAAATAGCATCAGAAAATTTCGTATTTAATGCGCCACCGGAAATGCGGCAATTTACTTCAATTAAAACCGGCCCTTTTTCATCAATCATTAACTCGGAGTGAACTGGTCCGTTTTTAATATGAATTGCATCAAGCACTTTTTTCATATAATCGACCATCTTTAGAATATTCGCATCAATTTTATCGAGTGTTTCAGAATTGATAAATATACAACGATTACTTATAGTGGCTGCCTTATCTTTCCAAATTTGGAGAATTTTATGATGGCCATTACACGAGGCAGTATTAATGAAATACTCAGTTCCAATAATACACTCTTGGACTAAGAGTTCTTTATCGGAATGATTGAGAGTTAATTTAGAACCATTCTTAAAAAAATCATTGGCGGCCTGGTAGATTTCTTTTTCATTAGAGCAGTAAACAAGACTTTTACAACCCACCGCACGAGGAGCTTTAACAATTACTTTCCTTGCCTTTAATTTTTTAAAAATTTTTACTGCCTCATTTGCGCTATGGGCAACTTCACCACGAATATAACGGATACCCGCTTTTTTTAATGCGAGATGCATTTGATCTTTACAAGTTTGTTCTTTTAAATAGCGATAGTCATTCGCGAATTTAATTTTTAAATCTTTTTGTAAACGCATGACTAATTCAATTTCCTCTTCATCCCCAGAAAAAATTGCAATGGGGTGGAAACTTCTAACTAATTTAAGTGTTTCTTGATAAGTGGGCTGCTCTTTGATAATTTTCGCATTAGGTTTGTAGTTATAATGCCGAAAGCCTTTAAATTCTTTTGTAGTAAGGATAATTGGTTGAATGCCGCATTTAATAGCATCATCAATAAATTTGCCAGACGAATTACGGTAACAGTTAATTAATAAAAGTGTCTGCTTATCCATAATTATTCTTTCTCCGCCACTAAATATTTTTCTTTTTTCACAATGTTAGTGAATTTAGCTATTTTTAGCATAATCTTCATTCCATCAAGACCATAAGGGAATAGATTGATACTTCTTTCAGAAATGTAGATTTTACCACCCATGCGAATCTTTTCCATGAACACTAATATATTTCTAACTAATTCCTCTCGTAAGATATGATCATAAGTTTTCTTGAGATTAATTACGCCATAGGCATAATTATCTAATTCATGATGAAGATGTTTAAAATCAGTTGTCGTTAAATAAGCGACGCCAATATCGCCTTTCTTATCGTTTAACACGATAGTTAAACCTTGTGACACGATATTAGGAATCATCTTAT
>JAKSVA010000072.1 GCA_024408435.1 Bacilli bacterium
TTCCATAGACATGCATATGGGCATGGATATTCCAAAGCGTCTTTAGTACTGTCCTTATCTGGCATATAAGTCCACATTTCGCTTGGCATACCAAGACCAGTCATTTTAACACGTTCATACTTTTTATCGGTTTCGTAGTGAACTGATAACGCTTCACCACACGCAGCGCATGCAACTGAAGTAACATTAGCAATAACATCGCATTTTTCATTACCGCTGCCTTCAATTAAAGCATTCGCCTTGTTGGTGCTTTCAACCGATTCATCTAATCCAAGAGCGATATGTCCATTCATCCAGTCAATATCTACTACGCCTGTGTAATCAATTTTATCACCCTTAATTTCGGTATCACGTTTAAGCTCGTGATTCATGGCGGCTATCCATTCGTTTTGCGATGGAGAAGCAGCGGTCGAAGTGATGATTGCGATATGAATAGGATTTTTATCAGTAGATTTCTTATATGCCTCGATAGCCTTTTGAGTACGTTCGATTAATTTATCATCATCATAGGCATCAGGTTTACCTTCTACGCTAGGATATTCGGCAAATTCCCTATATGTTTCGACAGAAGCGCCAGTTTCTTTTAATCTTTGTGCAATGGCAATGCAAACCGATGAACGAGCGACAAAACTACCAATCGCCTGTGGATCACATTGGTCAACATGCATAGTGCGGTATTTTGGAGAAATTGGAGAGTCGACTGAAACAATCTTCATTCCCTTTTCGGTGACACGCTTTAATACATTATCGTAACCAACTTCGCCACTACTTGAAACGATAACCGCTTTTGCACCAAGCATAGCAGCATTTTCAATCATTTGAACTTGGTTAGAAACCGCTTGTTCACTAGGACTTTTGTCTGCGTGTTGAATTCCCTTTTCATCAAGATATTCGCTCACACCTTTATAAACACTCATACCATATGCGTTTCCACTTTGTTTGTGCATAAATACATAGGCGCCTTTTAGACGCGATTGACATGAGCATAAACTCATTAATGTCATCGGAAAAGTCGATAAGGCAAGAAATAATTTACTTCTTTTCATCTTTAATCTCCTTTTGTCTCTTGTTTAAAAGGCGGATAAGTTGTTCAGTGTGTCTTTTCTTGTTATGGTAGTGGAGCATAATATGATGTTCACTTCTCACAACAAGATAATTAACTAGTGAAGTATGTCTAGCGTTAACTAAAGTATGAATATTAGATTTCTTATTTTTTGTGATTCGCGCTAAACGGAGGGCGTTACGATTCTTTAAATATTCATTTAAGGCTTTGCCAACGTTTGGCAAATGTTGATAGTCTTTAATGTTCCATGATGTGTATTCAAGTTTAGCAAGGTATTTTACTAGTTCACTATCACTATACATTAGCCGCTTATTACGATATTCACGGACAAATCTTTTTGCGTTAGTGTTTATCTCATCAATCACTCTTCCTTCATTTAATTTAAGTAATTTATAAATAGTTCTTATTTCTTGTCTTCTTACATCCGTATTTAAAGCGTAAGCATCTTTTGTTTTCTCTAAGGCATCTTTCTTATCCTTTAATGTCGCTAGAGCTTTATCGTAATTCTTCTTATCTTCTTTATTAATACCTTTTAATGTTGCTTTAGCAGCCAAATAATCTTTTTTCGCGATTGCTAATTCTTCTTGGTAAATATTTCGATCAATTGGATTAGTGGTTAATTTTAAAGTATCAATAAAGCGATAGAATTCAGCAGTATTCATTACTTTTTCTTCATCTAATACTTTTTTCTTTGCCTCATTGATATTATGTGGGATATCAGTTCCTTCAATTTGTCTTATTGCTTTTCGTGTGAATTTTAACTTAATGGCTAAAATAGTATTTTTATTAATCCGTGGAATTAAGACAGCGAGAATCAAAATGATACCAATCGCAATTTTTTGCACGTTTTGTTGTACTTCAAATAAGTCGAGTGATTTAAGTAAAAAAGCCATAAAGAAGGTGGCAATAATTGGACCATATAATTTTCCTTTACCACCTAAAGTAGAAACGCCACCAAGAACAACAACGGCGATAACTTTTAATTCATAGCCAGTTGCCATGGTGTAATCAATTCCACCCAAACGACCAACAAACACCATTGCGCTTAGCGCAGTTGTCATACCCATAATGACATAGGCGATAATCTTTGTTTTTGCGACACGAATCCCTGAGTAGTTTGCGGTATCTCTATTATTACCAACTAGATATAATTGGCGGCCATATTTACTACGATGTAAGATGACACAAAAAACGGCTGCGAAGATAAGGAAAACGATTAATGAGACTGGGATAACTCCACCAATATCGTCCCACGCTAATGGTTCAAAGAATTTAGGGAAATCAGTTTTAAAACTACCACCAAGTATTATGTGAACAATGCCACGGAATAAGAAACTAGTGCCAATGGTAGTGATCACAGAAGGCATTTTAACAATTGCAACTAATACGCCATTAAGTAAACCACAACATCCACCAGCGAGAATACCTAAAATTATTGCCATAGTCGCTGCCATTCCTTCGCCAGTGACTGGCACCATATTTTCGTAAGTTAAGCCCATAACCGTTGCGCTTAATAACATAATAGAGGCAACTGATACATCAATTTCACCAAGGATTAAGATAAATGTCATTCCTAGGACCATGAAGGATATCTCCATTCCACAACGAATGATGGTTTGAATATTGCCTGATGTGAAATAAACATCGTTAACAAAAATCATTAATAAAACGTTAATAGCAATTAAAAGATAGACGAGGATCATCTCCCAACTATAGAAAAATTCTTTGGTAATTTTCTTTTTGTGGGTTGGATTAATTGTTTTAAAACTCATAACCTTCTCCCCATTTCAAGGACTTCTTTTCTTGCCTTGATATTATCGTTAACAATATTGATTACGACTGCGATAACAATAATCGCGCCTTTAATTGCTTCTTCAAATGTGCTGATTGATGGAATTCTTGCTAGCAAAGTCATTAATAGACTCATAAAGAAGATGCCAAGAACTAGACAGTCAACTCTACCTTTACCACCTTTATTGGAAACACCACCAATAACGCACATCGCAATGGCAGTCATTTCAAAGTTAAGACCAACTTCGGAATGCACTGAAGCATAGTTACCAGCAAAAATAATACCAGATAAACCAGCTAAAGCGCCGCAGATTGTATAGGCCATAATTTTGACATTTGCAACGTTAGTACCAGTAATTGCAGCTGATTGTTCATTAGTGCCAATTGCGTATAATCGCCGCCCTGGTTTAGTGAGTGCTAAGAAAACTGCTGTAGCTACAATAATAATGACCACAATCCAGGTTGCACTAGTAATACCTAAGAAGGTACTACGGCTAATTGCTTTAAAGGCTTCTGTAAATTCGCCTTGGTGAATTTGTTCACCACCAGTAATAACATACGCCAAGCCACGATAAGTAAACATCGTGCCTAAAGTAGCAATCATTGGGGCAATTTTTAATTTACCAATTAATATACCATTAATAAAACCACAACCTGCACCGATAATAATAGCGACTAAAACCCAAAGAATAGGATGAATGTTAGGCGCTGCTTTCATTAATTCGCTAGTTGCACACGCGCTAACTGCCATAGTGGAGGCGACACTAATATCAATACCGCCAGTCAATAAAACAAACATGATGCCAACTGCTAAAATAGCGTAGACTGAGTTATTAGATAAAACAGTAGTAAATGATGTCCAACTATAAAAATCACTTGAGAAAACAGCAAGTAATATTAAAAGAACAACAATAGTAGAACTTAAGCCAAAGCCTTTGTAATTGATAACCCTCTTTCCAAATAGTTTTAACTTATCCATTCTTTATTGATGCCTCCATGATTTTTTCTTGGGTGGCTTTTTTGGTATTCATCGTGGCAG
>JAKSVA010000073.1 GCA_024408435.1 Bacilli bacterium
CACCATGTGGGTGATATTTTCCCATGACGTCACCAACGATACGCGCACATTTTTTGTGTGGTTTATCAGGTGTGGTGCCACTTTCAAACATGGAATAAATAATACGACGGTGAACGGGTTTCATACCATCACGTACATCAGGAATTGCACGCGCGACAATGACACTCATCGCATAGTCAAGGAACGCGCTTTGAACTTGATCAGAGATATCTACATCTTGAAGTCCTGGAACAATACCTGCTTCTGCTTCAGGTTCAGCCACAGCGGTTTCAACCGCTTTAGCTTCTTCTTTGACTTCTTCTTTTTTAGCTTCAACTTTTTCTTTAGTTTTGGCTTTTACTTTTTTCTTTGCCATAAATTACGCCCTCCTTATAAGTCTAAGTTCTTAACGAATTTCGCGTTCTCGTGAATGAATGTCTTTCTTGGCATAACATCATCGCCCATTAAGTTAGTGAAGATTTGATCCGCTAACATTGCATCCTTAATCGTGACGCGAAGCATCTTACGTGCTTTTGGATCCATGGTGGTTTCAAATAATTGTTCCGCATCCATTTCACCAAGACCTTTATAACGTTGGAATGGATATCCAGCTTTAAGTTGTAATTTTTTCTTTAATTCTTCTAGTTGCGCATCGTTATAGCAGTAATACGGTTTTTGATGATATTCAATTTTGTATAACGGTGGTTGCGCAATGTAGACGTGACCTTCCGTAATTAATGATTTCATAAATCTAAAGAAGAAGGTTAAAAGTAAGATACGGATGTGACTACCATCAACATCAGCATCGGTCATAATTACGACCTTATCATAACGAATCTTAGTCACATCAAATTCAGGATCAACACCTGCACCAATCGCCATAATCATATTTCCGATTTCAGCGTTTTCAAATGCTCTTTGTTGATCGACTTTTTCCACGTTAAGAATCTTTCCTCTTAAAGGTAAGATTGCTTGCGTTCTACGGTCACGACCGTTCTTCGCTGAACCACCAGCGGAGTTACCTTCGACGATATATAATTCACATTCTTTTGGATCGTGTGATTGACAATCTGCGAGTTTACCAGGAAGAGTGGTAATATCTAAACCATTCTTTCTACGTACACTTTCTTGTGCTTTACGAGCAGCGGCTCTTGCTTCAGCGGCACTTGCAATCTTAGTGAGAATCATCTTCGCGATTGGAGGATTTTCAAGTAAGAAAGTCATTAAGTGTTCACCAACGATGCTACTGACAATCTTACGAACTTCACTATTACCTAATTTGGTCTTAGTCTGTCCTTCGTATTGTGGATCAGGATGCTTAACGGAAATGATTGCAGTTAAGCCTTCTTTAATATCATCGGTAGTGAAGTTTTCACTGTCATCTTTTAAGAATTTAGATTTACGAGCGTAATCGTTAATTACACGGTTAATTGCTAAACGGAATCCTTCTTCATGGGTTCCACCTTCATGTGTATTAATGTTATTACAGAAGGAGAAGATTGATGCGTTATAAGATGTGTTATATTGCATCGCGATTTCAGCATAAATAATGGAAGTCTTTCCACTTGCATATTCAACCTCTTCACGGCCTTCGCAATAAATCACGTCTTCCATGATTGGACCTTTAGGTTTATTTAAATAGGTGACGTATTCTTTAATACCACCTTCGTAGCAGAATTCTTCTTTTAAAATTGGTTCAACTCTTAAATCTTGAACGACAATTCTTACGCCTTTATTGAGGTATGCCATCTGTCTTAGACGGTCACGAATAATTTCATAAACAAACGTTGTGGTTTCGGTAAAGATTGTTCCATCTGGTTTAAAGGTAACAATTGTTCCTGTGTCTTCAGCATCGCCCATTCTTTTTAAGTGACCAATTGCTTTACCACCACGACCGAATTTTAAATAATATTCTCCACCATCACGATGGACTTTGACTTCTAGCCATTCACTAAGTGCGTTAACAACTGAGGCACCAACACCATGAAGACCACCTGAGACCTTATAACCTCCGCCTTCACCGAATTTACCACCAGCGTGTAACACGGTATAAACGGTTTCAACTGCACTTACACCGGTCTTATCAACAATATCAACTGGAATACCACGACCATTATCGCTAACGGTTACGGTTCCATCTTTATTAATTGTAACGTTAATTAAACTACAGAAACCGGCTAACGCTTCATCAATCGCGTTATCAACAATTTCCCAAACTAAGTGATGTAAACCAGCAGACGCAGTTGTACCAATGTACATACCTGGTCTTTTTCTAACCGCTTCTAGTCCTTCAAGAACTTGAATGTTTTCCGCAGTATAGTGCTCGTCAGCTTTTTCCGCTTGAGCTTGTTCACTTGCGTCTAATTCTTTAATTTTTAGTCCGTCATCTTTTTCACTAACGGTTTCTTCTTTCTTCTCATCTTCCATTATTTTGTCCTCCTAATAGCGTGATGATTATCAATTTCATATATTGATGCATGATCAATGGTTAATTTAGTTGATGTGATGAATACTTGATCTAATTTTCTAAGGAAGCTAATTAACTTCTTTTGATGAGCATCATCTAATTCACTCATCACATCATCGAGTGCGACAATTGGGTGTTTACTTTTATCACTAACTAAGAAATAAGGTGATAATTTCAAACTAATTGCCATTAAGCGATTTTCTCCTTGTGAACCTTGAACACTTATATCTTGTCCGTTGAGCGTTAAGATAAAGTCTTCACGATGCACACCGATACTAGTCGCCTTCCTTTTAAGGTCGTTATCAAGATTTTCTTGATAAAGCTTTTTAGCTTTCTCTAGATAGTCCTCGCTAAGTTTAATGTAAGGGAAATAGATTACTTTTACTTTAGAATCTACGCCTTTTAATTGACTCGCGACTTTGCTAATGACCTTGTTTAGGCTACTCACAAACTCTTTTCTCATTACAATGACTTCTTTTTCGGCCTTAATTAGTTGATCTGTGATGATTTCTAATTGCTTGGTGTCTACTTTATCCTGTTTAAGGATTTCGTTTCTCTCTTTGAGTAATTCTTCAACAATAGAAATTGTTTCAGAATACATCGGATTAATTTTAGATATATTTATATCTAAATAATTTCTTCGATTTTTAGGAGAATCACGGAAGATGTTTACATCTTGGGGTGTAAATACAATAACGTTAGTAATCTTATTAAGACTAGATAATTTAGTGATACCTTTGTCGTTAACTAAGATTTTTTTACCTTTTTCACTAATTAAGACGTCAATTGTCTTTTTTCCCTCATCATTGACCACCTCAGCGTTAATAACCGCCTTAGAAGCTTTATTTTGAATTAATTCTTTATCTTCCACTCCACGAAAGGATTTCGCGAAGGAAAGGTAATGAATCGCCTCTAATAGATTAGTCTTCCCTGAAGCGTTCTTACCGATAAAAACATTCATTCCGCTAGAAAAGTCTAGAGATAATGAGTAATAACCACGGAAATTTTTTAAGCGAATTCGACTAACATGCATTATTTAAGCAAGATTTTGTCTCCTTCTAACTCAACTACATCACCTTTGTAAAGCTTACGGCCGCGTCTATTCTCTTCACTTTGGTTCACTAGAACCTTGTTTGAGGCTAGATAGGCTTTTACTTCGCCTCCAGTACTTACTACTCTAGAAAGCTTTAAAACCTGTCCTAAAGTGATAAATTCTGTTTTAAGGGTAATTGTATGAGTTTTTTTATTCATAAAAAAATCCCAAAATTATTATACTCTTAATTTTAGAAAAAGGGAAATATATATAATATATATTCCCTTAAGGTGTTTTTAGATAATTTTAATTTGAGATAAACGCATTGCTTGTAAAGCAATATTGTGATTTTTAATTGTTGTTCCTGCGCAACATTTTTGATCAACAATAATAGGAAT
>JAKSVA010000074.1 GCA_024408435.1 Bacilli bacterium
AACTGGAAACGTGCTCAATCTGACTATAAGATGTCAGTTAAGACAAAGAAAATCGCCCACCGTGAATTGCCTTCAATGGAAAGAGGCGATATGGCTAAGAAAGTTAAAGAAGCCAAGAAACGGGTGAAATTTGAAAGCGATGAGAACGTTAAACATAAGGATTTATACGAATATTTAGATAAGTTAATCATTTCTTCTTATCCAGTTAATTTTAGTTTCCACCGTGAGGAATTAGTGAAAGCGAAATTTGAATACGAAAAAGCGAAACTAGATATTGTTACTGTTAACCAAAAAGACTTGTTAGCGAAAACCCAAGCGCTTAATGCAATTGAAGAAAAGAAAGATGCTTATACTGCTGCGATTGATACTTATGAACGGAATCGCCGTGTCACGAGTAAATTAAACAAAACTTATCGTGAATTAATGCGAATTAATGCGAAACGAGTGATGAAAACAATTCATCATAATGCTTACGCTGCTTATAAAGAATTTAAAACTAAACATCTAATGTTTACCGAAAATAAAGAATTAGATAATTATTTATCTGGTTTTGGTTACACCCATTGGGATGTTAATTTTGATTTAACTCGCACAAAAGTTGTTTCAATGTATAAAGATTGGCAAAGAAAAGCCGAACGCATTCGGAAAATTCGGGCGAAGAGCCATGCGATAAATATTGACCGTTGCATTCAAAGAAAGAATGCATCAATGTATCGTTATTGGGTTAAACATTACGATTTAGATATTTTACGTTGTTATAAGAAAGAAGATTCTCTTTCTGAATATGAAGCGAGACACAATCGGGCAATTAACTTATTTAAGAGATGGCAAAATGATCAATCAGAAATTTATCAAGTTGCCGATAAGAGTGATATCGATAATCTTGATAAATTAATTCAAGAGAAAAATCGAGCGATGTTTACCTATTGGTGGAATCACTATGATTTAAAGATTCTTAACTACTATAAGAAAGAAAAGAAACTCTTTGAAACCGCGATTAGACATCTTAATAAGAAAAACCACGAACGGAGTGATGCGATTTATCGTGATGGGGGGAGCAAATAATGGAAGACTTAACGAAAGCAAAAACTGTTTCCCAGATTATGCATCAAAATAAACAAACTAATCCAGATGACTTAATTTTAAAAGTCGAAAATTTAAAGATGTATTTTAAAATTAATAGCGGTTGGTTTAGAAGTAAATATCTTAAAGCCGTTGATAACGTTTCATTTGAAATTCATCGTGGTGAGACTCTTGGTCTAGTCGGTGAGTCAGGATGTGGGAAAACCACTTTAGGACGTACAGTCCTGCACTTATACAAACCTACTGGTGGCTCCGTTATCTTTAATGGTGAAGAAATTCATGATAAAGCTTCGCTTACTCATTACCGGCAAAAGAGTGCCGTTATTTTCCAAGACCCATATTCTAGTCTTGACCCAAGAATGACAGTTGAAGATATTATTGCTGAACCACTTGATATTCATAAAGCCTATAAAACTGTTGATGAAAGACATAAACGTGTTCTTGAATTAATGGAAATGGTTGGTATGAGTAGTGAACAGGCTACTCGTTACGCGCATGAATTCTCCGGTGGACAAAGACAAAGAATTGGTATCGCTAGAGCATTAGCGCTTAATCCTGAATTCATTGTTTGCGATGAGCCCGTTAGCGCGCTTGACGTTAGTATTCAAGCCCAAGTTATTAATAAACTTGAAGAATTACAAGAGAAATTACATTTAACCTACATTTTCGTTACCCACAACTTACTAGTTGTTAAACATATCGCTGATCGGATTGCGGTTATGTATCTAGGTCACGTTGTCGAACTCGCGGAAACCGATGAATTATTTAAGAATACAATGCATCCTTATACTTTATCGTTATTAAGTGCGATTCCAATTCCTGATCCAGATTATGCGAAAACTCATAAACGGATTATTCCAAAAGGTGATATTCCTTCACCATTAAATGCGCCTAGTGGTTGTCCATTTAGAACTCGTTGCCCAAAAGCAACTGAAGAATGCGCGAAGATTATGCCGCTATTAAAAGAAGTTACTCCTGGTCACTTTGTTGCTTGTTATCATCCAGAATTTAATAAGAGTGGATTAAAGATTGTAAGCACGAAAGCTGACAAATTAATTAAAAATAATCAAAAGCAACAAGTTAATAGAGAAGAGGTTAAGACACCTAAAGAAGTTAAAGTTAAGGCAATTAAAAAAGTTATAAAAGTTAAAAAAGTCAAAGCAAAAACTAAAAAGGGAGGGAAGAAATAATTATGAAAAATAAAGGTTTATTATTCTCACTTCTTGCAGTTGGATCATTCACCGCGACTAGTTGCAGCGGTAGTGGTTTAAGACATACTGTTAGTAAAGATAACAAGGTTTATCACGCTGATTTAAACTTCAATGGCAAAATTGATCCTAATGAAGAAAATTTAACTTGGGTAGAATCTTACGATGCTTTGTTAAAGAAAGCTAATTCAATTACTGATTTAAATAAAGCTGTCGAAGCTTTTAATATTAATCCTGATGATGAATACGCTACCGCTATAGCTCGTTATGAAATTTTACATGAAGCTGAAGAATTAATCATGAGTACTGGGGCGGTTTTACCTTTATGTAACTATATTGATCCTTACCTCTTGAAAGAGGGAGTAAAAGGCATTTACACAAATAGTCTTGGTTTTAAATTTTTAGATCAATTAACTACTAACGATAAGCCAGGTCTCGACTACGCTATAACTGTTGGTACTAAAGCTGAAACATTTGATCCTGCCAATAACTCTGATGCTTCAACCTCTATTGCACTATTCCAAATTATGGCTGGTGCAAAACGTTATGTTAATAGTGGCAAAGAACAAGAAGGGGAAGAAGGAAAAGGAGTTTATAAAGCTGAAATTGAAGATGGCGTTTGTAAAGTTACAAAAAAACTAGTTTATACCGAAAAATCGGGCGAAGAAACCCATAAAAATGATGATGATTGGATTTTATTTGATAATTGCCCTGATTTAATGGATGAAATGACAACAATTGCTGGTGAAGATGAAGATAAGCAACAAGAAATTCGTGATAAGTATGAAGGAACCGCTCGTTATACCATAGAACTTAAAAGCGATGCAGTGTGGAATGATGGTTCTGCAATGACAATTGATGACTTTATTTATGCATGGACTAGAGCTTCTAGTGCAACTTATAATGGCCAACCATTTGGCATGTGGTGCCAACTATTTGATTCAATTCGTGGCTATAATGTTTGGAATACTATCGGACAACAAACAACTGCTGATCCAACAAAATGGGATGAAGACACTCAAGCTAAGTGGAACAATACCGATCCTAATAAAGGCACGGTTCTAACTGATGCCGATAAATACCAATACAAGGCTAAATTTGAGGGTATTACAAATATTAATGGAACTGGTTGTGCTGGTGGTATGGCAGGCATAATTAGAGATAACGATAAACAAATGACTGTTCAATTAGTTAATGATTGCAGCTATTTTGATGAATTATTAGCGTTCACTGCATATATGCCTGTTAAAAAAGAAAAAGTCTTAATCAAAAAGGATAAAGATGGAAAGCCTGTTGAAGATGAAACAAAAGCTATTTGTACAGAAAGCCCTGATTGGTGGATGAATAAAGATAAGAGTTATCTTACAAATGGACCAATGCAAATTAATGGCCCGATTCGAAATCAAGATAGTGGCGGAATTGATTTAGTACAAGCTGAACACGCCACCCCCGGTTTTGTAAATGAAAAAACTATCAAATCTTTAAAATTCTTATTCATTGATAAAGATAGTACAATGTACGATGCTTACCGCACTGGAAGTGTTGTTTTAACTAATAACTTCCCAATTGCTTTAATTGATCAATT
>JAKSVA010000075.1 GCA_024408435.1 Bacilli bacterium
TAAGTTCAATGCTTCGATCCATTAAACCACCTGCTACTACGTATTTAGCAAAAACAAAGTCATTAACCGTTTTATATTGTGTTTCAGCTAATTTATTGACTTTCCGTGGGGCCCGACGATTTTCATCTTTTTCTTTAACAAAAGCCGCTAATTTATTAGTAATATTACGCACGTCATAAGTCATATCCATTTGAATAATTGGATCAAAGTAAGATAACATCCCAGCAATAATGTCTGGATATAAACCAACATCCTTCGCTAATAATTCGCATGTTAAATATTTTTGTTTATTGGCTTTGATAGCCTTCAATAGACGCTTTGCGTCTTCTAATTTAATATCACCCATATTTTCATTATACACCAATCTTGGTTGGGGTGACTGGGTTCGAACCAGTGCATGTAGGATTCAGAGTCCTACGCCTTACCACTTGGCTACACCCCAAGAACAGTTATAATTATAAACTTTATTTATGATTAAGTTATATAATATATAACGTTATGCGGATATTCACAGACAAGCGCATTAAGAAACAATTAATTATCATGACGATATTTTTTGCTTTCCAAGAATTGATTAATGTTTTGATTGGGACAATCAACACTATCATGCTTGGACCCACATTAGAAGCGCATATGGCAGAAAAAACTATCTCAGCCGTTGGTTTTGCTTTTCAAATTTTTGTATTACTTAATGCAATAATGTCAGCATTAGTGTACATTAGTAATCTTTTTTATTCGCAACACTATGGTCGTGGTGATATCCCACAGGTTGAAAAAGATTATTATTTCTGCCAAAAACTTTCTTTCTTAATTGGCTTATTATTTATGGTGCTATCAATTGCGTGCCCTAACCAATTAATTGCCATTTTTGCCCAAGGCGATCAAGAAGTAATCGAAATAGGAGGCGAATACCTACGTATCTTTGGTATTTCCTTCATGTTCATGCCACTTTCGTTAATGAACTACTCATTAATGAAAAACACACGATTAGAACTAAAAGCAACTATATGTTCTATTGGCACTTTATCAACTATTGTTATCCTTAACTCTATCTTCCTTTATGGCTTACATATAGGTCCAATTGGCGCCGCTCTTTCAATTACCATTGCTCGTTTCCTTGAATTCGTGGTAACTACCATCATCGTTAAATTTAAATGTGTAGTAAAACCGAATATTAAAGGCGTAATTAATCCTGATTTCTCTCGTTTCAAAACTTCTTCTAAAATAATGGCACCAATTTTTGTGGCAAAAATCATGTGGGGACTAGGTGTCGCTGCAAGCGTTATTATTATTGCCCTATTTAATGATCGTGAGTTAAATGCTGCTAACCAATTAATGCTATTAGGGCAAAATCTTGTTAATTGTTTTTGCGAAGGAAATTGCGTTGCTATTGGGATTATTGTTGGTCGTGAATTAGGCGCAAATCGCTTAATTAAAGTTAAAGAAACTACTCATGATTTAATGAAATTCTGCCCAATTTACGGACTCATTCTTATCGGTGTATTTATGCTCTTTTTGCCCTTTAACTGGGCATTAAATAGAAATATCAGCGAGACGACTCTTTTATATATGATTCTTCTTTTTGTCATTCAAGCGGGAATGTATATTCCACGTGTTTATAATTGTTGTATCGTAAACGGCATTTTGATTACTGGCGGTGATACTAGATTCTCATGCATCTTCGATGTATCAGCGTATTGGGTAATTATCATTCCATTTTCCATTATTAGTTTTAAATTCGGTTGGCATCCATTGGTGCCGCTTATTCTTGTTCAACTTGAAGAAGGCTTAAAAACACCATTCTTCTATTATCGATATCGGCAATATAAGTGGATAAACAACTTAACGCATAAAAAAGGAATTGTCTTTAATTAATGGATAATTGTTTAGCGATTGGTGAATTTGCGGTTATTGAACTTTTAAACCATCATTTAGCCAATGTAAAAAAGGTTACTGTTAAATCCGAAAAAGAAAAAACGAAATATCAAAAATACCAAATACCTGTTGTTGTTAATTTATCCTTATTCAACAAAACAATTAAAAAAGAAGATATTTATGCCTATGCCGAATTTACTCCTTATTTAATGAAATTAAATCCAAATACAACTCATTTATTATTTACTGATTTAAATGATGAAGGAGAAATCGGAACGATTTTACGCACCGCGGTGGCGTTTGATTATTTTGATGTCGCCTTAATTAATTGCTCCATTGATTTATTTTCCCCAAAATTAATTCGTGCTTCTACTGGTGCCATTTTTATGATGAATGTCGAAAAATTTAATTCGTTAAGTGAATACCAAAAGAAATATAAAAATAAGAATATATTATTTAAAAATAATGGCACGCCACTTTCACTTGAAGTTGGCGCAAAATTATATCAATTAAAGATCTAGTGAATTAATAAAGCGTTTAAGATGATCAAAACCATTTTTGTCTTTCTTAAAAACAGAAGTGTTAAGTAAGATATTTTGTCCAACATAATTAATATAATCTTTACTAGTCATTTTTGGATTCTTCTTTAACGTATCAATCATGACTTTGAATTTATTTAAATCAGGATACTTCTTTAAATACACTTTTTCGTTTAAATGATGTTTAACGACATCATCAACTTCTTTCATCTGACGGATTAAGCGCGCTGGTAAGATAAAGCGGCCGCACGCTTCAATCACACCAATCCCTTCTTGTTTAATAGCGAAGTATTCAGGATGAACATGATAAACACCATCAGGGTATTGTTTACTAACAGAATTATTTCTTAATATCATAATAAATTCGTATTCATGATTCGCGTTTATTCGCACAAGTGGAGTGATTGTATTATGACTAGGCGTAATAAGTAGTGATTGATCAGTATAACTCTTCCACTTCTTAATAAATAAAGAAACAATTTCAATAATTTCTTTTTCATCCTTCCCTTTTAAACGGAAAGCGGTGTTATAAAAATCAAGGAAACTAATCTTCGTCTTTTTATATTTCTTACTCTTAATCACAAATAAGTCTTTCGCCTTTTGTAATGGGAAAAGATAATTACCACCTTGGAAATGTTCATGGTTTAGAATCGAACCGCCCACAATTGGTAAATCTGAATTACTGGTGATTGTGTAATGCGGTATTTTCTTTAAGAAAGCAAAAAGAATTTTTACAATTCGTGGTGAAATTTGCATATATTCATGTTTCTTACTCACCAAAATCATGTGTTCTTTAAAATAACCATATGGTGAATATTGCATAAACCAATCTTCGTTATTTAATTTCATGGGAATTACACGAATATTTTCGCGTGGCGCTCTTTTGGCGTTGCCCTTAAAGCCAAGATTTTCTAGACAAATTACACATTTAGGATAATTGCTATCTTTTACTTTTAGTAACTTAGCAATATCTTTATTGTTCTTTTCTGGTTTAGAAACATTGATGGATATTTCAAGCGCTGGTGCGTTTTTAAATTTAGCAATCCACTCGACATTTTTCATAATTTCTCGTTTGTGAATGTAATAGTTATTAACGCCTAGTTCATATAAATACGATGTCGCTAATTTAATATCTTTTTTAGCTAAGGCATTAAATTTTTTATTAACTTCACTTGGGCGAGGAGAGACTAAATCAAATAAATGCGCAATCTTAATATTTGTGGTAATTGGATCAATTTTATGTTGTACATAATATTGACTAAAAGCATCCACAAAATAATTAACATCATGTGATAAATTAGCTTTAACTTCTTTACTCGGATAAGCATCAAATTCAGCGTAGAGTTTATTACGTGCATAAACCATATCAAGTTCATTTAAATCAAGATGCTGATGTGCGAAATAGACAAAATCTTCAATTAACTTAATAATGTCCATTAATAATTCTCCA
>JAKSVA010000076.1 GCA_024408435.1 Bacilli bacterium
TTTAAGTGAAAAAGAATTAACCGCGAAAGGAATTAACTTTGCGGATAATCACATTGATTTTGTTTTTGGCACTAGTGATTTAAATATTGTTGCGACGACAAAAGATGGAAAAAAGATTATGATATTTAAAAACGGAGAGTGGGCAAAAGGACTATGATTAAAGATTTTGATTTGTTAAAAAGAAACTATGCGCGATTAATTATTCATCGTGGTTTAAATATTCCGAAAGGACGAATTATTCGAATTACTGCTTATCTAGATCAACCAGATTTTATTGCTACGTTAGTAGATGAATGTTATCAAAGTGGCGCAAAGCGCGTCTATGTTGATTGGATTTATCCACCCATTGAAAGAATTATTAAGAAAGAAACTGCGTTAAATGATTTAAAAAATTTAACGAGTCTACAAAAAGAAAAAATTGCTTTTGATATTAAACACAATGTTTCCTATATTTTAATTGATAGTGTTGATCCATTTTATTTAAATGGGCTTGATCCTCTTCGGGCTTCTTTACCTGAAAATAGCACGCGGGCGTATTCAAAGAAATTACGTGGTGATCAGGGCTATTACGCTCCTTATACTATCGCTTCCGTTCCAGGTGAAGCGTGGGCGAAACGTGTTTTTCCTCATTTAAGTAAAGAAAAGGCAATCGAAAAATTATGGGAATACATTTTTAAATTTTCTCATGTTAATAAAAACGATCCCTTTAAAGAGTGGGATGAACATTGTAAAGAAATCGATCAGCGCGCTATGTGGCTTAATAAATTAAATATTAAAAGTCTTCACTATACAAGTAAGAATGGCACTGATTTAACGATTCAAATGACTGATAAATATCAATTTAACGCCACTGCTGATTTTGATATTTTAACCAAGAGAAGATATTACTCAAATATTCCAACTGAAGAATGCTTTGTTTCTCCTGATTATCGTTACACCGAAGGCTTTGTAGTTATAAGTAAACCGATTTGTCAAAATGGACAAATGATTGAAGGCGCAACTCTTCGTTTTAAAAAAGGAAGAATTGTCGAAATTCATGCGAAGAAAAATGAAAGATTGTTAAAGCAATTAATTAATGTAGACGAAGGTTCTCACTATTTAGGCGAAGCCTCGTTAGTGCCTTATTCTTCTTTAATTAATCAAAGTCAAATTCTCTTCTTAAATACTTTATTTGATGAGAACGCGGTGTGTCATTTCGCCTTTGGTGAGTGTTACCGTTATACTTATCACGGTTATAAGAAACTTAGTAAGGATGAATTAGCAAAACGCGGTTTAAATTTCGCGAATGACCATGTTGATTTTATGATTGGCACTAAAGATTTAAATATCATGGCGACGACAAAAGATGGAAAGAAAGTTCCCATCTTTAAAAATGGTGAGTGGGCCAAATAATGAAATATTTAAAAATTGCTCTTTCTAGTTTAATCGCTGGTTTTATTATGGCCTTAGCGGGTTTTGAACTAGTCGCGATGGAAGCTAATAACGCTTTTGTAGCGGGGGCATTTTTACAAGGCTTTGGTTTACTCCTTGTGACATATTTTAATTTAGAGTTATATAACTGCCATGTATGTGAATTAATTACTGGTGAGAAGAAATTAGAAAGATTATTAACCTTACTAATGGCATTAGTAATTAATCTAGCTACGATTATTGGCGTTGCTTATTTATGCCGTTTAGCCTCTAACGAAAAAGAAAGTTTTATTATCGCGGCGGAAAAGTTCACTAATGCACGTATTATTTCTATTAATGGTTCAGAAGGAAAGGCGTGGTATATGGCATTAGTTAATGGCATCATGTGTGGCATTATTTGTTATATTGGTGCTTATTTTACGAAAAAGAGTACGCATCCATTTGTGCGCATCCTTGGTCCTTTCTTTGCGGTAGGTCTTTTCGTGGTGTGTGGTTTTGAAAATTTAATGACTAATGCATTTTATATTGCATACGCTCATGCCTTAAACGCGAATACGATTCTTGATTTAGTGATGGTTTTTCTTGGTAATAGTATCGGCGCTATCCTTACTTATTATGCTTTTCGTTTTATTGAAAGCGCACTTGCTAATAAAGGGAAAATGAAATCAAAAAAGTAAAAGAAAAAGGGCAATTACTGAGGCGAACCCTATTTGTTGGACACAAAAGTTATATCATTATATCACGAGTTTTAGTACTTTATTAATTTAGAAAATATATAATTAATCTTAAATAGAGTTTTTTTTTCAAAATTAAATGTTTATAAAGTAAATTCGTATGTTGCATTATAATTTTCTTGGACGGTTAGGCATAAGCTTCTTTTCTCAATGTCATAAATAGAATTATGGATGGTAATCCATCCCATCATATCTTCGCCACGATAATCAGCAAGAATGTTTTCCCAATAAGTTGGGTAGAAATTGGTTTCGAAATCTTCAAGCAAGTGCAAAACACGTATTACCACATTTTTTTGATAGTTATCACCATTAATCCAATTTTTAGCATTTTTTATTTCGTTTTGAGTGCCTTCTTCGCTTGCCCACCAATTGGTAAAGTATTTTTCAAAGTACTCAGGATGATCAAATGCTTCTTCCACGCTGCTGCAATAATCAAAGGCGTGATAATTTTGGTAAAAATTAGAGTAACGAATAGTTTTCATTAATTCACGTAAATCGTTGCCGTCTTTTATAGTATCATAACCCTCTTGTAGTATTTCATAACGTTCAACTCCAACCGCATTTTCTGGATATATGTCTTCTTCGTTTTGGGAACTTTCCGGAATTTTTTTAAGGAAGTTAGTCATTAATTGATTTTTATCGGTATTAATTTCGGTGTATTTTTCTACTACCATTTCACTACATTTAGGATTCCCGTTACGGAAAGAAACGTAGTAAGTTTCTTTTGGATCGGCAATCAGTAACTGCATAGTCATTTTATCGTCAAATGGTGGTACTATTTGGAAACCGTGGATATCTCTATTTCTAATTAAATCAATGGCTTCCGCAGCGCTTGAAGCATTATCTAATACTAGGCGAGGAATAAAACAAACATTTAATGGTTCTTTTCCTGGATTAGTATGCTCTAATATGCCAGTATCCTTCTGCTTAACCATGTTGCAATTTAAAACTACGCCGGCATCATTAATGCCATCTAGCATATGAGTAGGAAGAATTTCATAATCGTGTTGAGTATATGTTTCATTTAATACTCCCGCTTCTCTCATTACATAACTGTTAGCAACGCCAACTGAAGCATGTCGATTACCTTTCTTAGGTAGACTAACGACAAATTCTGGCATGGTTCGTCTAGCATTATCAAAATTACGCCCAAAAAAATTCCCTTTACGGATGCTGGCGCATCCACCCATACTCATTGAATTTCCTGGTTCAGTATGCACTGTTTCTTCTTTTTCGTCAAAAACATAATCGGTATATTCGATTTGATGTAGATATGGTGCTAAATGTTTAATTTCGCCATACATCCTTTTTTGACAACTTGTAGTAATACTTCCATATACTAATAAAAGAGGAAGAACAACTGATAAACTTTTTTTATTCAACACAAATCAATGCCTCCAAAAATTCTAAATTTAATTGAATTAATTTTAACATATTTTCTTTACATTGCTTAATAAATTTAAGCTTATCTTCTAATGACCATTTCATAAAGAAAACCCCTCCAGTTGGTTGTCCAACTTTTGGGGTTCACTTCATTAATTACTTTTTATCTTTACCAGCGATATGGAGATAGAATTCGTAATTGGCTTGACGGAATCTTGGTAACACCCAGAAACTCATGATGCCTAATGTAATAATAACAAGTAAGAACCAACCAATATAACTAAGTCTCATGCAGAAGAGTTGCCATTTATGG
>JAKSVA010000077.1 GCA_024408435.1 Bacilli bacterium
TTTTTTACGCATTTCTTTTGAACTACGTGATAAGGGATTAAGCCAATTTAAATCTTTCTTTTCGTATATTTTTATTGGTGTGATTTCAAAAGTTTCCGCATTTAATTTATTCGCTAAATCAAGCGCTAATTTCTTGGTAACTCCAGTTGCAGAAAAATAAGCAATTAAATCCATAATTATTTCTTTTTACCTTTTTTTGTTGGTTTCTTAACCGGTTTAGTTTTCTTGGCTGTCTTACTTACCTTAGTTGGTTTGGTTACTTTTTTCGTAGTCTTGACCGCTTTCTTTGCGGGCTTAACAATCTTCACAGGTTTGGTCTTTTTAACTGGTTTAATGGGTTTAACTGCTTTTTTTATAGGTTTAGCTGCTTTAACTGGTTCAACTTTTTTTATTGGCTTAACTTTTATCTTTTTTGCTGGTTTAACTTTAATAGCTAATTTCTCAATAGGTTTAGCGGCGACTGATTTAGTTTTTACCTTACTAGTTTCGTTATTAGACTTAAGTTCAGGATGTAAAAAGTTAGCTTTCCTACCTTCTAATTTTGCCATTCTTAATTCATAAGGTAGTTTATTAAAGTCGGTCGCTCGTTTAAATATAATCGAATTAACTAAGGTAAAGGTTGATAAACCACATGCGACAAGCATTTGTAGTAAAGCATCATACGGGAAAGTTAAGAGTCGACCAATTGGGTTAATTGGCGAAATTAATTGAATAAAAAGTTGATCATTTATCCCCCGATAACAAATCTGTCCGCAACAGAAAAGTGATAAGAATAAAACAAAGGAACTAATCGTAATACCAATTTCTGGAAACTTATTAAATCCTTGGAAAACATAAACTAAATCTACCACAAGAATAATTGTTGGTAAGATTAACGCAACATAGGCAGGATAGGTCAACGCAAGTGTCCGCCATTGAATGAAAGTTGGGCTAAGAATAAAAGCGCCTAATCGATTTAAAGCAATAAAAATAATTAACGCTAATATAGTAGTTTCTAAAACATAAATAGGCGTAGTTTTATGAACGATAATATCATCATTAACAACTTTCTTTGGTAAATAAAAAATCATTACGAAAGCAAACGCCAACATTAAAATGTGATAAATATACATAATGATATGAAAGCCGACAATTGGGTGTGGCACTAAGAATGAACCGTAAGTAATTAATCCAGATAATGTATTCATAGCAATGCCAACGCCAGAAAAACAAGCTAAGATAACGCCATAAACACGGAGAATTCTTTGTTCATGTGTCGGATGCAGATAAAGGCGGAGGAAGAAAAAGATAAATAACACAAAATCTAGTGAAACCATTAAAAAGGTAAGCGAAGGAAAGAAAGTAACTAAAAATTCTTTAATTGGACAACCCTTATTTACAATGCTTGCTAATAACAAATTAGTCGCATGGAAAGTAATAATTGAACCAAGAATACTTAAGCAAATAATGGCGATGATAATACGATTTTTTGTAATTTTATTCATATTACTTCACCTCCAAATCTTTATAACTATGGAAAATAATATCCGGTTGAAAATATTGATTGTTAACTTCATCTCTACCATTATGGAATCTAATTAAACTACCACCAAGATGACCATTTTTACTATAGTAAACAGTATTGGTAGATTTAACACCATAACAAAGGGCAACTGGATCAGTTTTATCGTTATTATCTTTTTGGAAATTAATGCAACTATTATTGGCATGAGTGTGACCAACAAAGATACCTTTGGTGTAGTTTAATTGTTCAATTCGATCAAAGAAACCAGTATTCACTAAAGGGGTGCTATCTCTTTCTTCGTGAATATCGCGTGGACAATTTTCGTATGTAAAATCACCATCATATTTATTCCCTTTTAAATATAAACTTTCATCACTTTTTGCCTTTACCGTTGCCTCCTTATATTCTGGTAAAGCAATATGCCAAAACGCTAATGAAGATAGTTGATCGTTAACATCAAGATATTTACGGAAAAAATATTCATGCATTCTTGAATACCAATCGATTTGGTCAAGATGAATGTAATCATAGCCCATGCCTTCTCCATAGTTATAACGGTTACTATCCATAATAACTAGTTGACGGTAATCATCAGGGGCTTTTTTATCATCGTGTAAATCAATTACATAATTAGCGCTACCAAAAACATCATCATCAGGATAGTCAACAAATAATAAATGAGAATCTTGGGTTTGCGATAAACGAGTTAAATAGTTAGTTAACCAATCAACCGCAAAATAGCCTTGTTCATCGTGATTACCAAAGGTAATTGCCCAAGGAATTTTTTGTCCTTCAAAGAAATTGCAGACCTCTTCTACAGTTGTTTTATTCGCAAAAGTAAAAGTATCGCCAGTAATTACAATAAGATGCAACGGACTACTTCCTAAAGCATCTTTTGCTTTCTGAATTGTCTTCGCAATAAATTTAAAATGGTAATCATTATCAGTCATACAGCCTAAATGAATATCAGATAATTGTAAAATATTGAAATCGCCTGTACATTCTTGTGCATCCGCTGCCTGATAATAATTAAGGACATATTTTTCGGCTTCATAACGTTTATTCTTGCCACAAGAAGTTAAAGAAAGAATCACTGCTGGAAGAATTAACAGCGTTTTTTTACTCAATTTCATAGATAAACCTCATTCGTTATAATTTTACCACACATGTTTAAAAAATATATAGTATTATATATTTATATATAAAGGAGTATTTTTATGCCAAAAATGATACTTGATTGGAAGACCGCCAATAATTTTATGATTGATGCTTTTAGTGGTGTAGGAGTCCCTCGCAATGAAGCAAAAATTGTTGCCGATATTTTACTCGAAAGCGATCGTCGTGGAATTGAATCACATGGTTGTAATCGTTTTAAACCAATGTATATTGATCGAATCAATGCTGGTGTTCAATATCCAAAGACTAAATTTCAAATTATTAAAGAAACACCCACTACCGCCGTGGTAGATGGTAACCATGGTATGGGCCAAGTCATTGGTTATAAAGCAATGAGCTTAGCGATTAAAAAAGCTAAAAAATACGGAATGGGCATGGTAGTGGTAAGAAACTCTACTCACTATGGTATTGCTGGTTATTACACCACAATGGCCACAAAAGCTGGTTGTATTGGCATGACTGGCACAAATGCACGGCCAAGCGTGGCACCAACTTGGGGTGTTGAAGGTATGTTTGGCACTAACCCATTCACGATTGGTGTTCCAACTGATGAGAAATTTGATTTTAACTTTGATGCTGCAACCTCAACCATTCAAAATGGTAAAGTCGAATATTACGCTCGTATTGGTAAAGATGTACCAAAAGGCGTAATTGTTGATTTACAAGGTAAACCAGTAACTGGTGATGCAGCAGCAGCTTTAAAAGCCATTCGTAGCGGTACCGCTGCTTTATGTACTTTAGGTGGTATTGGTGAAGCACTTGCGGGTTATAAAGGCTTTGGCTTTGCGATGGCAGTTGAACTCTTCTGTAGTGTTTTACAAGATAACGTTAATCTTAAAGATTTAAATGGTAAAGATAAGAAAGGAAAAGCTACTCACCCAAAGATTGGTCACTTCTTTATTGCCATTGACACCAATCATTTCTTAGGTGAAAAGTTATGTCGTAAGAAAGCTGGCGATATCATGAGAAAGATCCGTGCGAGTAAGAAAGCGCCTGGTGCAAAGAGAATCTATACTGCTGGTGAAAAAGAATATTTAATTTGGCAAGAAAGAAAGAATAAAGGCGTGCCAATTAATGAAGGCGTCCAAAAAGAAATGAGTGCCGTTCGTGACCAACTTAAATTAAAGAAATATAAATTCCC
>JAKSVA010000078.1 GCA_024408435.1 Bacilli bacterium
CATCAATTATTCATCGTAACCGCGTTGAATTTGAATTAGCGGTACAACGAATTGAACAAGAAATTACCGATGATGGCGATGAAGGCTTTAAAAAAGATGGTAGTTTTTTCCAACATGGTAAACAAAATCAAACAATGAGTAACTATGGCCGTAGCGTAATTCGTTTAGCTAATCTTTTAACCTTAATTGATAAGACTAGCCGTCATTTTAGTTTAGAAAAATTAAAGATTTTAACCCGCTATATTTTAAAAGGTATTTCACGTGGCACCTTTAAGGGATATAACAATTACCTTGAAACAGGGCGGGAATACGCTCGTGGCAAAGGTTATGGCGAATCAAGCCCATATTTAGGGTTAGAGAAATATCTTGAATTACCAGATCTTCCTGCTCGTCGTGAATTTGAAAATTTTGTTAGCAAATTAAAAGTTGGGCGCCCTACTTTTAACGGAATTACTTATTTTGCTGATTCTAAACTCGTGACATTAAACCTTGATGGTTTATATATCGCTTTTGAAGGTTCAGATCCTAATATTGTAAACACTGAGTGTGTTAATGGTGAAAATAAATTAGGTCTAAATTTATCCTATGGCACGAATACTTGTGTAATGGATGAAGGTGATGAATACAACAATATTGCACCACTTTGGGATTATGCTTATCTTCCTGGCACTACTTCTTTTGCGGTAAATGGAGATTACCCTAGTAATCCTTCTATAGAAGAGCAAGAAGAATGGCTTGAGGAATCCGATGAAATAATTAAAAAAATTGTTTGGAAAGGCGGAATATCTTCCTACAATGATTCAACGTTTGAAAAACTATTGCCTGAATCAACTCCCGATAATGATTATGTTTATAGTGCACATGAAGATAAAAACAACAATGTCGTTTGCTTAATGCAACGCAGTTGTCACCACCAGGATAATAACTTTACAGTCACAGCAATTGCTTGTGAAGACGGTATGTTCTTGATGGGTGCAGATTTAAAATACGCTGGTAAATCTTCTGAATTTTTAAAAAATCCAAATCCTGAAATTCACACTACAATTGAACAATGTCATTATAAAGGAAACGATAATTTTGTATTGTCAGAAGATGGGAAAGAATTAATCCATGGCAACGCCTTATATACAATTTATGATGAAGAAGACAATGAAGACAAGAAAACAATTGAAGTGCGCGGGTTAAAAGGAGACGGAAGCGTAGATTATGAAGTTCATGGCGATTGGGGCCGTAATAGAGGGGTTGAAACAGCCACACCTGAACCTGAACCGGCTACTGGTAAAGTTTTATTAGCCTACATTAATCATGGACAAGCATTTAGTAATGGAACGCCAAATGTTTATAAATATGCTTATAGTATTCGGCCAAAGAGTTATAAAGAACTTTATGAAGATCGTGAATTTAAATTATTACGAAATTTTGATAATAATGTTAAGGTTCAAGAAGTAGAATTGCCTCATGATAAAGGTGAAGAAGTTAGAGTAGCTATTGCATCATATGGTAATTACCCTGAATATGAAACTTATACTGGTAAGAAAATTAAATTAGAACCGGGCGATTTTGTAATAATTTAAGGAACCTAATATGTTAAATAACGAAATAAAGATAAATAATGTTCTATTCAAAAATCGTGTCGTAATTCAACCAATGGAGGGTTGCGATTGCGAATATGATGATGGTCGTCCAAGTGAATTAACTTTAAAAAAATATATCAATAATGCTCATAGCGGTGCGGCTCTTATTTGGTTTGAAGCTAACGCTGTCTGCGCTGAAGGAAGAACTAATCATCGCCAAATGATGATTACTGAAAAAAATATTGATGCTTTTAAAGCAATGGTTAAACAAGTTAAAGAAATTGGTTTAAAAGAATTTGGTTTCGCTCCAATTTGTTTAATCCAATTAACGCATTCTGGCCGCCAAAGTATTGTACCAATGATTGCGTATCGCCATCCTTTATACGAAAAAACTCGTCCAGTAACTGATGAAAACATCGTCACTGATGAATATCTTGATACTTTACCAGACTTATATTTAAAAGCCGCAAAACTTGCTAAAGAGGCTGGTTTTGATGGCGTTGATGTAAAGTCATGCCATGGCTATCTATTCCAAGAAGTGTTAAGTGGTTTTACTCGTCCAGGCCGTTATGGCGGATCATTCGAGAATCGGAGCCGCCTCTTTATTGATTCAATTAAAAAAGTAAGAGAAAATATGCCAAAAGATTTTATTGTGGCTTCGCGTATCTCAATTACAGATATGATACCTAAACCATATGGCTTTGGGACTACCGAAAATAACGAAATGGATTTAACTGAACCAAAAAAATTATTAGCCATTTTAGAAAAATTAGGAATTAATTTAATTAATATTACCTTAGGTAATCCTTATTATAATCCTCATGTTAACCGCCCATTTAAAAGAGGGCCATACACGCCAGAGGAAAAACCTGAAGTTGGTTTAAAACGTTTCTATGATGTTGGCAAAGAATTAAAAAAATCTTTCCCTCATATGTATTTTGTTATCTCGGGTTTATCTTATTATCGCGATGATTTAATTACCCAAAGTGAAAAACTTTTAAATGATGGTTGCTGTGATTTTGTTGGTTATGGCAGAATGAGTCTGGCTTATCCGACTTTCTATAGCGATTATCTAAAAGGGCAATTTAACCCAAAGAAATGCTGTTTAGCGTGTTCAAATTGTACGGTTTTAATGCGTCACAAACAAGTTGCTGGTTGTGCCATTTTTAATCCATATTATCAACAATTATTAAAGGAGAAAGTTTTATGTCAAAAAAAGTAGCGATTGTCACAGGTTCCTTTCAAGGAATTGGTAAAGGTATTGCTGATTTATTAAGTAAAAACGATTACCAAGTTATCTATAGTGATGTTCAACCTAGCATGGAAGGTGTTGAATACGTTAAATGTGATATTTCTAACGCTGATGACCGAAAAAATCTAAAAGAATATGTCGAAAAAAAATATGGTCGACTTGATTTATTAGTCAATAACGCTGGTGTCGCATGTAAAGTAAGAATGGATATCCTTGAAACAACGGAAGAAAGTTTTGATCGTCTTATTCGGATTAACACAAAAGGCACTTTCTTTATGTGTCAGACCTTTGCTAATTTTATGATTGCTTCTTTAAAGAAGAATGAAGATTATCAACCACGAATTGTTAATATTGCTTCTAACTCAAGTTACACTTCAAGTGTTAGCCGTGGTGAATATTGTATTTCTAAAGCTGGCGTCAGTATGGTGACAACCTTATTTGCTGATAAATTAGGTGAATATAATATCCCTGTTCTTGAAGTAAGACCCGGCATTATTAAAACGCCGATGACTGAAGTTGTCACTGCTAAATACGATAAATTAATTAATGAAGGTATTACACCAACTAAACGTTGGGGACAACCACTTGATATTGCTAAAGCGGTTTTAGCCGTTGCTCAAGGTTTACTTGATTTCTCAACCGGCACCGCAATTAATGTTGATGGCGG
>JAKSVA010000079.1 GCA_024408435.1 Bacilli bacterium
GAAATGTAAAAACGCTTTGATAAGATTATTCCCCCTTAGTAATTATATTAAAAAAACCGACAACGTCGGTTTCCTTATTATCTGGCGGAGTAGAAGGGATTTGAACCCTTGCACCGGTTGCCCGATCTAAAGGATTAGCAATCCTTCCCCTTCAGCCTCTTGGGTACTACTCCGTAAGTGCTTAAATATATTATCACAAAAGAATAAAGTTTAATAAGCTTTTGCAAAATATGCAATATATTTACCTTTCTTGCCACAGATGGCGCAATTACCGGATTTAACTTCTTCAACCTCAACGCAACGTAAAGTAGCGGTAGTCAATTCTTTGACTTTATTCTCACATTCCTCTAAACCACACCAAATCGCTTTTGCGTAACCACCAACATCAACAATCTTTTTAATTTCATCAAGACTATTTGCTTCTTTTATGTTAGCTTTTAAATGATTAAAGGCATTTTGATACATTTCATCTTGAATTACTTTTAAAGTCTTCTTAACTTCATTAATTACATTACTATCATTAACTTGAAGTTTTTTCATATCATTACGTTTCGCTAAAGTAATGACACCTTTTTCAATATCTTTTGGGCCAACTTCCAAACGAAGTGGTACGCCTTTCATTTCCCATTCCGCAAACTTCCAACCCGGTGTGTGATCAGAATTATCAACCTTAACACGAATATTATTCTTTTTTAATTGTTCTTCATAAAGTTTTACTTTATTTTGAACAGTTGCTTGGTCACCTTTAATTGGAACTATTATTACTTGGATCGGGGCAACATTTGGTGGCAAGACTAAACCATTATCATCACCATGCACCATAATAAGTGCACCAATTAAACGAGTTGAAACACCCCAACTAGTTTGGTGAGGGAATTTAGTTTGATTGTCTTTATCTAAGAATTTAACATTAAAGGCTTTCGAGAAACCTTGACCAAAATAATGGGAGGTGCCACATTGAAGAGCTTTTCCATCATGCATCAAAGCTTCAATAGAATAAGTAGCTATTGCGCCAGCGAATTTTTCTTTCTCACTCTTTTTTCCTTTCATAAAAGGAATTGCGAGTAATTCTTGTCCCATCTTATAATAAATATCAAGCATTTTAACTGTTTCTTCTTGAGCTTCCTTTTCACTTGCGTGCATCGTGTGGCCTTCTTGCCAAAGGAATTCGCTACCGCGAAGGAATGGACGCGTTGTCTTTTCCCAGCGCACCACACTACACCATTGATTGTATAGTTTTGGTAAATCACGATAACTTGAAATAATCCGCGAATAAAAATCAGTAAAGACACATTCACTCGTTGGACGAATAATTAATGGATCAACAATTTTTTCTTTCCCACCAATTGTGGCAATTAATGTTTCGGGAGCAAAACCTTTAACATGAGCCTTTTCTTTATTAAAAAGTGATTCTGGAATTACAAGTGGCATATAAACATTCTCATGACCGCACTTTTTAAACTCATGATCTAAATATTTTTGAATTTCTTCCCAAATGGCGTAACCATATGGACGATAAATAATAAAACCTTTGGTGGAACTATAATCCATCAATTCGGCTTTTTTACACACATCGGTGTACCATTGTGCGAAATCTTGATCGCGACTAGTAATCTTTTCGTTTTTTATGTCCATACGTCTTAGTCTAACATCCTTTTAATTTTTGCTTTTGTTTTTGAAGCTACTTCATTTAATTTATCACCAAGCGGGCAAACAGTTGGGCTTGCCACATATTCTACCCCGCTACGAATAAACATTTCTATTGTACTCCAAGCATCAATATGAGTAAGAATAATTGGCTTACCATATTTAATCAACTTTTCGATAATTGTTCGTAAACCAAGATAATCCGAGTCATCACGTTTTAAGTGAGCGTTATTACTATAAACAAAGAAATAATCGAATTGTAAATAAACTTTATGATCAAGGATAAGTGATTTATCGCTGAGTGATAAACTAATGCCAATTTCTTTTTCTTTTAATTTTTGAATCGCTTGGTTAAAGATGTGAGGTTCCTTTGAAGCAAAAGATATATCATATTCATCAAAAATAGCGACATGTTTAAGATCTTTAGCGGCACTTAAATTAGCGGCATTAATAAAGTTATTAATCTCATTATACATAATATGATGGAATAAAACCTTACCAGAAGCATTACTATTACTCTTAAAAGAAACGGAGCTATCTTTAACTGTCATTTGAATTAATTGTTTATTTTCACCAGTCTTCACTGCCCGTTCATAAAGTTCCGCCATCGTTTTAGCGCTTGTATTAATTGGGGATGGCATTGCGATGTAGCCAATAATCTTTTCGTGAGCGACTGAATACACCGCTTGGAAATTATAAAGTACTTGTTTCTTTTTGATGACTTGTTCAATTTCGCTATCATAGTTACTTTCTTCGCTATTGTTCTTCATATTCTTACTATAAGTAATAATTAAAGTGTTTTTACTATATGCAACATTACTTGTTAAACGAGCTTTTTCCACTAACTTCTTTGGATTATTCACAAAGTTTGAATTATAAATTAAGCCAACATTAACATTAACGTTTTTAATCTTCGAATTAATTTCTAAGAATTTTCGCATCGCGTTATTCACTTCATGAATATAATTAAGCGCATCATTATTATCGTTTGAGTGATAATCAATAATCGCAAATTCATTATTACCAGTTGTAATCATTTGCTTTTGGGGAGGCGAGAAAGTTCCGGCCGCAATTTCTTTTAATTGGTTATAAAGAAGACGTGGTAACACTTCTCTTTTACCCGCATAAGAGATGTATGAAAGTTGAAAATTAGCAACATAACCTCTTAAACCGGTTACCATTTTTGCATATGGGGTTAAATTATCAATTGGCTTATTGCCATTTTCAAACACAAAACGCCCTTTTGATGATAATTGATAGAAAAGATAACTATCAAAATTAATTGTCTTTCTTTCTTTATCAATTTTAGTAACCATGAATAAAGAATGATAAAAGCGATGTGCCCGGTGAAGTCGAATATCAATTTCTAAATAATTGTTAATAGGAGTGTTCTTTTTTATTGGACTTAATAGGCTATTAATCCAATTTAAAAAACGTTTTGCATCATCTTTCGTAAATTGCCAGCAATAACGTTCCAGCGGTACTGTTCGCACACGGCGAATGTTATTGCGATTAAAAAATTTAACTTCACTACGTTCAAGATTAACAGAAACAGAGCGAATAATATTTAAATTATCATGTAGATATGATGAATAACGATGGTTAGAAATATGCGAAATTAACCAAAACGCTACAACGATAATTACAATCGAAACAAGAATGATAATGATGGTAACAACGTATTCAGACATAGAAAACCTTTACATATTATACACTAAAGTGTATTTTTCTTAAAGTATAAGAAATTATATTATATGCTATAATTCTTAATCACGGAGACGTACCCAAGTGGTTGAAGGGGTTAGTTTCGAAAACTAATAGGAGG
>JAKSVA010000008.1 GCA_024408435.1 Bacilli bacterium
CACGGTGTGTGTATTCTCTATGTTAATAGAGTCGGGTTATATTATAACACTAACTTAGAAAAGAAAAGACTTTTTTATTTTATAAGGAAGTTAACTACAAAAGAAAACGCCCATAAAATGAGCGAATTCTTTTTTTAAGATCAACAAAATTAGTAATTTTAGTTATAAATCAATTACTTTCTTCACTTTATCTAATATCAGGTATACGCATAATATCATCCTCGTCCTAATGTTTATAGTATCATAACAATGGCAATGTGTCTATTTTTTTAGTTAATGCTTTTTTGCTCGTGGGTGAGCCTTCAAATAGTCTTGCTTAACGCCTTCATCAGTAATGTGGGTATAAATGCTTGTGGTATTAATATTTACATGACCCAGTAATTCTTGAATTAAACGAAGATCCGCTCCGCCTTCCACTAGATGAGTCGCAAAACTATGACGCAATGCGTGTGGATGTAACTCAAACGGTAGAGCACACTTTAATTCAATTTGCTTGAGAATATATTCTAAACCGCGACTGGTAAGTTTTTTCCCTTGGGCGTTTAAAAAGAGATGGTTTTCGGTTTGACCTGCTAAATTTTTACTAAGTAAAATAGGTCGAATTTCTTTTAAATATTTTTTAAGACAGTCTTGAGCGCTTTTTGAAAACGGTACCATTCTTTCTTTTCTTTCTTTGCCAAAAACTCGCACGACTCGATTGTTAATATCTAGGTTAGAAAGCGTTAGATTTACGAGTTCTGAGGCACGAAGCCCACTCGCGTAGAGTAACTCAAGGATAGCTTGATCACGAAGCGCGAGATCATCGTTTCTATTTTTGTTTGCCGTAAACAAAATTTCAATTTGTTCTTTAAATAAAACATCTGGATATTTCTTTTCTTTTTTTGGTGCGCTTATAAATTGAAATGGATTATTTTTAATAATCTTCTCTTCCGTAAGGTATCCATAAAAATGACGAAGTGAAGCAACTCGTCTTTGGCAAGACGCTTTTGTAATATTATTCATTAATTCGGTGGAAAGAAAGTTACGAATGATATCGCTGTTAACATCTTCTAAAAGAACACCTTCATGATTAAGAAAACTATAAAACTTCTCAATATCGTATTTATAACTAACAACGGTTTCATCGCTATAATTGCGTTGATACTTTAAGTATTCAAGAAACGTCTTTAATTCGTTAGTCATCTTGGTTTATATTTGCGCTTGGATTATAGTCTTCCGTATGTCGACACTTTGGGAAATTAGTGCAGCCGAGGAAGAAACCAACTTGTTTCTTTTGTTTATTCCAACCTTTTCTTACGACAAGATTACCATCTTTACACGCTGGACACTTTTTAATAATTTCTAATTTCTTTGGTGTCATTGATTTACCTTCAATGTATTTACATTCGGGGAAACCAGAACACGCCACAAAGGATTTTCCTTTTTTATTCGTACGCTTAACTAATGGTCGTCCACACTGTGGGCATTTTTTATCAAGATATTCTGGTTTATTTTTTTCTTCTTTCTTCTTGTAATCGCAATCAGGATAGCGCGAACAGCCTGTAAATGAACCATAGCGCCCCTTAACGCGTTTTAAAGGAGCGCCACACTTTGGGCAATTGCCTAATGTCTCTTTAATCGCTTCATCATATTCCTTCATAAATGGAATATAAATTTGGTTAATGGTCGCTGTTCTTGAAGTTTCACCATCTTGTACTTCGTCAAGATCCTTTTCCATCTTTGCGGTAAAGGTGGTATCAACAATATCTTTAAACTTGTTTTCTAAGAATTCAATGGCCTTTGTGCCATTACTAGTTGGAATTACCGCGCCTTTATCTTTGATAACATAAGTTCTATTTTGTAAAGTTGAAATAGTAGAAGAATAAGTGGATGGACGACCAATCCCTTTTTCTTCCATTAGTTTAATAATCTTTGCTTCACTATAGTGAGGTGGTGGGGTAGTAAAGTTTTGTTTTGGATCAGTTTTACTAACAGTAAATACATCGCCTTCAATTGGTTCAAAGCCAAGACTTTTATTTTCACTACCGCCAGTTAATACTTCGTATCCCTTATAGATAGTTTTATTACCAGTAACTTTATACTTCACATCATTATTAGCAAAGACCACACTAGTGGATTCTTCTTTTTTACTAGTCATTAGGAACGCTAAAGCGCGATTATAAATTAATTCATAAAGCCGATACTGGTTGTTATTTAAGTACGGGCGTACGATACTTGGTGTCCGATGATTAGAGGTTGGTCGAATCGCTTCGTGAGCGTTCTGGGTAAATTCTTTACCCTTCGTACTTGCATTCTTATATGGGCCAACATATTCTTCGCCAAAGCGCTCTTTGATATAAGCGCGAGCCTTATTCACGTAAGTTTCACTTAAATAAGTTGAATCAGTACGAATATAAGTAATAAGCGCTTCATGTTGTCCATTAATCTTAATACCTTCGTAGAGCTCTTGAGCGACACGCGAAACACGAGCGGCGCTCATGCCTAAACGGGAAATCGCATCTTGTTGTAAAGATGAGGTTGTGTAAGGCAGTTTTGGATTAATAGTTTTAACTGATTTATTAATTTCAACAATTTTTAATTCTTGGCCAGTCGCATTTACTATTTCATCCGCCATTGCTTTATTAGTAATCTTATCTTCACTATCCTTATATTTATATAAGGGAGCCTCAATTTCAACATTATCCTTCTTTAATCTTGCAGTAATAGTCCAATATTCTTCTGGTTTAAATTTAGCAATCTCCCGTTCATGGTCAACAATTAACTTTAACGTTGCGCTTTGGACTCGACCGCCACTACGAAGATTGTTCTTCCTTTGAAGAACATCACTCAAGCGGAAACCGATAATACGGTCAATAATCCGTCGTGCTTCTTGACTCGCCACTAAGTTCTTATCAATTGTGCGAGGATGACGAATAGCTTCCGTAATCGCATCACGCGTGATTTCATGGAATTCCAATCGTTTATTATCTTCTTTTAATCTTAATAACTCAGATAAATGCCATGCGATGGCTTCGCCTTCTCGATCAGGGTCAGTCGCAAGAATTACTTCTTCCGCACCTTTAATCGCGGCTTTAATTTCATTAACCACGGTGCGCTTACTTTTAATGACCGTGTAGGTAGGCTTAAAACCGTTCTCGCAGTCTACGCCTAGGCCGGCTTTGCCTGAGGTAGCTAAATCGCGAACGTGCCCCTTAGATGCTATGACTTTGTAGTCATCACCAAGGTACTTCTTAATCGTTTCACACTTATTGGGTGACTCAACAATTACGACTTTCATAAGATAGCCACAATGTCTCTTAATATAATGGGAATAGTTAGTCATGTCAACTTTTATACATATCTATATATTCTTTTAAAGATACTCTTTAAACTTTTTTAATATTTTTTCTCGGTGAGGTATAAAACGTCCTCAGCGTTCTCGACTAAAAACGCTCCATCTTGAATTAAGCGATTACAGGCACTTTGATGATTAGCCTCATGAGGAACCGCCATGACATCTTTTCCTTGCCGTAGGGCATATAAAACTGTGATATTTGTGCCACTATTGATATAAGCTTCCGTTACCAAAACCTTATTTGCAATCCCTGCCACAATCCGATTCCGTGAAGGAAAATTATCGGGAGTAGGTGATAGTGCATTCGGGTATTCACTAATTAGAAGATGATTCATTTTAATCTCATCGTAGAGCTTACGGTTACTCGTAGGATAACAATAATCAATTCCACTACCTAAGACTGCAATCGTTTTTCCTTTGCTCTTAATACACGTATCATGAGCAATCGCATCGATTCCACGAGCGAGACCACTCACGATAATGCGGCGCTTTTTCGCTAATGGTTCAACTAAATCTCTAGTCATCTTTTCGCCATACGAAGTAGATTCTCTACTTCCAATGACGGCAACTTTAACCTCTTCGCTTTTTAAAAGCGAAATATCACCATAGTAATAGAGTACTAATGGGGGCATATATACATGCCTTAATTCTTCTGGATAGGCTTGGTCCAGAATGGTAATATATTTGCTTTTGATTGTTTTAAGCGCCTTCATTGCGACTTCATCATTGACTTCCTCTTTCTTATGAATCGCATCGATCATCTTTTTAAAGTCACCTTTGTATTTAAGTGATAAATACACTAATAAGTCTTTACCTAACATATAACTCCTTTTGGGCATAGCGCCCTTAATTAGATAGTTAGAAAAAACTAACTAAAATGCTCACTTATTTTTTTACATTTATAAATAAATGTAGATGATAAATTCTTAACTTTTATGATAAAAAAATATCGCCCGGCGAAGGGCGATATTTAAACAAAAACTAATTGTAGTTTACTTATGTTTTGGGCCTGGTTCAGGAATCTTTATATCAACTTCGTTATATGTAACTGTAGCTTTTGTGGAATCGTACATAGCAAAAGGAGTGCAATCTACGTTAGTTAACTTTTTATCTTTGAACTTTAATTCCCAAGTTCTTTTTTGAGCGCCATCGGTAATAGCGCCGGCATAAACTCCTTCGCTTCCTTCTTCACAAGTAAAATTCTTATATTTAGGCATACCCCTACCAAAATAAGATTCACCAATTTTTTGTGGATTAGTATACCAACGCCAGCAAAGTTCTGGCTCTACTGGGTACCAATCGCCTTCGTCTTTAGGATCGTAACTATAAACTCCTCTATATGTTTCACCATTAGAACCTACTATTTTTTGAAGGTATACTTCGCAATAAACTTCATAAGGATGATATGACTTTATATCAAAAACACGATGACATATGTCACCAGGGGACATTTCATTTATAAAAGTATCAGTTACTTCTTTTATTACTCCTTCTTCTTCAAATGGAGCCCACGTCTTACAAACGTCGCACGTTTGTAAATACTGGACATCTTTAAAATACATTGCGTCATTAAATTCCTGTTCGGTAAGAGCACTTAATCCAAATGAAATTTTAATATCACTATTAACATTTTCACCATTAATTTTAAAAGTAGCAGTCTTGTAATTAGCATCAGGTGTATAAGTATAACTATCCTTATCAACAACTGTATCACCAAATTTTACTACGACATTGGCAGGTAAAATTGAACTAGTGTCTCCTACAGTAATCGTTGCAGCAAAATCTTCGCCTTCTTTTGCCGTATCATTAGAAATTGTTAAATAATCTGAATCAGGAATATCCACAACAAACTCTCCTGGCCATTTAAGCGTTTTTTCGACATAGGTAAATGAAGAAGCTATGTGTATGTGTTCGCCATCAGTTTGGAAGTCAAAACTGATTAATTTCTTATTTTCAAATTTTAAAATAACATCAGACACAACTGTTTCTGATGACAACGCCTTTGACTGCTTTGTTTCAAAATGCCCATTATAAGAACGAATTATAGGATCAAAGGTAAATTTGTCATATGACAAATCCACCCCTGCTTTTTCTACAGTCTCTTTCAAGGTTTTACCAATTTTTTGTGGTGTGACAAACACTCGATTCAATTCTTCTTCTGCTTCAATACTATGCCATTTCCGTTCTTCTAATGTTTTGCGTGTTTTTCCTTCAAGTTTGCCATTAACTTCTCTAACACAAGATTCAATCTCTTCAGGCGCTAATGTCATAAGTTTTTCCGAACAAATCTTAGGAGAAATTTCGCGATAACTAGTAGTTGCTCCGGTTTTATCAAGCTTTTCTGTCGTTAATTGCATATACGTATCATTTTTAAATGCCAAGGCGTCATCAAATTCAGTTTGGTCCACTCCAACATCAATTATGTCTAGTGAAATTACTGTATCACCAACAATTTTGTCAGCCGAAATCGCAAAATCAGCGGATGAATAATCAGCGGATGGAGAATAAGTGTAATCAGCAACAATTTCATTACCAGACACTACCTTTGTGAGAGTTTGAGGTAAAACTAATTTGCTTTGATTAGCAATAAATGAAATCTTTGCTATAAAATCTTCGCCTTTTTTGACAGTTGCTTTATCAATTGTCAAAAAGTTTTTTACATTATCCGAAAGCCTAACAGTGTACTCATACTCAGTCGCTTTGTTGCAACTTGCTAAAAAAGTAAAAGCAGCAAAAGGCGCTACTAGTAAACCTAATTTTTTCATAGAGAGAAACCTCCTTGATTTGTTACAACTAAATTTATAATATAATTCTTAAAAAATCAATTTTTTTAATCGTCAATTTAAAAAAACATCCCTCTATGAGGGATGTTTTTAACCAGTTAAAACTGATTATTTATTTGTTTTCGCTATAGTCGTGAATGCCGATATAACGAGCATCAACTTCTTCCATCTTGCTCTTAACCGAGAAGTGATTAACAATCGTTTCTTCCTCTTCCGCCGTCTTTAGACCACGTCCAGCTGGAATTAACTTACCAGTGATAACGTTTTCTTTTAGACCATGTAAAGAGTCAATTTTACCTTTAATCGCTGCATCGGTTAACACTCTTGGCGTTTCTTGGAAGCTAGCTGCTGAAAGGAAACTTGGTGTCTCTAACGCTGCTTTCGTGATGCCGAGCATGAGTGGGCGAGCAACGGCGGGACGTTTACCCGCAATTAGCGCCTTCGCGTTTGCTTCAGTATAGACGTTAACGTCTACCCGGGTGCCAGGAAGAAGAGTTGTATCTCCACCATCAAGTATTAAAACTTTACAAAGCATCTGACGAATAATAACTTCAAGGTGCTTATCATTAATTTCAATACCTTGAGCGCAGTATGGTTTATGAATTTCACTTAACATGTAATTTTGGACAGTTGTGACATCGCTCGCGTCAAGGAGTTTCTTTGGTGAAATCGCACCATGAGTAAGTCTTTCACCATTCATAACTTCATCGCCTTTCTTAACCGCTAAGCGAGCATCAAAAGAGGTTAAGTATTCTTTACTTTCAATGTCGTTAGTGACTTCAATTAAGTAACAGCCATTATGATCTTCAATCTTGGTGATTTTACCCTTAATATCGCTAATTAAGGCTTCGCCTTTTGGATGACGAGCTTCGACTAATTCTTGAACACGTGGTAAACCTTGGGTAATATCACTTTCCGCAACACCACCAGAGTGGAATGTTCTCATTGTTAATTGAGTACCTGGTTCACCAATTGATTGTGCGGCCATAATACCAATCGCTTCACCAATTTGCACTTCTTCACCAGTCGCTAAGTTACGACCATAGCAGTGCGCACATACACCATTTTTTGTTTGGCAACCAAAAAGTGAACGAATCTCCACTTCTTTAATGCCGCTATCTTCGATAATATGCGCTTTGGTGTTAGTAATTAAAGTATTGGCTTGCGCAATCACTTCACCTGTTTTTGGATGAACAATGTCGTGCATTGCATAACGACCTCTAATGCGGTCGTATAATCTTACGAGTTCTTTATCTTCGCCTGGGTTCTTAATCGCACGCATCACGAAGCCATGATCAGTACCACAATCGGTTTCCCGAACAATGACGTCTTGGCTAACGTCGACAAGTCGACGAGTTAAGTAACCTGAGTCAGCAGTTTTTAAAGCAGTATCCGCGCCACCCTTACGAGCGCCATGTGTCGCAATGAAGAACTCTGACACGGTCATCCCTTCACGGAAACTTGACTTAATTGGTAATTCAATAGTTTCACCATTTGGCTTATTCATCAAACCACGCATACCTTCAAGTTGTGCGAAGTTACCTAAGCTACCACGAGCGCCTGAGTCAACCATGATAAAGAGCGGGTTATTAATATCACTCTTTAATTGCTTATCAAGTTTAGCGATAACTTCATCCTTGATTTTATTCCAAACATCAACGATTTGGTTATGACGCTCACTATTAGTTAATAAACCTTTCGCATACATCTTTTCAATTTGCGAGATTTGTTTATCGCCTTTTGCGATTAATTCATCTTTGCCTTCAAGAGTCCGAATATCACTTAAAGAGACCGTAACACCACTCACAGTGGAATATTTAAAGCCTTGGTCTTTAAGTTTATCAAGAATGACACTAGTTCTACCTGTATCATAACGGTGGAACACTTGGTCAATAATCTTCCCTAAATTCTTCTTTTTAAGAGGCACTCTTAAAGCTTTCTTAGCGATAGCTTCTTTAATGTCAGTTCCTTTCTTCACGAAGTCTTGCATAATGTATTTCTTCTTATCAGGACGTTGAATTGTGAATTTAAGTGAACGATCATCCGCATCGTTTAAGTATGGGAAGTCACTTGGGAAAATGAGGTTAAAGATAATTCGACCAACGCTAGTTAATAAATACATTTCTTGCATTTCATCATCAAAGACACTACCATCTTTCTTTAACGCTTTTGCTAAAATAGCAACCCGGTTATGAAGACTAATTTGTTTTGTCTCATAAGCTTTTAAAACATCTTCGACTGAACCAAAGACTTTGCCTTCGCTCGCGGCATAAAGTTTAAACTTTTCTTCCGCTTCGTAGTCTTTTTCATCATGAGCTTTCTTAGCTTTTGCTAAGAAATCTTCGCTTGTTTCTTCAAGCGTTAAGTAATAGTTACCTAACACCATGTCTTGGGATGGAGTAACGATTGGTTTACCATCCTTTGGACCTAAGATGTTATTACTCGCTAACATTAAGTTAAGTGCTTCTTCTTGAGCGGCTTTGCTTAATGGAACGTGAACCGCCATTTGGTCACCATCAAAGTCAGCGTTAAAACCAGTACAGACTAATGGGTGAAGACGAATTGCTCTACCATCAACTAGCTTAGGTTGGAACGCTTGAATACCTAATCTATGAAGAGTAGGCGCCCGGTTAAGTAACACAGGGTGATCAGAAATAATTCTTTCAACAATGTCGTAGACAATCGCATCTTTTTTATCAATTAAGCGGTCCGCTTCTTTATGAGCAAGGACTTTGCCTTCTTTAATTAAGATACTCGCAATAAATGGACGGAGTAATTGAATCGCCATTTCCCGTGGTAAACCACATTGATACATTCTTAAATCTGGGCCAACGGCAATGACGCTACGGCCAGAGTAGTCAACACGCTTACCAAGTAAGTTTTGTCTAAAACGACCTTGTTTACCTTTTAAGGCGGCGGTTAAACTCTTAAGTGGACGGCCACTTGTGGATAAGACTGGTTTATTATTACGACGACCGTTATCAATTAAGGCATCGACTGCTTCTTGGAGCATCCGCTTTTCGTTCATTAAGATAACGTAAGGCGCATTCATATCAATTAATTTCTTTAAACGGTTATTACGCGTAATAACACGGCGATATAAATCATTTAAATCAGATGCCGCAAACCGACCACCGTCAAGTTGAAGCATTGGTCGTAAATCAGGTGGAATGACTGGAATTACATCAAGGACCATCCATTCGGGACGATTCTTGCTTGTTCTAAAGGCTTCAAGAACTTCAAGACGCTTCGTTAATTTAATCCGACGTGGACCTTGCGCATCTTTTAATTCCTTTTGGACTTTCTTAAATTCAGCTTCGATATTTAATTCACGGAGCAAACGCTTTACAGCGTCGGCGCCTTCACCGAATTCCGCACCAGTATGTTTTGCGATAAATTTTGAAATCGTGAAATAATCAAATGTTTCACCACGATTGGCCATGTGAGTTAAATATAACTCAACCTTTTGGGCATCGAGACTATCAGGTGAGAACTTTTCTTTAAATTCATTAATGACATCGGTAAATACTAAACGAGCGGTTGTTTCGTCAAGATATTGACCTTTCTTTAAATGTTTAGCGGTACCTGGATTAAGACAAATGTGCGCCGCGAAGTAAACAACTTCTTCAAGTTCCTTAACGGAAATATCCGCATAAGCACTTAGGAGTAATTGAATCCGGCTTGGGATACCTTTTAAGTACCAAATATGGGTACAAGGAGTGGCAAGTTCAATATGTCCCATTCTTTCCCGGCGGACTTGTTTAGAAATAACTTCAACGCCACACTTTTCGCACACTAAACCTTGGTAACGAATCTTCTTATACTTACCACAATGACATTCAAAATCTTTACTCGGACCAAAAATCTTTTCACAGAAAAGACCTTCCATTTCTGGCTTTTGACTCCGGTAGTTAATGGTTTCTGGACGAGTAACTTCGCCATGACTCCATTCCCGAATCGCATCAGGAGAAGCAAGGCCAACTTGCATGGCCGCTAAATCTTTAACATTAAACATAATCTATTTCTCCTCCCTATTTATTCCATAATGCCACTATCGTGGACATCATCCTTTGTGATGGTAGCTTCTTGATTAGCTTGTTCGCTAGTCATTGAGCGAATAAGAGCGTTGCTCTTTCTTTCTTCTTGTTGCACTTCGCGCGCTAAAGCATCCATATCAATGGCTTCACCTTTTGCGTTAAGAAGTTTAACATCAACACAAAGAGCTTGGAGCTCTTTAGTTAACACTCTAAACGCTTCTGGTAAACCAGCGTCAGGAATCTCTTGTTGCTTAATAATTGATTCATAAGTCTTGTTACGACCAACGCGGTCATCAGACTTAATGGTGAGAATTTCTTGTAAAGTATGAGCCGCTCCATAAGCTTCAAGCGCCCATACTTCCATTTCACCAAATCTCTGACCACCATTTTGGGCTTTACCACCAAGTGGCTGTTGCGTCACTAAGCTATAAGGACCAGTTGCCCGAGCATGTAATTTATCGTCGACCATGTGGTCAAGCTTAATCATATACATCACACCAACCGAGATTCTTTCATCGAATCTTTCACCAGTGCGACCATCGTAGAGGATGGTTTTACCATCTTTGGCGATCTTAGCTTCATCCATCAAACGACGAATCTCTTTATCATCAATACCATCAAAGACAGGTGTCGCAACTTTAATGCCTAACTTGCGGCACGCTAAACCTAAATGAATTTCCAGGATTTGACCAATATTCATCCGGCTTGGAACGCCGAGTGGATTAAGCATAATGTCAATTGGCGTACCATCAGGTAAGAATGGCATATCTTCCACTGGAAGAATCCGGGAAATAACACCTTTATTACCATGTCGACCAGACATCTTATCGCCTTCAGAGATTTTTCTCTTTTGAGCAACATAGACTTTAATTGATTGATTAACACCTGGTGGTAATTCATCTTTATTCGCGCGACTAAACACTTTTACATCGATAACAATACCGGCACCACCATGCGGAACACGGAGGGAGGTATCTTTACCTTCACGGCTCTTCTCAGAGAAGATTGCCATATAGAATTTTTCTTCAGGGGTTGGCTCACTTAAACCACGTGGGGTAGTTTTACCAACTAAAATATCGCCTTCCTTAACTTCAGCACCGACAGTGATAATACCTTTATCATCAAGATATTTTTTTGCTTCTTCACCAACGTTAGGAACTTCACGCGTGATTTCTTCCGCGCCAAGTTTAGTTTCACGGCAATCAATCTCATATTTTTCGATGTGGATAGAAGTATAGGTATCATCTTTCACTAGTCTTTCTGACATAATGACTGCGTCTTCGTAGTTATAACCATTCCAAGTCATAAAGGCGATGGTTACATTTTGCCCTAAGGCAAGATCTCCACCACGCATTGCCGGACCATCAGCAATGATTTGTTTGGCTTTAATTTCATCGCCAACTTCAACAATTGCATTTTGGTTAATGCAAGTACCTTTGTTACTTCTTTCAAATTTTTGGAGATGGTAAGTTCTTGTTTCTTTACTTTCTTTCACCACAATCTTCTTACTATCAACGTAGGTAACTTTACCAGGCGCAACGGCAACAACCGCTAAACCTGAGTCACGCGCAATCCGGTTTTCAATACCAGTGCCAACATATGGCGCTTCTGGACGTAAAAGCGGGAGCGCTTGACGTTGCATGTTCGCACCCATGAGAGCACGAGTGGTGTCATCACTTTCAAGGAATGGAATACATGCGGCTGCGACAGAAACAATTTGTTTTGGTGAGACGTCGATATAATCGACTTCTTCGCTTTTTGCTAAGATGTTTTCACCATTATGACGAGCAACAACGTATTCATCAATGATTTCATTATTACTATTTAAATTAATGTTTGCTTCAGCGATAACATAATTCTTTTCTTGATCAGCGCTTAAGTATTCGCTTTCATCGCTAACGACATGTTTTCCATTCTTATGGAACACATGACGATATGGTGTTTCAATAAAACCATATTTATTGATTTTTGCATATGAAGCTAATGAGTTAATTAAACCAATTGTTTGACCTTCAGGTGTTTCAATTGGGCAAATTCGACCATAGTGAGTGTAGTGAACGTCACGCACTTCACCAACCGCACGGTCACGGGCGATACCGCCTGGACCTAAGGCTGATAGACGGCGTTTATTAGTTAACTCAGCTAAGGGGTTAGTTTGATCCATGAAACTAGAAAGTTGACTACTAGCGAAGAATTCATGAACCGCACTATTAACTGGTTTAATATTAATTAAATCTTTAACTTTTAAGTTCTCAGTTTCGGTAATTTGCATCTTTTGTTGAATGGTCTTACTCATCATCGCTAAACCAATGCGGAATTGACTTTGTAAAAGTTCACCTACACAACGAATACGACGATTGCTTAAATTATCAATATCATCACAATCACCAATGCCATCAAGGATATTTAAGAAATAAGAGAAAGTCGCAACAATATCACTAATGGTAATCCGACTTTCGGTTAAGTTAAGATCAACGCCAACGATATGATGAACATCATCCTTATTACCGTTAAGATAAACCTTAACAAGGTTTACACATGAATGTTTATCGAGTTTATCGTTTGTGTGTAATTTTACCTGATGTGCACCTTTTTCAAAGAATTCTTCATCTTGAAGAGCATTAACATCTTCTTTACTTAATTCGTGATTCTTTGGAAAACGAATTTCCCCAGAAGCGCTCACTAAATTTTCAGCTAAGTATTTACCAACTAACCGGTTATAAATACCTAATTTTTTCGTTAATTTATAGCGGCCGGCTCTTCCTAAATCATAGCGACGATTATCAAAGAAAGTTTGAATTAAGAAAGTGTGAACACCTTCTTGAGTGGTTGGTTCGCCTGGTTTTAACTTATGGAAGATTTCAGTTAAGGCCACCACACTTGGCGTATCCTTATCATCTTCTAAGGTATTAATTAAAGCTTTTGATTTACCGAATAAATCAATAATTTCAGTGTTATGCTCTAAACCAATCGCGTGAAGAAGAATGCTACTTGGCATTTTCTTTAAACGGTTAATTCTGACATCGATTTTATTTTTCGCGTTATTTTCGAATTGGAGATAATTACCCCGACTTGGAATTAGATCATTCCGATAAAGGTGATTACCTTTATTGTCTTGTCCACAATCAATCATATATGATCCAGGTGAACGGACAATTTGGGAAATAATAACCCTTTCACTACCATTAATAATAAAGGTACCCGAGTGAGTCATCCGTGGGATATCGCCCATGAAGACTTCTTGTTCTTTAATTTCCCCTGTTTCTTTAAAGCGTAAACGTAAGGTGGCTCTTAATTTTGAACCATACGTTAAGTTTCGCGCTTTACATTCTAAGTATGGATACTTTGGTTCTTCAAGACGACTACTTACGTATTCAATCACCAAATTACCCGCATTACTCGTGATTGGGAAGTTATCACGAAGTGTCTCATCAATTCCTTTTGAAAGGAACCAGTCGTAGGATTCAGTCTGAATCTCGACTAAGTATGGAAGATCGAGACTACCACTTACGTGACTATAGTTACGACGTCCATTTACTAATTTTTGTGTAGGATTACCCATAAATCTCTCCTTTTACTTCTTAGCTTTGATAACCCAATATCCTTTGTCCTTAGTGAGGACATCCACGTTAGAGAAGATTGTTTTTAAGTAAGTAACAGTTGATTCTGCTCCTTGCTTTCTTCTCACCACGAGATAAAGGGCGCCCGAAGTATTTAATTTTCGATATGCGCCAGTATAGAGTTTTTCTAATACCTTTTTACCCGCCCGGATGGGAGGATTAGTAACGACATAGTCGAATTTCCCTTCAATGTTCTCATAAAGGTCACTCTGAAGGGTAGTGACTCTTTCGCTTAATTCGAGAGCACGCGCGTTCCTTTTAGTTAAATTAACTGCGCGTAGGTTGATATCCGAAGACACAACTTGGATATCAGGGATGAGGCTGGCGAGAGTTAAGCCAATCACTCCATAGCCACACCCGATGTCTAACACTTTTCCCGTATCAATTATTTGGGAGATGACTTTGAGAAGTGTCATACTCCCATAATCGATACCATTCTTAGCAAAGACATTTGTGTCAGTTGTGAGATTAAATGTTTTATCAAATATTTTATAAGTAATGACTTTCTCTTTACTCGGAGAAGTTGGATTCTTTGTAAAATATTGACTACTCATTTAACTCCTATAAACTAAGTAACAAGTTACTTAATTTCAACAGTAGCGCCAGCGGCAGTGAGCGTCTTCTTGTGCTCTTCTGCTTCGACTGGTGAAACTTTTTCTTTGATTGTGCTTGGAGCACCATCAACGAGTTTCTTCGCATCCATTAAGCCTAAGCCAGTAATGGCTTGAACAGCTTTAATGACTGCAACTTTTTGCGCACCAACAGCTTTTAAAATAACATTAACCTCTGCTGGTCCTTCGGCGGCTGCTTCAGCTGGAGCAGCAGCGGCTGCAACTGGTGCAGCAGCAGTAACACCGAATTCGGTTTCAACCGCTTTCACGAGATCATTAATCTCTAAAAGGGTCATTTCTTTTAATGAAGCAATGATGTCTTCTTTACTTAACTTTGCCATAATTTTATTTCCTCCTAATTAGGCTTTTTTTGTTTTTGCTAACGCATCAAGGGTGCGCGCAAATTTTGCAACCGGTTCGTTTAAACAACAAAGGAACATTGAAATAAGTCCTTCTTTGTTTGGTAAGCTACCGAGAGTTTTAATCTCTTCGGCGGTTGCTTTCTTACCGTCAAAATAACCAGCCTTAATGACTAGTTTTTTGTGTTTCTTACTAAACTTTAGTAAGGCACTTGGACCACCTGTTAATTCTTCTGAGAAAATATAGGCATTTGGTCCAGTGAGGTGTTCGTTTAAATCGAGATTTAACTCTTTAAACGCACGAGTCACAAGCGTGTTCTTATAAACATTAAGTTTCGCTTTGTTCTTTCTAAGTTCGCGGCGTAATTCAGTAAGTTCACTGACAGTTAAACCACGATATTCAGCAATAACAATGCTTTGCGACTTTTTCGCAAGATCAACAATCTTACTAACAGTCTCTTGCTTGTGTTTGAGAATTTCTTGATTCATGCTTTACCTCCTTTTTCTCATTGAATTGTAGAGGAAATAATATCTAGTGAGTTTCCTCGGTAACGAATTAAGCTTGCGCAGTTACTTTCTTAGGTATTACCACTTTACAATCGTTCGTGTGAAGTTATTTATAATTCACGACCTTCAAACGTGATGTGGATACTCGGACCCATCGTGGTATGGATGGCGGCATTGCTAATGTAATGACCTTTCACCGATACCGGGCGACTTCTTACAATCGCGTCACATAACGCTTGTAAGTTCTCGCTAATCTTCTTTTCATCGAAGCTCACGCGAGCAACGCTGAGGTTGATGTTACCGTCTTTATCAACACGGTACTCAACTTTGCCAGCTTTAATCTCCTTAATCGCCTTTTTGATGTCCATTGACACCGTTCCACTTTTTGGATTTGGCATTAAGCCTTTTGGTCCTAAGATTCGACCAATTTTACCAATCTCAGGCATCATGTCTGGTGTCGCGACGATGACATCATAATCAAACCAACTTTCTTTGCTGATTTTTTCAATCATCTCTTTGCCACCAACGAATTCAGCTCCCGCTGCCTTCGCATCTTCTACTTTGCTATTGGTGAGAGCGAGAACTTTCTTACTCTTACCGTTGCCATGTGGAAGAACAATCGTCCCACGGATCATTTGATCCGCTAATTTAGTGTCAACATTAAGTTTGACACTAAGATCGATAGTTGCATCGAACTTAACTGTTGAAGTCTTTTTGACAAGTGCGCTTGCTTCCGCTATGGTGTATAGCTTCTTTTCGTCGACTAACTTAGCGACGTTAGTATATTTCTTACCACGTTTCATAATTAATCAACCACCTTTAGTCCAATATTAAAAGCGGTCCCTTCAACAACTTTAATTGCCGCCTCAATATCGTTGCAGTTTAAGTCAGGCATCTTATATTCTGCAATTTTCTTAATTTGTTCTTTCTTAATCGTACCAACCGTTGTGGTTTTCCGATTAGGAGTGCCTTTCTTGATTCCAGCGGCTTTGAGTAATAACTCAGCAGTTGGAGTCGTTTTAATCACAAATGAATGCGATTTGTCTTCGTAAGCAGTGATAATAACGGGGACAGTTTCACCTTTACGGTCAGCTGTCTTAGCGTTAAAGTCTGTACAGAACTTTGGCATGATAACGCCAGCGCTTGCTAGCTTCGGGCCAGGTTTCGCAGCACCACCAGGTAGTTCCATCTTCACTACTTTCGCGATCTTTTTTGCCATGTGAATTCCTCCTTTTTCTTAGAATCCTTAGCAGTGGTAGTAACGAGTGATCAACTCTTCCACGCTTAGATGTAATTCTCCTCTCATGCGCACATAAGAAGAGCGTATACAAAAAAATATCATACACGAAAGTAAATATAGTTGCAAATTTATTTTGCGTGTTGCTTTTTTTGCGATTATTTTTTAATTTCGTTTCTTATTTTTTAAAATAATGCATTATTTTATAGTATACTAACTTAAGAAACTTATGAATTTAAAACAATATCCTAATGTTCACGTATCAACTCATCCGCTTTTAAAGCATAAAATAACTATCATTAGAAATAAGGAAACGCGCACTGCTCTTTTCCGCGAAATCGTGAACGAAATTGCTAGTCTAGAAGGATATGAAGTTTTCCGTAATCTAAAAACTAAAAATATCCATATTGAAACACCACTTGAAAAAACTACTCAACCTATGGTTGATTTAAAAAAGATTTGCGTAGTTCCTATTTTGAGAGCTGGGCTTGGAATGGTGGAAGGATTAATTAAGTTAGTTCCTGAAGCAAAAGTTGGTTATATTGGTATATACCGCAACGAAAAAACTCATAAGCCAGTTGAATATTTATGTAAACTACCTAAAAACATTAAACAAATGGAAGTTTTTTTGATTGATCCAATGTTGGCTACTGGTGGAAGTGCCATTGATGCTATTTCTACTTTAAAGAAACATGGCGCAAAGAAAATTAACTTTATTTGTATTGTGGCTGCGCCAGAAGGTGTTAAAGCGTTTTGCAAAAAATACCCAGATGTCACACTTTATATTGGTGCGCTTGATCGCAAACTTAACAAAAACAAATATATCTTACCTGGTCTTGGTGATGCGGGTGACCGCATTCACGGAACCGAAGATTAATTATTCTAATTCCTTTAATTTTTCATCTTCGCCAGGATAAATATTGACATTTACCACACGGGTAGAAGACATTTGTTCATGAAATGTTGTATGATTTTCGCTTAAACATAAAGCAATGAAAGAAGCAATGGTACTTAAACCAAAACTAAGGACAAAAATAATAATTCTCGTTGCTTCGCGCAAAAACATTCTTTTGGCATTTGGGCCCTCATTTGTATCAATATCAATCACGCGAATCTTAGCAACTTTTTTACCAATAGTTTGCCCTTCCCAGATTGATGGAAGACAAACAAAATAAAAGATAGCAAAAGCAATTACTAGCGCTCCAGAAGCAAGACTAGAAATAAATAGCGCGATGATATTGGCGTATGAACTACTAATAATAACGTTTGCTAAAGCAATTAATGCAGGGACAAGAAGAATAGCGCCTACTGCTAAATTAATTAGTAAATCTAAAACAAGAGCAATGATTCGCTTTCCTGGTTTTGCACTAATAAATAATTCATCAGCCATACATTAATATCTTATTACAAATTATTAATCAAAGATAACTTTCTTACTTTTAGCTGCTTTAATCATCTTCATTATTTCATGTTTTGTGCATTTAAACGATAGTTTTGGCAAATGATTAGGATCAAAAAAATCGACATCAGTTATTTCATAACAATGTTTCTTAGTATCGCCACAATCTAAATCAGCGCGATAAACAACAACAAACGCAGGAACTGTTACATTTTCTCGAAACGGAATTTGGTGAAAGAGCCCCACTAACTTGAGATTTTTAATTTTAACGCCTGCCTCTTGAAGAGATTCTTTTTTGGCGGTTTGGCTACTTGATTCATATAAATCACACCATCCGCCCGGTAGTGAATAACCACCATCCACTGCTTCTTTAACCATCAAGACTTGACCTTTTTTATTAAAGATAACCGTTCGAACAGAGATGTTCGGCGTTGGATATACCTCTTTGGTAAAATAATTATTGCGGTCAAATTTAATGTGTTGAAATTTTTCTAGCATCGCTTTGCTCAAATCATTAATTTCGTGATAATTATCTAAAGCATATGGATCTTTTGAATAAACTAAACCCATTTTGGCGACTGATTGTACTTTAATTAAAAAATCATAAAATTCTTTATTTTCCATACAATCATTATAGAATATAATTATGTTAAATTTCTTAGATTTTGTTTTATTAATTGTTCTCGCTATTTTATTAACGATTGCCCTCTTTTTATCAACGGGAATTATTTATAACCAAGATGGCTATGTTTCGGTGATTGAAAAGAAAAAACAGTTCTTTAAAATTGAAACTAATCGGCTTACTTATGCCTTTCCAATTTTATACCGAAAAGTTGGCTATTATCCTATTAAACCACGTGAATACAAGATTAATGGTGAGAGAGTCTTAATTCAAGTCAATGATGTAATGCTATTATATAAAAACAAAATTAATCTAAAAAAATTAATTAAACAAAATAAAAATCTTGAAGAAACCTTCAAGACTTATCAAATTACTTTAATTAAAAAATAAATTATTCGCCTTCAGCGATTGAATCAGAAAGAGTTGTCACAAAGTCATCGAGACTTACTGGTTCAATTTCGCCGCCCTTAGCGATTGAAACACGACCCGTTTCTTCACTTACAACTACTGTAATAGAATCTGACATTTCACTAATACCAATCGCCGCCCGGTGACGGGAACCATATTTACCCGTTAACGCTCTTGTGGTTGGAGTATAATAAACGCTCGCAGCATAAATCATATTTTCTTTGATAATAACAGCGCCATCATGTAAACGAGTCCCTGGATAAAAGATCGTCATTAATAATTCACTTTTAACCGGTGCATTAATTACGGTTCCGTTTTTCATAACATTAGTTAAATCATCATGCTTTTCAAAAGTAATCAAAGCACCAATCTTTTGTCGTGAACAAGCTAGGACCGCTTCGTATATTTCGTTATAAAGTGCATCACGGTTAATTAATTTATCAGGCCCAGATTTTTTACTCACTAAGGCTGGCTTAAAATTTCTCGAGAAGAGAACACGGATTGTGCCAATATGAGAAATTGAAGCAATAATCAAAACCGAGATGGTAAAAATAAGAACAAAGTATGAAGATAACTCCATCGCAAAAAGACCTAAAACTACTTTTAAAATAAATAGAGCAAAAAGACTTGCGATAGTAAAAATTGAAAATTTGCACTTAACCGCTAAGAAAATAATGCCTGCAAGAAAAACAATCGACAAAATTAAATCAGCAATTTGTGCGGGGGTTTCAAGATAAGCAATGAGAAACGTAGGCATATGTTCTATGTATTATTATATAGGGATATTTGAAATAATGCTAAAAATTAATGACGATGTTTCTTTTTAATTGTTTGCATATAATTAACAATTTGCTTATCAGTTCGCTTATCAATTTCTTTAATTTCCTTTGGAGTAAGGGCACAAACATAAGGAAAATTGCGCCCAAATTCGTTATAGTCAAGGCCGTAACCAAGCACAAAAGCGTTGTTTTTTAAGACCTTCCCACAGTAGTCGATTTTAACATCAACTTTCCGAGTGCAAACTTTATCAAGCAAGGTAACTAAAATAATTCTTTTTGGATGACAGTGATCATGCAAAAATTGAATTAAGAAGTTCATTGAAATACCCGTATCAATAATATCTTCAATTAACACTACTGTTCGACCAGTGACATTAAAGGTTAAATCTTTTTTTAAGGTGACTTTCCCTGTCGTAGCCGTTCCATTATAAGAAGAAATTTGAATATAATCGGTATAAATATTTGTCTTCATGTATCGTGTCAAATCCATCATGAAGTTAATTGATCCTTTCATAATACCAACAACGACAGGAATGTGAGTTTCTTTTTTTAGGTCGTTATCTAATTGATGAGCAATCTTCCGACAAATCTTATCAATGTCCTTAGCGGATAAAATAATGTTCTTCATTAAAATTTCTCCTTTGAAAAAACTGGTTTGTTGTTTTTAAACGCAACGATTCGAGCCGCACTAATAACTGGCACACGAAGTGTTTTTAATTTTTTTCGCCCACCTTGGAATTCTTTTTCAATTCCAACGCCCACACCAACAACTTTTGCATGTGCATCTTTACAAATCTTACATAGACCTACTGAAGCACTACCAACTGCCATAAAATCATCAATAATTAAAATTCTTTCTTTTGGCAAAATGAATCTTTGGCGAACATAAACCTGATTCACTGTGTTATGAGTGTAGGACGGAACTTCCGCCACATAATTATCATCATCATTAGTCAATGCAGTTTTGCTTTTCTTTGCAAACACAACTGGAATATTGCCTAATTCAAAAGCAACCGCAATCGCAAAAGCAATTCCGCTGGTTTCAATTGTTAAAATTTTATCAACTTTGGCTTTTTTAAATTGTTGCGCAATAAATTTTGCGACTGCCTTTAATGTCTTTGTGTCAATTTGGTAATTAAAAAAGTTATCAACCTTAAGAATCTTATTGTCAATAACTTTGCCACTTTTTAAAATTTTATTTTCTAAGGCCTTCATAAAATATGAGTTAATTATAACTCATTGGATATGTTTTGGTCTATGAACTTTTTGATAAAGAAGTAAGAAGGCACAAATAATCATTAAAACCGTTAAGCCGGTATCGGCTAAAACAGCAATAATCATATTCATATTGGTTATGACAATATCAGCAATCGAAACCGCTAATTTAACTGCTAGTGAGAAGATAACACAAAACCACGCACGATTTCTAGTCATCTTGGCAATTTTATGCGCATCATAAACCTTAGCAGGATTATCATTCATAATCACAACATCAGCGTTATTAACCGCGACGTCACTACCAATGCCACCCATTGCAATTCCAATGTCGCTCCGCATAATGCTAGGTGCATCATTGATACCATCACCAATAAAAGCGACTTTCGCTTTTGGATTACCCATTTCCATTTCTAAATATTTGGTTTTTTCATCAGGTAGTAATTCGCTATGCCAACGATCAATACCCAATTCTTTACAAGTCGATGAGGCAACTTCTTCTTTATCGCCAGTTAATAAAACAATTTCAACACCAGCATAATGAAGAAGATTTACCATTGGCTGAGCATCTTTTTTAAGTTCATCGCTAAGAAGAGCATAACCACAATACTTTCCATCGACAGCTAAATAAACAATTGTACCTATTTCATTAGCCTCGCTAGTTTCAACATGATTAGCTAAAAGGAATTGGCGGTTCCCTAACACAATTTTTTTATTATGATAAGTTGCTTTAATACCTTTACCAGCTTCTTCTTGATAATCTTTTACTTCATTCACATAATCTTTTGCTTTCGCGCCATGCATAATCGCTTTTGCGATTGGATGATTTGATAGGCATTCCGCAGCATATAGATATTGATGGAATTCCTTTTCACTAATATTGATTGGACTAATTTTTGTTAACATAAATGCACCATGAGTTAAAGTGCCTGTTTTATCACTCACAAGTTTTTTTAGATGCACTAACTCATCAAGATAATTCGCGCCTTTAACAATAATCCCATTTTTACTAGCAAGGCCGATTCCGGCAAAATAAGAAAGTGGAACAGAAATAACAATCGCACATGGACAAGCAATCACTATTAAATTTAGTGCTTTATGAGTTGCTTCCATCCAATCGCCAGTGATAGACCCATAGATAACTGCTAATAGAATAGCTACTACTAAAACTGCCGGTGTGTAATATTTCGCAAATTTAGAAATAAAATTTTCCGCTTTTGCCTTATGTTCGCCACTACTAGCAACTAATTCAAGAATTTTGCTTACGGTTGAATCTTGATAAACTTTCTTAACTTGCAAAGTTAGTGTTCCACTTTTAAGTACACACCCTGATAACGCTTCATCGCCAGGCTTTACTACTTTTGGAACGTATTCACCAGTTAAAGAAGAAATATCTAGGTTGCCAGTCCCTTCAATAACCTCACTATCAACAGGAATTGTTTCCCCAACTTTTACAATAATTAAATCACTAACTTTCAAATCACGACTCCGCACAATTTTTGTCTCAACACCATCATAAAAGGTAGCGGTCTCAGCCCTTTCATCAACCGCAGTTGAAATAGCGTTTCTTGATTTATTAGAAGCATAATGCTCCACTACCTGCCCAACTTGGAAAAGTAAGATGACCATTGTGGCATCAAAAAATTGCTCAAAGCGATCTTCTGGTTCGGGAAAAGCAGCGGTTAAAATCGCTACGCCAATCACCGCTAATGAAATTAAAAGAAATTCATCAATCGGATTTTTTAGATGAATAATTTTATAAATAACTTTATAAAAAATGTTATAACCAATAATAAGAATTGAGGCAATGTATAAACCTAAAGCCACATAAGAATCTTGACTAATTGCAAAACGCGCAACTAGCATTAAGATTAATGTTACTATTATCCGTGATAATAAAATGATAACCTTTTTATCAAAGAATTTTTCTTTTTTAACCTCAGAATTAATATCACCAACATAAATGTCATTACTCTCAATTTGCTTGATTAATTTTTTAATTTCATCAATACCTAATTCTTCATTTTTATAAGTAATATATAAACGATTCCCTGCAAAATCAATACGCGCATACTCAATTCGATTATCATGATTTAAAAACGACTCTGTCTTCGCGGCGCAGTTCGCACAATCAAAACCGGATATGCTATAAACCTTCTTAATCATATTAATATGGTAATGGGAATTTCTTTAAAAGCGTTTGAATTTTTTTATCAATCATTTTTAATTTATTTTTGTTATTACGATTTTTAAAAATATAGTCAATGTATTGGGCAGTTAATTTAAATTCTTTTTCTTTAAAGCCGCGAGTAGTCATAGCAGCACTACCAATTCGTAATCCACTAGCTTTAAATAAAGGTAATGGGTCATGAGGAACAGCATTTTTATTTAAAGTTATTCCGTGTTGGTGAAGTAAAGTTTCCGCTTCTAAGCCGTTTAAACCAATCGGCGTAATAATTAAAGTAAATAAATGATTATCACTACCACCACTAACGATTTGATATCCTAAACGTTTAAATTCTTTAACCATTGTTTGGATGTTTTTTAAAATTTGCTTTTGATAAATTTTAAATTCGGGTTGAAGTGCTTCATAAAAACAAACTGCTTTTGCGGCAATTATATGCATTAATGGCCCGCCTTGTGAACCAGGGAAAACACTAGAATTAATTTTCTTTATAATGTCTTCGCGATTAGTCAAAATAATTCCACCACGTGGTCCGCGAAGCGTTTTATGAGTTGTCGAACTTACAACATCGGCGTAAGGAAATGGTGACGGATGTAATCCTACAGCAATTAAACCAGCAATATGTGCCATATCAACAAATAAATAAGCACCAACTTCATCAGCGATTTCACGGAATTTTTTAAAATTAATTGTCCGCGAATAAGCCGAAGCGCCAGCAATAATCATTTTGGGTTTGGTTTGTTTAGCAATTTTACGAATTTCATTATAATCAAGATAACCATTTTTATCGGTGCCATAAAAAACAGCATGATATTCTTTTCCAGAAAAGGAAGAACGAAATCCATGGCTTAGATGGCCACCGGCATCTAGGCTCATTCCTAAAACAGTATCACCAGGATTCACTAAAGCTTTATAAACAGCTAAATTAGCGGAACTACCACTATGTGGTTGAACATTAGCGTATTTGCATTTAAAGATTTTACAGAGTCGACTGATGGCTAACGATTCAATATTATCAACAAATTCGCAACCACCATAATATCGTTTATGTGGATAGCCTTCGGCATATTTATTTGTTAGAACCGATCCTTGCGCTTCAAGAACAGCTAATGAAACATAATTTTCACTAGCGATCAACTCAATGTTGTTTTGTTGACGATTAGTTTCATTAGTGATTTCTTTCGCAATTTGTTTATCAACTTGTTTTAAACTTTTCTTATTCATAAACATTATTTTATCATAGATAAAAAATCTTACCTACCTTATAATACTAACCATGAGTGAATGTAATCATAATTGCGAAAACTGTGATGTGAAAGATTGTGGCGAACGCTCCTTAGCGTTTACCCCACATCAAGGAACCCGAATTAAAAACACAATCGGTATTGTTAGCGCGAAAGGGGGCGTTGGTAAATCACTAATTACTTCTTTACTAGCAATTAAAAAAGTTCGGGAAGGTAAAAAAGTAGCGATTCTTGATGCTGATGTAACTGGACCAAGTATTCCAAAATCTTTTAATTTAAAGGGACCATTATACGCTGAGAATAATGCGATTAAACCTCTAGAAAGTAAATTAGGAATTAAAATTGTTTCTGCTTCTTTATTGCTTGATAATAATAGCCAACCCATTTTATGGCGTGGTCCATTAATTGCGGGAATGGTTAAGCAATTTTATACTGATGTTAATTATGGTGATTTGGATTATTTGTTTATTGATATGCCACCAGGAACTGGTGATGTTTCTTTGACGGTATTTCAATCACTTAATCTTACTGGTATTATTATCGTCACTACTCCACAAGATTTAGTGACCGAGATTGTCACGAAAGCAATTGAGATGGCTAATAAAATGAATATCAAGATTATTGGTATCATTGAAAATATGGCCTATCTAGAATGCCCGGATTGCAAAAAGAAAATTGATGTCTTTGGTATATCTCATCTTAATGAAATTACTAATAAATACAATTTAAAGGTACTCGGAAGAATTCCAATTAACGCCAAAATCACTAATTTAATTGACACCGGTTCAATTGAGAATATTGAATCAATTAATATTGACTACTAATAAAAAACTCCCACGTGCGGTGGGAGTTTTATCTTATTTATAAATCAATTATTAGTCTTTACGGAAACCACCAGTCATTGAGTGGACACGGATTGAACCACCGTTCTTCTTTACTTGTTCAGTCGCAAAGGCAATTGCTTCTTTTTGGGAAGGGAAGACTTTTAATG
>JAKSVA010000080.1 GCA_024408435.1 Bacilli bacterium
TCTTTTTTGTTTTGTGTGAAATTTGAATATGAAGTAATGACAATAATAAAAATTGCACCTAATATAACGATAATGATAAAAGCAATTAACGATGTTGACACAACATCAGTCATAGATTGATACGATGAAGACACTGTATAACTAGTAGAAGTAATATCAAAAGTTTTTTCTTCATCATATTTTTCTTTCAAGAGAAATAATTTATCTACTTCGCTAATATCATTAATGAACAAGTTATATGAATAAGCGCCATTTGGATTATCACCATCAGCCTCATCAATAATATTTTTAACGAAAACTTTTTTGCCCATTCGAGCTGAATAATTAATAAGAAGCAAATTTGATAAGAAATCTTTCAAGCCTAAATACGAATAATAAACACGTGGTGTATTTAAGTACGCAAATTCGTTGACTACACCAACAATTTTTAACTTTTGGTTAAAATTAATTTCATCTTTAATTACCTTCCCTAGACTATCTCTATTGTTAATTTCTGTTAATGTAGAAAGCTGAATAGTTTGATTAATAATATTTTTTTGATTATATTCAAACCGCTCAACAAATTCTTTATTCACCGCTACCTCAAGAAAACTTGTGGAAGAAGGCGAAACGCCTTCAACAAAAATATTTTGATAAAGCGAAAAATCATAGACGGGACTAAATTCAACATCATCAACATTTTTATGGTCTAAATGAAAAGTTGGGGCGATAGGGAATACTGCTTGATAGTTATTTTCCACCACAAGTGATTGAATTTCATCAGATAAAAAACTAATTTCTTCTAGCGATGGTCTAGTTAATTTAGAAATGACAATAGGTGAATCAGGCACTTCCACTATCGTTTTTTTCGCAATAGTTGCGTATGAATATAAAAGTGATTCTTTTCGATAGGTATTCACTGATTGTTTTGCTCCGTTTAAATAACCAAACGATATTAGAGTGCATAATGAAGCAAACGCAATCGAACTAATAGATATAATATTTCTTATTTTGTGTCGCTTAAGATGAAGCTTAATGAAATTAAATAAAACAGAATGATTAATATTCTTATTTTTGCTAAGTTGAAAATTTTCAATATTTTTACACGCTAAGGCGCTGGTAGTTCCATCAACAATATTAATTCGATAATCTTCATATGATGCAATTAACTGTGCATTATGAGTAACAACAATAACTAAATGATCCTTCGCTAGCGCTTTTAATTCATCCATAATTAAGTAACTATTGCGGGTGTCAAGCGCACCAGTTGGTTCATCGGCAATAATAATTTTTGGATTATTAACTAACGCTCTTAGTAAAGCAACTCGCTGTTTTTCTCCACCAGATAAAGTAGCAAACTTTTGATTCATCAAATATTCTAAATGATATTTTTTAAACATCTCGATAGCGATATTTTTGCTGCTTGTCTGTGAATCGCCACTAATTAAACGAGGAAGCGTCACATTGTCTAAACAACTTAAATCATTAAATAAATTAAAATGCTGAAATAAGACACCAATTACTTGATTTTGATATGTCTTTTTATCCTTATCTTTAAATTTTGATAAATTTTTATTTTGAAAATAAATGGTCCCATTAGTAGGAGCGTCTAAACCAGTAAGAATATTTAAAAGCGTGGACTTGCCACTTCCAGATTTGCCTAAAATCGACACCAAACCTCTATTTGGAAAAGTTAAATTGACGTTTTTTAAAACATTAACGCTATTATGACCTTTACCATAAATTTTACTAACATTTACTAATTTATACATAATTCACATGCGGGGCGCTAAGCCCCTTGTGAAATTCTTAGAGTATGGTATTATATTACTGTGGTATTTGCTTCGGTCCCGACCGAAGCTTTTTTACTTAACAGCTTAATTCTTTTATTATTAAGTAAATAACCAACAATAAGCATGTTAATTCACTCAAGTGATTAACTATCCTCCTTTCCAAGAACCACAAGGCATAAAACGCCCCTGAGGTTGACAACATAGCGTTATCCTCCTCATTAGATACTTATAAATTAGTTAATGTTTTGTTCATTTATTTTTCTACATTTACTAGTAAATGTAAAAATTATTTTTTAACAACTTTTTCAATTTTTTCTTCTAAATCAGCACGCGATAAAAGAAAAGTTTTTTCACATCCCAAGCATTTAATCCTAATATCCGCTCCCATGCGCACAACTAAAAACTCTTTTGAACGCTTTAAACAAGGGTGTGGCTTTTTTAAAACAACAATATCGTTCAAATCGTAATTCATTAATAGGGTTTTTCTTCCATTTTTACCGCAGCAGGAATTTTTGGTAAACCAGGTAGAGTAAGAATCTTACCAGTTAAACAAACAATAAAATTCGCTCCCGCACTTAAATTAACTTCGCGAATGGTGATTGTAAACCCTTTTGGTGCGTTCAATACATTTGGATCATCAGTGATTGATTGAGGGGTCTTCGCCATACAAATATATGCATCACCATAACCAAGTTTCTCATAACGTTTAATTTGCTCCAAAGCTTTTTGAGTATAAACGATTTTCCCGGCTCGATATATTTCTTTACAAATTTTCTCAATTTTCGTTTTGACTGGTTGCTTTAAACTGTATAGAGCGTGATACTTACTTGGTTTAGTTTTTAAAGTCTTCATTACTTTCTTTGCTAAATCAATTGAACCTTTGCCGCCTTTAATAAAACCATCAAGGAACGAAACTTCATAATGATTATCTTTGCACCACTTTGTTAAATATTTAACTTCACTGTCGTGGTCGTTCGCAAAATGGTTAATTGCTACAACAATTGGAACGCCATATTTTTTCATATTCTCTAAATGGGTTTTTAAATTTTCGACACCGACGCTTAAAGCTTTAACATTTTCGGTAATGATTTTATCTAATGATAAACCACCATGCATTTTTAACGCACGAATAGTAGCAACCACTACAACCGCATCAACTTTTAAACCCGCCTCACGAGCACAAATATCTAAAAATTTCTCTGCTCCTAAGTCAGCACCGAAACCAGCCTCGGTAATTGTAACTGGAGCCATCTTAGTCGCTAATTTTAAAGCGATAATGGAATTACATCCATGTGCGATATTCGCGAATGGACCTCCATGCACTAATGCTGGATTATTTTCTAAAGTTTGTACTAAATTAGGCTTAAGCGCATCACGCATTAATTTCATAATTGCGTGGGATATTTTTAAATCTTTTAAGTAAACTGGTTGATCTTTTTTGGTGTAGGCCACTAAAATATGATTCACACGATCTAAGAAATCATTTTCATCTTTCGCTAAACAAAGAATTGCCATTAATTCACTCGCAACGGTAATCACAAAGTGGTCATTACGCACCACTCCATTTTTCTCACCTTGAGCGACTGTGATATCACGAAGTGCCCGATCATTCATATCAAGCGCTCTTGTCCAAACAATTTTATT
>JAKSVA010000081.1 GCA_024408435.1 Bacilli bacterium
AGGTAGACTAAATAATGGCGCAAGGATTCCAATTCTTTTCATACTTTTATAATAACGGGGCGAATAACCTTAAAAATGCCCACAAGAAACGACGGGGTGCGGCGTACTTTTTATAGCTTTCGTAAGTAAATTCTATTGATTGTCTTACGCTATCAAGAAAATCATTTTTCATATCAAGAATGCAGTTTGTGCGATACATAAAGGTGGCGTTTTCTAAGTGTAGATATAGACTACGATAGTCTAGATTAATTGTACCAACTGTTGCAAAAATGTCATCAACAACAAACATTTTCATATGAATAAAACCTGGTTTATATTCATAAATTTTAACCCCATTTTTTAATAAATTACGGTAATGAGAACGGGTGATTCTAAAAGTAATCTTCTTATCAGGAATATGGGGAGTGATAATTCTTACATCAATTCCTTGTTTCGCCGCATTAGTTAATGCATTAATGATTTCATCATCAATAATTAAATAAGGAGTGGTGATATAGATATATTTGTTAGCACGAGCAATTAAATTTAAATAAACTCTTTCCCCCACCGATTCTTCATTATAGGGAAGATCACCATATGGTTGGACATAACCAACATCATTCACGCCAATATTACTAGGGAAATATTTTAAATAATCGTTATTTGAGAAATTAATTTGCGAAAGATCAACATTATTAAGAATTAACCATTGGGTTAAAAATAAAGTGGTTAAGCCATACACCGCTTCTCCTTCAATTCTAATTGCGTTATCTTTCCAATAGCCAAACCGGGAATATTTATTAATGTATTCATCCGCTAAATTGATACCACCAGAAAAACCAACTTTACCATCAATTACCATAATTTTTCTATGGTCACGATTATTAATTTTTACATCAAGTAAAGGTTTAAATTTATGGAAAACAATTGTTTTAATTCCTAAGGCGTTTAACTTTTTTGCATAGCCTAATGGTACATAGCCAGCGCTACCAACATCATCATAAATTAGTCTTACATCAACTCCTGATTTAACTTTCTCGACTAAAATCTTCAGGATACTATCCCAAAAAGTACCAGGCGAAATAATGAAGTATTCAATAAAAATAAAACTCTTCGCTTTTTTTAACTCTTCAAGCATTACCGGAAATACTGCTTCGCCACTTGGATAATAAGTAACGCGTGAGTTCTTATATAAATCTGCTCCACTTGCATTAGCGATATATTCAGCAATACGAATGGCATCAGGATTTTCTTGACCAAGCTTTTGACTGATTGCGCGGTCAACATGATTGCTACTTAATAGGTCAAAAATTGGTTTCACACGTCTTTTTTGTCGATATGTAATTTTTTTGTTGCCAAAAAGGAGATAAAGAAAAGCGCCAAGGAAAGGAAAGATGGCTACCACAACAAGCCACGTAATTTTATAGGGTGGTTTAGCGTGACTATTAACAATGTAAACAACAATAACAAAAGAAACGACATATAAAAGCGCAAGAAGGATTAACCACACTTGCCATTCTTCTAAGTTCAAAAGAGACATAAATGAGCCAACAATGGAATAAGCAAAAACTACTATTAAAGCAATTTCTAGGAAAAGCAAAACACTAACCCATAAAATCCGTGAATTGAAGAGTTTATGAAGTTTCTTAAACATAGACTATTAAATATCAGTTTTTGGCGGGATTTCCCCTGTATAGTTATCTAAACTAGTAACAGGCTTATAGGTAATATTAGAATAAATAGTTTCATTGAATTCAATTAAAACTGGATGGTCAAGATAAAGAATTGGCACTCCTGTTCCATCGCAAGCTTTACTAAGGATTAGCAATTCATGGTAAAAACGGAAATGGGTAAAATGATATTTAGTTTTTCCTTGATCTTGATAATTTTCTAAAACGCCCTCATAGAAATAATTATCTTGTGCTTTATAAGAACGACCCATGGTTGTTTGGAAGTCTTGATAATTTGAATGTCCTTCTTTAATTATGTATTTACCATCTTCAGTTTTGCCATACACCGCATTATCACCAAGTAATTTAAAATCATCAGTAAAATGATGGGCAATATGACCAGTAAAAGGTTTTAAAGCAAAAATATCGTATACCTGATTAGGATCTTGCGAGTCATACGAGGTCTCAGGGGTTGGCTCGGTAACCTCTTCTGGATCATCATTATTCTTAGTCGAGAGACGTCTAGCGTATTTATTGTTTTCCTTTGGCAAATTTAAATAGTTAGTGTCAAAAGTGTAATCCATTAATGTTGATTTGGTTTTAACGATACCACCATTTTTGACTTGAACTTGTTTATCAGTAACGTTGTTATTAATAAAAACATTATTTTTATAACGTGTTAAATCTTGGTTATTGGAAGTCATTGTGCATTGAGAAATTGAGCTACTTTCGTCACCAAAATAAGCATATTTTAAATCACGATCTTCTTGCTCAATATGATAACTAGCGACATCAACATCTCTAGTTTCTGGATTGACAGTAATACTTGCCTTTATTCCATTATATTCCTCTTGGGTTAAACCATTCTTTATTACATATTCACCAGTCATACCAATTCGTTGATAACTATCATCAAAAGGCGATTTAGGCATTTCAATATTGCTTTGATTACAAGACGCTAAAAGGGGGAGAAATAATAAACTGATTAGAGTTAAATGCTTTTTCATTCTTCAATCTCCACTGTAATTGATTCAGGCTTAATACTTTTAGAACTTGCACTAAGTTTAAATTCGTGAGTTTCTTCGCGATAGTTAATAACAATTGGATTTTTTAAGAAAGTAATTGGAACATTTGGTTGAATTACATCGCTAGTAATTACTGTTTCAGCATAAATACGAGAATATTCCACGTAATAAAAATCACCAATGGCGGTTTCGACATCTTTTCGCTCATCTTTAGCTTTCTTTAAACGAGAAACTGTCATTTTATTTACTGCAGCACGATATGAACGACCATCAGGTAATTTATAAATTCCTCTATCCTCTTCTTTTGCGGCTTCTTGGTTATATTGTTGGTGCTCTTCTTTAACCAATATAATGACATTGTCATCAAACGCTCCAGGAATGGGATCAGAAGATGTCAAAACAGGAATATAATCAGTTTGTGGAGTGGTAATAAATGGTAAATAATCAAAAGGCTTTTCACCTTCAGATTTACCAACAATTGACGCTGATGTTGTGTACTCTGATAATTTTCCTGTTTCGTATTGTGCCTCAATCACAAAATTAACATCATTTACATTTTCGACTTCAGGTAGTTCTACATACGTTTTAGACTCATTGCCTTGTTTATCGTCATCTGTAAGGAAACGAATTGATGTTGTATTATTTTTTAATGTGTTTTTACCATATGAATAATCATAAATTGAATTGCTATTGCTAGTCATTTGTTTACGATATTTCAAACTAACT
>JAKSVA010000082.1 GCA_024408435.1 Bacilli bacterium
TTTGAAATTGGTTCGGGCTTCGGTGCTTTAAGCATCTTTTTGTTAGATAAAAAATATAAAACATTAACCTTTAACGATATTGATCCTCGTGCAATTGAAGTTTTAGATAATTTAGTAAAAGACAAAAAAAGAGCGTATGTAATTAAAAAGTCCGCGCTAAAGACTGATATAAGCGTTTATAACAAGATTATCGGCAATCTCCCTTACTACATCACTAATGATTTACTTGAATATTACTTAGCTGAGTGTAATGCAGCTCAATATGTCTTTATGGTACAAAAAGAAGTAGAGGATAGGATTATTGCTAAGCCTAATACTGATAATTATGGTCCACTTGCGGTTCTTGTTAACTATGTTGGTAAATATCAAAAAGAATTTGTTGTTAGTAAAGAAACGTTTCTCCCTAAACCACATATTGACTCTTTAGTGTTTTCAATTACTAGTAACAATAAAAACGAAATTGATAAATATAAATATCTTTTATTTTTAAAGAAAATGTTTATTCATCGTCGGAAGACTATTTATAATAATTTATCCTTATATTTAATGGATAAGAATAAAGCCAAGAGTATTCTAGATCAATTAAACATTTCAATTTTGATTCGTCCTGAGCAAATTCCTCCTCAAGTTTATTTCAATATCTTTAATTTAACCAAATAGTTAAAATATCAATATATGTATTTAAAAGCTTACGCGAAAATTAATCTTGCGCTTAACGTGGTCAATAAACGGAAAGATGGTTTTCATAACCTTGATATGATTGTCTTGCCACTCAAACTTCATGACACCATTGCGGTTAGTCGAATTTCTAAAAAACAAACAAGTCATATTTTAATTAACGATGAAGTGCCTAACTTTCCCAATAACATATGTGAAAATTTAATTAAAGACATTAATGATAAGTTTAGAATTAAGAAAAAATATGAATTCGCAATCTATAAAGAAATTCCAATGCAGGCTGGTTTAGGCGGTGGAAGTAGCGATGCTGCCACAATTTATCGTTTTTATGACAAAAAGTTTAAATTAAATATGCCTGGTATTATTGCACTAAATTTCTTAAAACAGTATGGGAGTGATATTCCTTTCTTTGTCATTAATAAACCGGCACGAATTAAAGGCATTGGTGATTTAATTGAACCAATCCAAATAAAAAAAGATTACTATGTTTTAATTGTTAAACCAAGACAAGGTCTTGATACAAAAGAAGTTTACCAAGCTTTAAATAAAACTAAATTCAAAGTCTGTGATATTGATTCGGTAGTTAAAGCTTTAGCAATAGGTGATGATGAATTACTAGCCAAATCAATTGGTAACTCACTAGAAGCACCAGCGATTAAAAAATGCCCTAAGATTAAAGAGATAAAAGATTATCTAATTGGTAGTGGGTTCCCTATTACTTTAATGACTGGCGCAGGTAGTGCAGTTTTTTCATTATCTACCGATAAAGACAAGGTTAAACAAATGGTAAATAATTTAAAGAAATTAAATTACCAAGCGTTTTATACTACAATACTTAAGGAGTAATCATGAACTTAACAGTTGTAATATTAGCTGCGGGTAAAGGTACCCGCATGAAATGTAAAAAGAAACATTATTCTAAAGTAGCGTTTCTTATTTTAGGTAAGCCAATTGTTAGCTATGTCCTTAAAGCAGTTAAAGAAGTTAAACCTACGACCATTGTTACAGTTGTCGGTTTTGGTGGAGATATTACCTCTAAGATTGTTGAGGGCCAAAGCGAAGTAGTGTGGCAAAAAGAACAAAAAGGAACCGGGCATGCAGTTATGCAAGCTAAGAAGTACATTAAGAATGGTCCCAATAACTATACGATTGTTCTTTGTGGTGATGCGCCTCAAATTAGAGGAGAAACTTTAAAGAAATTAGTGAAGTATCATATCGCTAATAAGAATGATCAAACATTAGTATCTGCGATTGTTGATAATCCATTCGGTTATGGTCGTATTGTCCGTGATAAAAATAAGAAATTAGTGAAAGTAGTAGAAGAAACCGATGCGAATAATCATGAGAAGAAAATTAAAGAAGTTAATAGTGGAGTAGTGATGTTCTCTAATAACGCTCTATTAAAAGGGTTAACTAAATTAACTAATAATAACGTTAAGAAAGAATATTATTTAACTCAATTAATCTCTATCTTCTTAAAGGATAAGAAAAGAGTGGATGCTATGATTATGAAAGATCCACACGAAATGGATGGCATTAATGATCGTCATCAATTAGAACTCGCTAGAAGAGCATTACAAAAAAGATTAAAGAAATAATATGATATTTGTTGATTGCTATCGCAAAAATGTTTATATCAAAGATAAACTAGTTGGCTATATCGATGGTGAAGGTTTTATTTATATTTCCGGTAAAAAGTTTGCGGAATTAACCGAAGATGGCGATATTTATCTTAATGATGAATTTGTTGGTTATATTGAAGATGGTGGCGATATATATCTTCGTGATAAATTAGTGGGGCACGTTTCTCCAAGTAACGATTTAATTTTTGAAAGTTTATAAAAACCTATTTGTTGTGTAGCAGATAATCTTTGATTTACTAATTAGTATATTGTTAATGCACAATGTATAATGAAAATAGTTATAGGTTTTCATATATGAAAAAACTAGGATTAGTAATGCCAATAATGACTATTTTTCTTTTAGCGAGTTGTGGTAGTGCACCAACTACTAAATACACATTAATTGCTACTTGTAACAACGGAACAATTAGTGGCAACAAAGGGCAATACGAAGAAGGCGAAGATGTAGCACTTACTTTTATGGCTGACCAAGGTTATTACTTACCTGAGTCTAAGAGCAATGTAATATGTACCGGTGTTGATAAGTCATCAATTACTTATATTAGTGAAAGCGGACACTTAACTTTCAAAATGCCCAGTAGCCCCGTATCAGTAACAATTACAGCAATCGAGGAAGACTTATGGTATCTAGACGAGAAATACATCAGTAATTTAAATGAAGATAATATAGGTACTACACGCAACTTAAGAGTTAATGGAATAAATCACATTGTTCGTCTGATTGGTATTGATCATGATGATTTAGCGGATGGTTCAGGTAAAGCTCACACAACCTGGGAATTTGCTAATTTATTATCTGATAGCGATGGCTATTCGTTAGCGGCTGTATGGAACTGGGAGAAAGGCACTTCTTCTATTAATCAAAATTACCTTGATTCTAATTTAAGAGAAGTCTTTGATGGTGGTGGCAAAGGCGGACTTTATTGGTACCGTAAGAAGCAAGAAACAAGTGAACAAACGCAACAAACTGAGTACGCTAACAAAACTGTTTTTGACATGCTCCCATCTAATTTACAAAATGTAATTAAAGAAGTTAAGAAACCTGTTGCAACTACTTCTGATTA
>JAKSVA010000083.1 GCA_024408435.1 Bacilli bacterium
GACCATTTACGGCACAATGAACTTAACTTATGGAACAATTACCCCTGTTGTCCCAACTTCAAAATAAATAGTTAAATATACAAATACTATATTGTTTAAGTTTATTTATTTATACTAGCGTTAATCATCGTCTTGGCTTTATCTTTTTGATCAGCGACAAAGCTAGTAATTAATGAAGAGATAGCAACAAGGCTAAGAACAATGGCAGCAGCGGATGAAGTGGAGAACCTTACATCTTTTTTCACAATATCGTAAACTTCAGAATAGTTTCTAAAGAAAGTATTACATAATTCAATACCAATGAAACCAATAGCGAGCGAGGACGCTAAGATGATGGATAGACCAACTAATGAACGCCGGCGGTGACATTTTAAAAGGTGATAGAAAGTATAGAAAGCCGCAATAACTGCTAAGAATGCTAAAGTGATGCCCACATAAGTTAAGACACGGTAATCAGCACCTGATTGTATATAACTTATTTCCGGGGATAACGCTACCCAATAAAAATAGAAAATATTTGCTTCGGTGTTAACGTATAGTGGATAATCGTAAATATCTAGTTCAGTCGTGTAAGTAAAATGAACATAGCTAGTTAAACCAAAGACGAGGATACTAAGCGTACATAAAAGAGCAACTCGCGTGAGAATATAATCACGATTTTCACTTGGCGTACCAATCGAAACATTAGTGTTTTCTTCAATTAAGACCGAAGCGAGCCCACAAACAAGGCCAACGAGGATAGAATAGGCACCCCAACCAAATTGGGCACCATGAAGCGCAGAAATAGTTGATACATCACCGCTTCTTTCTAAATAACTATAATCAAACATTAAACTACAAATAACAACATATTGAAGTGGATAAATAAATGATTTAGCGAAAATGTTTTTATTAGAAACATCGGACAATTTATTATTCGTGTAACCTTTATAAATTTTTGTAAAAAAATAAATAAAGCATACTATGCTACCTAAACTAGCAGCAAGGAAAGAGATAAACATAATTGTGTAGCGAAATACTTCAAGATGATAAAGTGGTGATTCATCTAATTTTAAATCAGATAAATAATCCCACATATATTGGGTAAAGGTACCAAGCTTAACACCTTTAATATAACCAAGTGAACCGATAAAACTAAATAGTAAAAATAAGATAAGCAAGACCTTGCTTAAATAAATAGTCCTTGTATTAGCTTCCTTGATTTGCTTTTGTGTATTCTTAATTTTAGGTGGCATACTATCCCCTAATTGATATCCCTACTATACCACAAAAAAACAAGATAGGTAAATTATTAACTACATGTTAATGAGAAATGGGAATTTCAATAATCTCATAATATTTAAAACCAAAGGCGGAATGATTTAAGCGATGACTCGCAAGGGTAATAGCAATATTTTTCTCTTTTGCCTCGATTTCTTCTTTAAAACAAATTCGCCGTGCGTTTAATGATATTTCATCAAAGTAATATCTAATTTCCCATTTCATGTAGTTATATCATAAAAGGAAATAGTAATTTTCTTTAACTTTTTCTTTTCTTTGTTCGTTTTATTGGACAAAGAGAAAAAATATTTGAAATTACCTTTTATATTCGTTTATCGATAATCGTGAATTTTTTCGTCTTTGTCTAAATATTGTTCAAGAAGTGAGCCATCATCTGGCTTATGATCGGTAACATCAGTAATCTTGTCTATTTCGCGTGCGGTAACATTGTGAATTGAGCCTTCGCCTAATTTTTCTTTATTACCAGCCATAATTGTTCTTTCTCCATCCTTTTTAAAACCAATAGCGAAGTTATTAATGATTGCATTAAATTCATTGCTTTCCTTCCAAATTGAATATTGCTTTAAATCAAGACTTGGTTCAAACCACCACGCGACACAATCGGTTAAAAACGAACCAGAATCATGGAATTTATAAGCAATCCGAAAATTATCACTATAGCAATTACTTAATTGAGCAAAACTTTTAATTTCAAAGCCGATTGAATCGTTATAATAAGATTCTTTGCATGGCTTATTATGAAGAGGATGAACATTTTTTAAAATATTTGTTCCACCTGTAATATAAACACCATGTGTCGTGTGACCAATCCGAATATTAGTAGCGGTGTTATCACTCCCTTCTAACTTTAAACCATATGATTCTTTTGTGTCATTACAAATAATACTTAGATCACGAATATCTGCATCGGAAGAACCACCGCCATTAACGCCATGGGCAATGCGTAATCCGACTTCAACGCCTTTCATCGAAACATTTTGGACACGGGTTTCGCGTCCACCCGCGATTTCAATACCAGCAGCTTTCCCACTTCCATCAATGATGCCACCGGTAAATGAATAAACACTACCAGGGGTAGTCACATCATTTATTTTATCGAGTCCACCAAGTGATACCATATATAAATATTCATCTTGATATTCGCCTATTTCATCACGTTTTACTTGATAAGAATCACTGGCTTTTAAAATCGCGTAATTTGATAATTGTAAATCAACTGATTTAGTTGGATCACCAGGAGTTAAAATTTGGTGATCTAATAAATAAGTCCCATCACGAAAATAAAGTGTTCGATTGGGATTATTATTGATTAATTCTTGAATTTTATCACTACAATCACTTTTTCCAGTAATGTCAACATAACTAGCCACATCAATAACCCCATTATCATTGTTACAACCTAAAAGAGGTACGATGAACGCTAGTAAACAAAAATATTTAATTTTATTCATATTAATATTATACATTGTTTATTCTTGAACAAGAATATCACTAGTGATTTTAAGCGAAATAAAATATACACCTAACTTAACGCGTTTAATAATGGTAAAACCATTTTTCTTGGCTAATTTATAACCCGCTTTGGTGACTGCGGTACCATAAACACAATCAAACTTATATCCTTTAGAGAATAAACCCATAAGAAATTTTCTTAACTCTTTAACTAATGAGCCACCGATACCTTGGTGGCGATACTCTTTTTTAACTACAATGGAAATGATATATACCGTATTAGGTTCTTTTAAAGAAAACTTAATAATATCATTCGGATTAATTAAATCATCATTGCTTAGAGGATTTTTATGTAATTGCTCGCATAGATTTTTTGCAATATTTAAAAAACAGATGTAACCAATTAATTGATTATCATCATAGGCTAAGATATAACTTTGTTTATTTCTTTGAAAGCGACCATTCACGCTATCAAAGGTTCCTTGTAATTTTCTAGGATAAACCTGAGAATCTAATTTTAAAACATCGTGAATAAAATCCCCGTTAGGCATTTCATCCGATCTTTTATAAATAATCTTATTCA
>JAKSVA010000084.1 GCA_024408435.1 Bacilli bacterium
TACTTCTTTTTGGATTTTAATATTGCCGACCGTAGTAGCTTCCATTGGAATCGCAATTACTTCGTGCTTAGTTATCTCTTGCGTAAATTGGTTAAGTGCTTTATTGTGTGCTCCACCACCAACAATACAAATCCGATTATATCTTTGGTTAAGATTAACTCTTAATTGATCACACACATTTTTATAAGTAGTCGCCAAGGAACGGAAAATACTCCGATATAAATCGCCGTCTGTCTTTGGTTGATTATCGACTGGTAATAATTTACAAATCGCTTCTTTCATATCACTGGGCGAAAGTAGACTATGATCATTAACATCAAAAATTTCATTATAAGTAGACGCTAATGCTAGGTCGGTAATTTCATCGTAGCTATAATTATGTTTCTTCTTAACTTCGTTAAAAAGCCATAAGCCCATAATATTCTTTAAATAGCATATAAAATCTTTACTACCTTCGTTAGCGAAGTTGCTGTTAAGACTTTGCGCTGAGTTATTACCTTGCTTAAGTTTGACACCGACAAGCGACCAAGTGCCACTTGAAATAATAACTGAATCCAAATCAACTTCTACTGCGTAAAATGCAGAAGCAGTATCATGCGTAACTGGTAGAACAACTGTTGCGTTACTCCCAATCTCTTTCATAATCTCTTCTTTTAAAGGCCCAACAATATAACCAGGTTTTACAACTGGTTTAAATAATTCTTTTGGAAAACCTAATTTATTAATTAAGATTTCAGAATATTGACCAGTTTTCATATCAACAAGTCCAGTCGTAGTGGCCATACTATATTCATGTGCCTTTTTACCAGTTAATAAATAAGAAAAATATTCAGGAATAAATAAAAAATCAGTTGCTTGTGATAAACGACCTTTCTTTTGATCGTCCATCAATTGATAAATCGTATTCACTAAACTTTTTTGAATACCGGTATGAGAGTATAGTTCATTAAATGGTACAATTTTATGAACTTCTTCCATTGTTGCTTTTGTCCGTGAATCACGATATGAATAAGCAGGTAAGATAGGTGCATCTTGATTCATTAAAACATAATCAACACCCCAAGAATCAATCCCAATTGAAGTAATGGTGTGATATTTCTCCACCACCTTCTTAAGACCAATTAAAATGTTGTTCCAGATTTTATCTAAATCCCAAGTAAAAACACCATTATCGTTTTTTAAATATTGACTGAAACGATGTATTTCATCAAGATGCTTACCATCTTGAGAGACAATGATACGACCACTCGTCGCACCTAAATCAATCGCAACGTAATTATTTAATGACATCGAGTTGTTTAAAGACTCCCTTCATTGGTTTTAGATTCCATAATTTACATAAACCAACTAAAACTTTTGGCGGAATCACATTAACAACATGACCTAATGAAATCATATAAACCATTGCGGTCTTTTCAACTGTTTCAATGAGGCCAAAAGCTTCATCAATATCTTTACCACATCCATAAATACCATGGTTAGTCCAACTAACGATTCTAAATTTTTTCATCTTCTTGGCAGTAGCTTCACCGATTTCATTCGTGCCACACACCATACAAGGAAGTACACCAATTCCTTCAGGGAAGACAACAATCGCTTCGGTATTACTTGTCCAAAGACGTTTAGTAAATTCAATTTCACTCACTGGAGTAGAAGCACCCATACACATTGTGTAAGTCGGATGAGTATGCATAATAATCCGGTTTTGTGGATTAACTTTTAAACGTTCAGTATGGCACATAATATGGGCGGGGAATTCACTTGTGAATTTACCCCCATCTTTATAACCCCAAAGTAATAAAGCGGTTTTGCCATCTTTCGCAATTCTCACTAATCCTAAGTTTGTCTCAGGGTCTTTCATGACATTCTTAAAGTATTTGCCAGTGCCAGTAACTAAAAAACATTTATTGCGAACACTCTTATCAGCGGTAAAACTCATGGGAATTTTCCGAATGACCTTTTCTTTTGGGAAATATTGTTTAATGTATTTCTCATCAATCAAATAAGAAATATTGCCACCATTTCTCTCATCCCATCCTTGACGATACATATTCGCGGTAACTTCTTTCATCTGTAAAACGAAAGGTGAATTAGTGAAATTCATATTGTTCTCCTTATAATAATGATTTATAAAGTTTAATAATGTCGTTCTTACTTGGAACACGTGGGTTACCTGGTGTACAAGCATCTTTCATTGCATTTTCAGTTAAGAAATTAATATCTTTCGCTTTCATAATTTTCTTTAAGTCAGTAGGAATACCAACATCTTTACTTAATTTTGCAACCGCTTTAATCGCCGCTTCGCGATATTGCTTTTGATTCATCTTATCAACATTTTTCACACCCATCGCACGCGCAATTTCACGATACTTTTCACCCGTTGCTGGTGCGTTATATCTCATAATGGTTGGAAGTAAGATTGCATTAGCGACCCCGTGTGGTGTGTCATAAAGTGCGCCTAGAGAATGCGCCATCGAGTGGACAATACCTAAGCCAACGTTACTAAAGCCCATACCAGCAATGTATTGGCCTAAGGCCATACCTTCACGACCTTCTTTTGTATTTTTCACTGCGCCACGTAAATGTTTCGCAATTAAACGAATTGCTTCAAGATGGAACATATCACTTAACTCCCAAGCACCTTTAGTGATATAGCCTTCAATTGCATGGGTTAAAGCATCCATCCCAGTTGAAGCAGTTAAACCTTTTGGCATTGTGCCCATCATGATTGGATCGATGATTGCTACAACAGGAATATCATGTGGATCAGCGCAAACGAATTTCCGTTTTTTCTTAGTATCAGTGATAACGTAGTTAATCGTAACTTCTGCAGCCGTACCAGCGGTAGTTGGAACAGCAATAATTGGTAAACATTTCTTTTTGCTTCTTTCCGCACCTTCAAGTGAACGAACATCGATATGCTCTGGGTTAGCCATAATAATACCAACACCTTTCGCGGTATCAATAGCACTACCACCACCGATTGCAATTAGATAGTCCGCTTTGGCTTTTTTCATTGCTTTTACCCCACTTTGAACATTTTCAATCGTGGGGTTTGGTTTAATGTTGCTATAGATTTCGTAAGGAAGTTTTGCTTTCTTTAATAAATCTGTCACATTATCAACCACTTTAAATTTAATTAATTCAGGAGTGGTACAAATGAGTGCTTTCTTTAAGCCTCTCATTTTAATTTCTTT
>JAKSVA010000085.1 GCA_024408435.1 Bacilli bacterium
TAAATAATTTTATTAGGATTAAGAATACCATTTGGGTCAAAAACTTTTTTAATGCCACGCATCAATTCAATTTGACGATCACCCAATAGTCTATGCATATAAGACATTTTTGCTAATCCAATACCATGTTCTCCAGAAATTAAACCGCCCACCTCATTCGCTTTATCATACATTTCTTTAAAAATGGCATCCAATTTTTTCTTAAATTCACCTTTACTTAATTTATCACGACACACATAAATATGGAGATTACCATCACCAGCATGACCAAAAGAAGGTATTCGAATGTTATATTTCTTCTCTAGAAAAATGGTGAAATTAATATAATCAGCAACTTTAGCACGTGGCACTACAACATCACATTCATCCATTTCGGTCGTAGAAGCTTTGATAGCCTCTAAGAAAGCGCCTCTAGCTTTCCATACAGCATCTTTCCTTTCATCTGTGTCAACAATTAAAGCATCAATTGCATTTAACTTATTAATACAAATATCAGCGGCTTTCTCATAATTATGTTTTAATAATTCTTTAGTTTTAGCATCAAAAGTTAATAATATATAAGCTTCACTTTTTGTGTTAGGAAATTTTCTTCCTAAATATTCTTCTGCAAAAGCAATTGTATTTTTCTCAAAAAACTCAATACAAGTTGTATCTAAATTTTCTTTAATGATATTAGGTACGGCTTTTAAGGCCAACTCTTTACTTGAAAAAGGCACTAGTAAAGATATAGTCTCATCAGGTTTAGGAATAAGCTTTAGAACAGCTTTTGTAATCACACACAAAGTTCCCTCGCTACCAATTATCAAATTTTTAAGCGAATAACCGGTTGAATCTTTTACCACGTTTCGACCAAAATTAGTAACAGTACCATCCGCCAAAACAACTTCTAATGCCATCACCCAATCACGAGTAACACCATATTTCACCGCGCGCATCCCACCTGCGTTAGTGGAAATATTACCGCCAATGGTCGCTGTCTTTTCGCCAGGATCTGGAGCATAAAAATATCCTTTCGGTTCAACATAAGAATAGATGTCCATTAACAAAACACCAGGCTCAACAGTTAAAGTTAAATTATCCTCATCTAAACTTAAGATATGATTCATTTTACTCATATCAAGAACAATGCCACCCTCAAGTGGAACGCATGCTCCAACTAAACCAGTTCCGCTTCCTCGAACTGTAACTGGTATTTTTTTCTCATTGGCATATTTAAGCACCTTACTTACTTCATCAGTGCTACTAACTACTAATACCATTTCAGGCATATGTTGCACTTGGGACAATTCATCTCGACTATAATCAGGTGAAATAAGGTCATCGACAAATAAATGGTCTTTATCAAAAAATGAAGAAAAATATTTTATGTCCTTATCATCAATTTTCTTATACATAATTCATTTTTTCTCCCTTCTGAGTTCATCAATTAGTTTGGGTAAGAAACTAAATACATCTGCTACAATTCCATAATGCGCAACATCAAAGATAGGTGCATTCTTATCTTTATTAATTGCAATAATTAGCCCACTTCCTTTCATCCCAGCAATAAATTGAACTGCGCCCGATATTCCTAAAGTAATAATTAATTTAGGTGCGACAGTTTTACCTGATAATCCAATCTGATATTTAGCCTCCATAATCCCTTCTTCTACTAACGGACGGGAAGAAGCTAATAAACCACCTAAGAGATTAGCAAGCTCCTTTGCTAATTTGATATCGTCTTCATTTTTAAAAATCCGACCGATTGCTACAATTACATCACTTTTGGCAATATCTAAAGTTTTTTCTTTGTTAACTTTTTTAATTAACTTAATTAACGAATCTAAAGGAATATCCTTATTATCCATCTTAATTACCTGGCCAATAATCTTTTCCTTATTGGGCATAGGGAATATCTTTGGACGAACAGTTGCAAGTTGAGGGCGCGTATTCGTGGTAATAATTTGCGCCATCACATTCCCGCCAAATGCGGGACGTACTTGGATTAAATCAGTATTTTCTTTCATCCCAAGTTTTGTACAATCAGCGGTTAATCCTGTTTTAAAGTGTGCAGCAATTTTTGGAGCAAAACTTCTTCCTAGTGGAGTGCCACCAAACAAAATTGTAGATGGTTTAATTTTGTTTATAAAATCAAACGTACAGTTAGCGAAGCGAGTCACATTAAAATCTTTATATATTTCATGTTCATAGACATATAAAGTATTAACACCATACGACAATATTTCGCTTTGGTATTGGATAATTTGCTGTTGACTCGCAATTAATAAAGCATATACCGGATGATGAATAATATTTGCCAATTCTCTTGCCTTGCCAATTAATTCAAAAGTAACCGGATGAACGCCTTCGTTAGTTAATTCAACAAACACACAAACCCCTTTATACAAATTTTTATCAATCTTAGGGGCAGTATCTTCAACATCAATAATTTTAATTGGCCCATTAGGATATTTTCTTTGACACGCACCACACGTTTTACAAGCAGAATTAACATCAAGCTTACCATCTTTATATTCAATCGCTCCAAATGGGCAAATTTTAACTAAATTAGTGGCGACTTCGTTAGTGACCTTACTTTGATCAATTATTAACTTTCTCATAACAATTTATTCTCCGTAAGAATCTTTTTAATATCATTCACTAATTTATCATCTTTACCAGTCAGCAAAATTTTTTTATCATTCTTTTCTGGATTAAACATCCTCTCCACTCGCGTGGGAGAACCCTTTAAACCATAGTGATTTTCATCTTTATCGCTTAAATCATTAAAAGTGATTTGCTTAAACTTGACATCTTTAAATAATAGACTTCTCCTATAAGATGGTAAGCGAGGTGTAGCAGCGTCTTTTTCAATTGTAATTAAACAAGGATAATTAATTTCTAAAGTTTCAATTGTTTCTTCTAAAGAAGCTTCAACCACAATAGATTTATCTTTAATTTCAATAATTTTATTTACATAACAAACATGAGGAATGTTCAAATGCTCGGCAATTTCCGCTCCAACTTGTGCGGTATCACCATCAGTAGTCTGTTTCCCGCATATAATCAAATCAAAATCACCAGAGGCTTTAATACCTTGCATAATGGTATACGAAGTTGCTACCACATCCGCTCCACCAAATTTACGATCAGTAATTAAAACGCCTTCATCGCATCCCATATAGAGTGCTTCATTTAATATAGAAGC
>JAKSVA010000086.1 GCA_024408435.1 Bacilli bacterium
CATATTTGTACTCCTTTAACTTAACTGGAAGTACAACTTTTTAGGGACATAGCATTTTTATTTTCTTTTCTTAAGTATCTAATAAAGGAAAAGTACTTATGAAAGATTATTCAATTGATGCAATTAAGATTGCAAGAGCAATTCAAAATGATGAACTTGATCTTTTACATGGAAAAGAATTTAGAATGCGTGATAAAATGAAAAAGAGAAAGCGTATGAAGAAGATGAAAAAGAAGACAAGCAAATACACATTAAACCAATTAGGCATGACCGTTGATAAGTTAGTTATTACAGTTGATAAGTTAACGAAGTATGTTATTGAAGGTTTTAAGCAAGTTAATACGCGGATTGATCATCTTGAAGCTCGTCTTGATTATAATGGTCTTAAAGATTTGCCAGAAAGACGTAATTAATTTTTTTTATTTATGAAGAAGTGCGATATAGCTTTCTTTCATTCTTTGGCTAGTGACTTCAGGAGATAAACCGCCACAAGAGCCACCAAAGACAGGAAGGATAATACATTTAATATTATTCTTTAAAGCGCATAAAAGGGTAGCGGTCGTGCATTTACTAATAATTTGATCATCTTCAATCGGTGAAGGATATTTCATCGTTGGGGTATGAATTAACGATAAGTGGGGGAGATGCGTTTTGATCATAAATGAAGTCGCGACCGGTTGACATCCATTAAAATGTTCTTTGATATATTGTTGAACTTTTTCTTGAAAATCCCACCCTAAGATATCACTTAATCTCGCATCAAAGCCACCTGCCATATGGCCGTATGAATTTGCGGGTGAGACTAGACAATCAATTTCTTCTTGATGGAGTTGAAAGAAATGCATTAGGTCATCGTTAATGACGGTGACATTTTTATATTCTTTAAATGCTTCTTTAAAGATAAGTGCACTATTGGAGTTATACTCAACGATATAGATTTTTAAGTTGTTAATGTTAGTCATAGTTTGAGAATATCCTTTAAATTAATGTGTGTGTCAGAGAGAAATTTTAATTTGCCTTAACTGATGTTAGTGAATCTTTAAGTATTTTTTTACAATACGTTAATAATGGATTAATGTCTTCTTTAGCGGTATACCAAACTCGATCTAAATCAATGGTTCCGTATCCATGAGCGACTTTATCTCTCATGCCTTTAATTTGTTTCCACGGTTGATTGCTATATTTCTTAATGAATTGAGGAGTGAAATTTTTCGCTAGTTCTCCGATTTGAAAGATATTAAAGCAAATAATCTCAATAATATCTTCGTTGTTAGTGAAATTTTCTTTAGTTAAGCCTTTAATTTTTAGATTAATCTTTTCACAATGTTTGATGATATTTAATAGCAAACCTTTTTCTTTAACCGTTAACATATACGAATTTTATCTCCTTCTAATTGTTCTTTAAAGTAATTATCCATTTTTGATCCAATAAAGACAATATCAACATCCTTTTTTAAAGCTTTAGTAAGTTCATCTTCAAGCAAACCTTGTTCAATTAGGGTTTTAACATTACCAGACTCACAATAAATGTCGATATCACTGGTGTTTTTCGCTTCTCCTCTAGCGTAACTTCCGAATAAATAAACTTCGTTAATATTATGTTTTTTAAAAATTGGTAGGATTTTATCTTTAATCTTTTTAATAGTTAATACATTATGGTGGATATCGTTTTCAATTAATTCATTTATATAACCATTCACGCTTTCTACCGATTTAAGTTTTTTCATAATATCAAAGTTATCTTTTCTAACTCGAAAAAGAATGGTTTTATAAATACTCTTATTGTAGTTTTTGATGTAATCAATTTGATTAAAGTTCATATGGTGCTTGAACATATGATATCATATGTAAAATGTCATGTAAACAAAAATTGTCTCGCATTGATAAAACAACGTAATGCGGTTAGTAAAATAAAAAGTACTAGTAGTGTTAATTATTTACCAATGGGTTGGGGTGGAAAATCTGGTGTATATTCTTCGTAAGTAAACACACTAATAGCCGGTTGGTTATCACCCGCTTGTCTTGTAAAAACGCTTGCTTTTTTGTTTCTAAACAAAACGGATGCAGAAATTTTAACTTCACTCTGGAACGAAACAGTATATCGATTTGTTTCGTATTCAAATTCTTCGAAAGTTTTTCCGCCAAGATCTCCTCTAATAATTATATTTTTATTTTGAGGAGTGGTAAATGCTTCTTCAGCTTGTTTTGGAGTTAGCGGAGAAAATGCTCCTTCAGCTGCTTTCCTTTCGTATCCTTCATAGGTATAACTCTCTGGGGAGCCACTTCTTTTTACGTATGTATCGATATATCCATCCGCATCCCAAATACAATGTGATACGGTAGGAGATAGTTCGACAAAGCCAAATGACATACCATCTCTAATTGCTTGTAAGTATTCTACATCTACAAAATCAATTGCTTTATTAAATTCCTCTTCATTAACTTTGGTGTAATCAATAGATAATTTAATATCAATGTTTCCTGTAACATTTGTAGCTGGGATTGTAAAAGTGGCAGTTGTATCATCTTCCAGTTTATAAGTATATACTTCATCAACTTTCGCTTCATTACCACCGATGGTGACACTAGCTAATTCTAAAGGTAAGATAAACCCTTCATTATCAAGTTTAATTTGTGCTGTAAAGTCTTCGCCTTTCTTCGCTTTAGCCTTATCAATTGTTAATCCCTCGATTTGAGAGATGGTAACATCAAAACTACTGTTACCTCCTCCGCAACTAATTAAAGTTGAGATTGCTAGCACTGGCATTATTAATAGATATAATTTTTTCATAAATGAAACCTCGTTACCTTGATATTATATAGCGAGATTTACCACACATTCAAGCAGAAAAAAAGTTATAATTATGGTGTGAAAAAAGTTTTTGATCTCATTAAGAATCGTTACTTCTTATATCCCTTAATGGGGGTTACTTTTCTTTTTAACTTCGTTGGTCTAGTTTGTCAAAGCGTGGAAGATGGTTTTGAAGCCGCCTTATTATTTGAAATGCTGATTTTAGGAATAATGTATTTCTTTTTAATTTATTCATTAAGAAAAAATCACTACAAAACCTTCACCGCGTTAGTGTTAATGATTTTTACTTATGATTCGATTTATTTTGTGACGGAGT
>JAKSVA010000087.1 GCA_024408435.1 Bacilli bacterium
TTGCCAGGCCCATAACCTGGAGGTCGGTGGTCCAAATCCACCCCCCGCAACCAGTTAATAGCGGCACAAAAAGTGTCGTTTTTTTAAGATTTATTTTGTATTTAGAAAAACTTTGTTTATAATATAAATACCTACAATTAATGATAAATTTGAAAGAGAGATTTTGAAATGAACGAACATATTCATATATTCATGCTCGGCGGTCTTGACGAGGATGGAAAAAATTTAACTGTTGTTGAAATTGATGACGATATTTTTATTCTTGATGCTGGCATCAAATATCCTGATAAATCGACACCAGGAATTGATTATATTATTGCCGACTATTCTTATTTAAAAGAGAATAAAAGGAAAATAAAAGCCTATATTATTACGCATGGTCATGATGATCAGTTAGGTGCGATTGCCTATATGGTAAGAGATTGTCCAGCACCAATTTATTGTTCAAGCGTCACTAAGATGCTTGTTGAGTCTTTTATGAGTCACGTTAATAGTGAGGTTAACATTAATTTTAATGTTGTTAAACCAACTAGTGATGAAATTATCGCTAATCATAAAGTTCATTTCTTTGCAACCTGTCACAACATGCCACAAAGTTTTGGCGTTGCGATTGAAACAAGTGCTGGCAACATTATTTATACTGGTGACTTTATTATTGAAAATAATAGTTTTAAAAACTTTACTTATGATTCAACTGCAGTTGGTCGAATTGCTGAAAAGCCAACTTTACTTCTTATGTGTGAATCAACCTACGCGACGCGCCCAGGTTACACAACTCCTAATCATCGTTTAACGCCGCATTTAGTTAATTTCTTTGAAAACGATGCAAAGGGAAGAATTTTTATTTCCGTATTTGCAACTAATGCTTTTGCTATTGCTGAAATTATTAAATTAGCTATTTCATATAACCGAAAGATTTGTGCTTATGATAAAGAAACTTTCGCGCTTCTTAAGCGCTTAGAAACAATTGATGAATGTGCTATTCCAAGAAACTATTCACTTTCATATGAAGATATTAACCGCGTTAAAGATACAGATGTTGTTATCTTAATGGCTGGTTTTGGTAAAGCTTTATATAATAAAATGAATCGTTTTGCAAAAGGTACTGGAACGGCTAGAATCGCTTTTAAAGAAACTGATACCTTTATTGTCGCGGCGCCAACCGAAAACTACTTTGAAGTGTTAGGAGCGTCTACGCTTGATAATTTATTTAGAACTGGGATGAATGTTTTTAACGTTTCACGTAAAGATTATCTTAGCATGCATCCTAGCGAAGAAGATGTTAAAAGTATGATATCCTTATTTCATCCAAAATATTTTGTACCAATTAAAGGTAGCTATCGGAACATGATTGCTAATGCAATGATTGCATTTAATATGGGTGTTAACTTATCACATAACAACATCTTCGTTTTAGAAAATGGTTTAGTTTTAGATATTAATAACGAAGCAGCACGCTTATTACCCGCTACTCAAGCAGTGCCAACCGGTATCGTTTTAATTAATGGTAAAAATTTAACTAGTTCAGCTAATGCAGTTCTAAGCGAAAGATTAAAATTAGGCGAAGATGGTGTTGTCTTAGTAAATGCAGCAGTGGACCCGCGTGGTCATAAAATTATTGCTAATCCTGAAGTTAATCTTTTTGGCGTAACTTGTCTAAAAGACATCAAGACAGTTTCACGTTTAGTTAATAACGAATTAGTAAATATTCTTAATGAATTCTTGTTAGGGAATTATAATAAATATGTAGTTGAATCAGCGGTAAGTGATCGTTTAAGTAAATTACTTCGCCGAGAAATTGGAAAAGAACCACTCGTGGTTCCAATTATTACTGATATTAGTTAAGTATGAATAACAATAATCCGATTAAAACAAGTAAGATTAGGGGAGCGATTGGCTTCGCGTTTATCTTGTTCGGTATTGTTTGTCTTATTGATATTGGTTATATCTCTCAATCAATTGTGATGGCGCTAGCCTTTTTCTTTGGTTTAGTCAGCTATTGGTTTATTTATCCACTTCTAATTGGGCTAGGTATATATTTATTAATTAACCGGAAGAAACCATTTAAATTAACTTTAAATGCCACCTCAGTTGGGATTGGCTTATTAATCTTTGCGTTATTAATTTTATTTACCATTGTTCCTTATGGAAGCGGTGATAATTCTATTCATATCACTAACTTTAACAATCTATTTATTGATAGTTATTTAAATGCTATCCCTAAATTTCCCGCTACTAATTATCAACGGTTAGATCCATTATATGCATCACTCGGTGGTGGATGGTTTGGTCATTTATTTGCTGGATTATTATCATTAATTACTTATGCAGGAGCGATCATCATCGCTAGTCTTATTTTAGTGATAGCGGTAATTCTTATTACCCATACTTATATCGCTGACTTCTTTGCTTATATAAATAAAAGGAGAAAAGCTAAGGCTACAAATGTAATTGATGGTCAAGCAGTGCAAAACATTAGTAATGAAGCAATTAACGAAGCACCAGTCAAGGAGATTAAGCATCCGACATTTAATAATGTTCCATTACCCGATGAAGATGTAGGTGGTCCTTCGGTTCTTGAAAAGGCAAATTTATATAGTAATAATGATGCTCCTGAAGTCACGGATATTAACGAACAAGTTCAACCAATGGGTTCATTAAAATCGGCTAACTTGTTAGGTGATGATGCCAACGCAATTAATGACATTCCTAATCTTGATAAAAAGGAAGAAAAAATTCTTCCTCCTTACCAATTACCTAGTCTTGATTTATTAAAAGATTATGATGCAGGTGACATCATCGCAAAAAACGAAGAGAGTTGTAAACAAAACGAAGAAATTATTAATGCGACATTTGCTGCTTTACGGATTGGCGCAAAAGTAGTTGGGCACACAATCGGCCCACGCGTTACTCGCTATGATGTTAAGATTGAGGCGAGTGCTTCTATTCAAGCAATTCCTCGTTATGTCTCTGACATTTCTCAGCGTCTTGGTGGTGTACAAGCGCGCTTTGAACCAATTGTGGCAGGTAAAGTTACTTCGGGATTAGAAGTACCAAA
>JAKSVA010000088.1 GCA_024408435.1 Bacilli bacterium
AACATTTATTAAAAAAGATTATCGCTAACGTTTTAACTAGAAAAGAAAAAAGTAAGCCAATTATCTTCTTACAAGTAGAAAATGGTGGACGCTTAATTAATCGAATGGAAAAAGCTTGTTACGAAATTCATGAATATTTAAATAAGAAGTGTTCAACGATTTCTTGCCATGATTCTTATCAAAGAACCTATGAATATTTTAGAAAGTTTTTCAATAATTATAAGAAGAAGGCGTATTTTATTGCGAGTCGTGATTCAATCGCCAAAGCCGTCATTAATGCGGCAAGTGAAAATGGTTTAAAAGTACCCAATGATATTGAAGTCTTATCAATCATCGGCACTAAATATGCGCATATGATGACGCCAACTATTTCTAGTATGCATATTGATTTAATTTCGGTGGGCAAAAAAGCGATTACTATGCTTGATAACCTAATTAAACATAGTCTTGATGAAAAAGCGTATAAATTTGAAAGCGTCTATATTAAACGCGAAACAACAATTGACTAACATGGACAAGATAAATTTTGAAACGAAAAATATTAATGAATCTCTTCGTTTATTAAAAGTAGATGCTAACCAAGGGTTAAGTAATGAAGAGGCTAATAAACGAATTCATCAATACGGCGAAAATAAATTAAAAGAAGCAAAAAAGAAATCAACATTGCGGATTTTCTTTGAGCAAATGAAGAATCCGATGATTTATATTCTTTTCTTAGCAATTGGTGTTACCATCGGTGTTTCCATCTACGAAACAATTAAAGCGCTTAATGAAGGAAAAGGTTTTGATTTTCTAGCGACGGGTGATTGGGCGGACGTCATTATTATCCTTGCGGTCATTTTACTAAATTCATTAATCGGAACGATTCAAGAAAAGAAGGCGCAATCAAGTCTTGATGCTTTAAAGAAATTATCTTCTCCTTTAGTGAATGTTATTCGCCAAGGCGAGAATCTAAAAATTAAATCTGCTGATTTAACTATTGGCGATATTGTTATCCTTAGCGAAGGCGATTTAATCTCTGCTGATATGCGTCTACTTGAATCGTATAATCTAAAAGTTAACGAATCCTCTTTAACTGGTGAATCAGTTCCCGTTGAGAAAAACGCGCAAATGACTTTCACTAACGCTTTAGCGATTGGCGATCGTATTAATATGGTTTACTCTTCAACTATTGTTACCTATGGTCGAGGTAAAGCCGTTGTTACTTCAATTGGGATGGAAACGGAAATTGGTAAGATTGCTCATTCATTAACTGAAGGTGAAACGGAATTAACGCCCTTACAAAAAGTGCTGAAGAAGTTATCTTCTTCATTGGGCATTATTACACTTGTGGTAGTTATGTTAGTTTTCTTAGCGGATATGATTTGGATTTTTGTTGATGGTAAGGGCGGAGAAATTGAGGCGTGGATTGAAGCGGTTCTTTCTAGCATCGCTTTAGCGGTTGCTGCTATTCCTGAAGGTTTAGTTGCAGTTGTTACGATTGTTTTGGCGATTGGTGTTACGAGAATGGTTAAAGCTAATACAATTGTTCGTAAACTACCAAGTGTTGAAACTTTAGGAAGTGTGAATGTTATTTGTTCTGATAAGACTGGAACATTAACCCAAAATAAGATGACGGTAGTGGAAGCTTACACTAATGATACTAATTACCAAACTTTCAAAAACGATAAAATGCTTGATTTCTTAGCAAAGGGTTTATCACTTTGTAGTGATGCGACTTTAACGTTTGGTGATCCAACCGAAATCGCCTTAGTCGCTTTCGCTGATAAATTAGGCTTTAGTAAACAAGCACTTAATGAAAAATATCCCCGTTTAGATGAATTACCATTTGATAGTGTAAGAAAAATGATGTCCACGAAGCATAAAGATTATATTTTTACTAAGGGCGCGATCGATTCAATTTTAAAACACACAAGTGAAATCTTAATTAATAATAAGGTAAGAAAAATCACGAAAGAAGACTTAAAGAAGATTAATAAAATTAATCAAGAATATGCTTCAAAGGCATTACGCGTTTTAGCACTTGCTTATTCAACACACAAAAATATTAAGGAAGATAATTTAATCTTTGTTGGGTTAGTAGCGATGATTGATCCACCACGCGTCGAAGTTAAAGCGGCGGTAAATAAACTAAAAGAAGCTGGAATTAAAACAATTATGATTACGGGTGACTATTTAGACACCGCCTTTGCCATCGCTAAAGAATTAAACATTGCCACTAACAAAGAAGAATGTTTAAGCGGAATAGATGTTGATAAATTAACGCCAGAACAATTAAAAGAGAAAGTAAAGACATCTTGTGTCTTTGCGCGTGTTTCGCCACAAAACAAGGTTGATATTGTAAAAGCTATCAAAGCGAATGATATGACGGTAGCGATGACAGGCGATGGAGTAAATGACGCCCCAAGTCTAAAAACTGCCGATATAGGTATTGCCATGGGCATTACTGGCACTGATGTTGCCAAAGACGCTAGTGACATGGTTTTAACTGATGATAATTTTGCCTCAATTGAAAAAGCGGTTGAAGAAGGAAGAAGTATCTTCACTAATATTAAGAAGACAGTCTTATTCTTATTATCGAGTAATATCGCAGAAGTTTTAACGATGTTTGCGCTTATTTGCGTTGGCTTACCTGCACCTTTTGTGGCGATTCATTTATTGTGGATTAATTTAGTCACTGATTCAACACCAGCCATTGCGCTTGGCATGGATCCAAAAGAAAAGAATGTTATGAAAGAAAAACCACGGGAGAAAAAAGAGAACTTCCTTTCGCACGGCGGCTTAAACAAAACACTTATTTATGGTGGTTTAATTACTATTTCAGTAATTGTTGCTTATTTAGTGCCAGCATGGATGAGCGGTAGTTTCTCTATTTCTGACATTAAAAATATTTATTTCACTATTGATGGTAATGTAACTGATAGTTTAGCTATTGCCCAAACGATGGCGTTTGTTACTTTAGCTTTTGCGGAATTATTCCATATGTTAGGTATGAGTTGTGAAG
>JAKSVA010000089.1 GCA_024408435.1 Bacilli bacterium
CCGATAGGGGTGTCAAAGCCCGCTGGAGTTCGAATCTCTAAACCTCCGCCAATTTATCTTTGTGTGTTATATATAATAATTTAAAAGTTTCTACTTTTAAGGTAGCAACCTTTACTATTTTGTGATAACTTATTATCTAGAGAGTTAAGGAGAATAGTTATGATTAAATTATGCGCACCAACTGATGCAGCTGGTAATAATATTGATGAATCAATTAAAGCAATGCGTAACATGGGCGTCCATCTTGCGGAAGTTCGTTATATCGGTGATAAAAGTGCAATTGAACTTTCAGTAAGCGAAGCTGAAAGTTGCTATAACAAATTTAAAGAAAAAGGCATTGAAGTATATGCAATCGCTACTTCAATTGGTAAACGTGACTTTTCAATTGATTTTGAAGAATTCAAAAAACGTGTTTATAAAGCTGTTGAAATCGCGAAGGCGTTTCACGCTTCTTATATTCGTGTGTTTTCCTTTTTAAATCACAATAACAATGTTGATGAAGTAGTCAACCGTTTAAAAAGCGCCGTTGAAATAGCGGGTAAAGAAAATATTAAAATTTGCATCGAAAATAAAGAAGGCGCTTATGGATGCACTGCCCAAACCGTTGGCGAACTTTTAGATAAAGTTCCTGGCTTATTAACCGTTTATGATCCATTAAATTACATTAGGCAAGGCGAAACTAGTGAAAGTAGTTTATCAATATTTGCCCGTGCTAATTATGTTCATTTTAACGATGCTATTAGAAATGGTAATGTTGTTGAAGCGGTTCCAGCTGGTGAAGGAATCGGTTCATTAGCAAAACTTATTCAAATGACCACTAACCGTGATATGCCATTCAGCGTCGATCACCATCTTCGTTTCCCTCAACCTGGCGAAACATTTGAAGAATTACAGGGTAAACAAAAGTTCGTTTATCCAAATAAAATGGCGGCATTCTTTGATGCGGTTGGTCATATGCGAATGCTCCTTCTTCGTGCGGGATATATGGAAATCCACGAAGGATTATTTAAGAAGTAAAATATTTCTTATTTTTTCAAAGTCTTTTGGTATGTTATAATTTAAATATGAAATTATATATAATTAGACATGCCGAACCAGATTACGAGCATCATACAATTACTGAAAGAGGTAAAAAAGAAGCTGCCGCTTTAGGTAAAAGATATAACGCGAGTGATTTTGATGAGATTTATTGTTCGCCCCTTGAGCGTGCACAAATGACTTGTCAAGCCGTGGTAAAAGGTAAAGGAAAAGTCCACACAGTTGAATGGCTTCGTGAATTAAACCATTATCACGCAGTTCTTAAAAACGGCAAAAGACAAACTTGTTGGGATTTTAAACCGGAATATATTTTAAAACACCCAACCTTATTACAACCGAACTTCTTAGAGAGTATGGAAGTACGTGATGGTGAATTCGAGAAACATTTATTCCACGTTTGGGATTCACTTGATAAATTATTAGCAAAACATGGATATAAACGCGAAGGTTACTTTTATAAAGTAACAAGACGTAATCGCGATAAAATTATTTTATTTGCTCACTTTGGTATTATGTCGGCGATTGTCGCTCACTTAATGAACATTCCTTTTACCAATGCCGCGCAATTTATGATTTGTCCACCAAGTGGTGTTACCGTTTTTATTACCGAAGAAAGAACACGTGGTTTAGCACAATTTAGAATGAGCCGTTATGGTGATACAACCCACTTAGGTAAAGAAGGCATTATTAGAAGCTTCTCTGGTCGTTTCTGCGAATTATTTACTGATAAAACTAGACACTAATTATGGAAGAGCACCAATTAACTAGTGGTCCATTACTTGATAACAAAGGTAATTTGGCGGAAGCTGGTTTTGCTTTTTCATTAATTAAAGATTATCAACGAAAAGCTATTCGTGGTTTAAAAACGCGAATTAAAGAATGGGATTATTACTATGTTGGTAATAAAGATTATGGTGTCGCATTTACGGTCGCAGATAATTCATATATGTGGATGGTAAGTGCATCCTTTCTTGATTTTAAAAATAAAATTGATACTACTACTTCGCCCTTAGGTTTCTTTTCCTTTGGAAAATTAAAAATGCCATCAACGAGTAAAATAGGCAATGTATTTTTTAAAAGAAAAAAGTTTTTATTTAGTTTTAAACACGAAAATAACAAACGTCATTTAATTGTGCATTTAGATAAATTCGGAAAAAACGAAGATCCATTTGACGCCGATTTAACGCTTGAAGAAACGAATCACGATTCAATGGTTATCGCAACGCCGTTTAATAAAAAGAAACATTTTTATTACAACCAAAAAATAAATTTATTAAAGGCTAGTGGGGTAGTTAGAATTGCTAGTAAAACTTATAATTTTAATGATGCTTATGGCGTTTTAGATTGGGGTCGTGGTATTTGGACTTATAAGAATACGTGGTATTGGAGTAGTATGAATACAATCCAAAACGGTCAACGTATTGGCTGGAATCTCGGTTATGGTTTTGGTGATACATCGAAGGCAAGTGAAAATATGTTCTTTTATCACGATAAAGCTTATAAATTAAAAGATGTTCGTTTTAATATTCCAGAAAAGAATGGAAAATTTGATTACTTATCGCCATGGACAATTACTTCCTTAAGTGGCGATATAAACATTATTTTTAAACCAGTACTAGATCGCTTTAGCGATTCAAATGTTTTATTAATTAGAAGTTATCAGCATCAGGTGTTTGGTTTATTTACCGGTAACATCAAAATTCATGGCGAAGAAGTTTATATTGAAAACGCGCCTGGTTTTGCCGAAAGAGTTTATAATCGTTGGTAACTTTTGCGGTTGCTTTATATTTTTACCTTGTGGTATAGTTTTAACATATCGCGGGGTAGAGCAGTCCGGTAGCTTGCCAGGCCCATAACCTGGAGGTCGGTGGTCCAAATCCACCCCCCGCAACCAGT
>JAKSVA010000009.1 GCA_024408435.1 Bacilli bacterium
TCGTTTTAGCGCTTTCAACTTTGTCGCTATCATTAATTATCGCTGGTGGAGTTATTCTTTTTCTTGCCGCAATTACTCTTTTTTATCTTCTTTTCCTAAGGAATCGTGCTCTAGCACATCAAGTTCAAGATTTATTAAGAAGATATAAGTATCTCCACCATTTATTAGTGGAACAAGATGATCAATATTTAAAACGAATTGAATATATTTCGCAAGTGAATTTACTCTACGTTACAACTTATGAAAAATATTATTCTCGGTTTCTTCATCTAAAAGATGATCAAGATGTTTACGCGGGAGCGAAGATGAACGATTTCATGGAAGGAATTGAAAATAAACGTTATCAACAAATCCGTAAAGAGATTAGTGAATTTAAACACTTTTTAAACGAATTTGAAAATGATGTTAATAAATTAAATAGTGATTTATTAGAAACTATTCGTCCCGAAGAAGATTGTAATCATATGCTTATGGAAGCTAAAGATCAATTTAAGCGCGCTCAAGAAACATATATGGCGCATCAAAGCGAACTAGTGATTTTAAAGAAAAGTTATGAAGCAGTGTTTAAATATGTAGATGATTTATTTGAGCAATTTGCTCAATTAGTGGAAAAAGCTAATTACGAAGAAGCCATTAATTTAATGCCATCCATTCAAAAAGTTCTCAATGAGTTAGATAATGTAAATAAAGTAATGCCGAACTTATGTGTGCTTGTAAGTCGCGAAGTTCCGCAACGCCTCACCGATATTGAAAGTGAGTATAAACGGATGAGCGCTGAAGCCTATCCACTCCAACATATTGTTACCCCAAAACGCGTCGCTTTAATTCGCGAAGAGATTGAAAAGATTGCGCGGGATTTAAAGAATTTTATTTATCGTGACGCTGACGAAAAATTAAAAAAGATTAATAGTGAAATTACTGAATATCTTGCCGCGTTTCAAAAAGAAAGGGATAATCGAAAAACATTTGAAGAAGAAGAGGCGCCAACGTATGCGCGCATTAGCAAAATCGAGAAAGACTTCATTAAACTTTGCAATTCAATTCCGAAATTACAAAAAGTATATGCAATGGATGATGAAAAGATTTTAATGCGGAACCAAATTCAAAATCACATTAATCGCGTGGGTGTTTCCAAACGTTCGTTAGAAACTTTTGTTCATACGATTGGCAAAAAACAACCTTATTCAGTATTACTTAGTCGCGCTCTTGAATTAAAAAACGAAGCCGCAAAGATTGAAGACGAGATGAGAGACTTTAAATCTTATCTATCTTCTTTAAAAGAAGATGTCGAGAACGCCTATGAATTAGTGTCGAAGTTTTATTACCGCGTTCGCCAATGTGAAAAGATTGTGCGTGATATGGCAATGAGTAATATGCAAGAGAAATACCAAAAGAAAATCGATGAGATTTATCAATACTTGGAGAAGATAAATACCACCGCTTTAAGTCTACCAATTCAAGTACAAGAAATTAATGATGCTGTTAATTACCTTAACTTTACTGGCGAATCAACGCTTAATCAAATTGAACAAGAAGATAATTTACTTAAGTTAGCTGAATCAGCGATTATTTATCTTAATAAAGATCGAGCGAAATATCCGGAGTTAAATACAGTTATGGTGCAAAACGAAAAGGCTTTCTTTTCCGGTGAATTTGAAAAAGCTTATAATGCCACTACAGCTTTAATTAAACGTTATAGCCAGATGGAGGAACAATGATTTATTTTGACAACGCGGCAACTTATCATAATGATAATAAAGCAACGCTAGAAGTATATTTAGAAGCGAATCAAAAGTATTTCGCTAACGCGAATAGTTCACATCGACTTGGCTATTTAGCCAATAAAGCCGTTGATCAAGCGCGCTTAAGCATTCTTCGTGATTTAAAATTAGATAGTAATTACGAAGTAATTTTTAATAGTGGAGCAACTGAAGGAATTAATCACGCGCTTAAAGGCTATGCCTTAAGAAATAAGAGTCGTGGTAATGAAATCATTGCTTTTAAAAATGAACATCCAGCGGTAAGCGAAACTTTACTAAGTCTTAGTAAATTAGGTTTTAAAATCACTTATATTGATTGTGATAAAAACGGTGAGATTAATTATGCACAACTTAAATCTTTGATTAATCAAAATACCATTATGGTTGTGGTGATGAGCGTGAATAATGAAACTGGCGCTACTAATAACTTAGACAAAATTTATGACATCGTTAAAACATATCCAAAGTGTGTTTTCTTTTCTGATGTTACGCAAGCGATTGGTAAGATTAATCTTAACTATCATCATCTTGATATATTTGCTTTTTCTGCCCATAAGTTTGGTGGCTTAATGGGAAGTGGCATTTTAATTAAAAAGAAAAAGATTCTTTTAACGAAGTTAATTGATGGTGGAGCGCAAGAGAATAATTTACGGGCAGGAACGCTTGCTAGTCCTTTAGCGATTTCCACATCGTTTGCCTTACACCAAGCCATTACTCACTTAGATGGAAATCTAAAACACGTTTTAAAATTAAAAGACTGTTTAATCGAAGGATTAAAAAAGAACCCAGAAATTATTTTGAATTCAAGTAGTGAATTCCCTTATATCGTAAATTTCTCCTTAAAGAGTAAAAAAGCGAGTGTTTTGCTTGAAGCTTTATCTAATAAAGAAATCTATGTTTCTAGTCAAAGCGCTTGCCACGCCAAAAGCAATATCGTGTCGAGTGTTCTATTGAACATGGGGCTTGATAGGAAATTAGCCGAGAATTCAGTTCGTGTTTCTTTTAGTGAGGTTAATACGATTGATGAAGTTAGAATTTTCCTTAGAGAATTAAACGAAATCTTAGGAGAAATAAGATGAAGTATACAAGCATCATGGTGCGCTTTGGCGAATTATCTACCAAAGGTAAAAACAAAAAAGATTTCATCCGAATGCTTGCGGATAATATTAAGCACGCCTTAAAGAATTATCCTGATTTAACATATGACGTTCTTTATGATCACATTTATGTGAATTTAAATAACACTGATTATGAGCCAATCGTTAATATCTTAAAAGATATCAGTGGCATTCAAGGATTAAGTTTAGTTATTAAAATTAAATCTGATATTGATGAAATCAAACAAACTGCGCTTAATTTAATTAAAGAAGAAAAAGGTTATACCTTTAAAGTCACTTGTAAAAGAAGCGATAAACGTTTCCCGATTGTAAGTGACGATATTATTCGTCAAGTCGCACCGGTAATTTTAAAAAACACCAATTTAAAAGTTGATGTTCATCAACCTGATATTAAATTATCAATCGAAGTAAGAGAAGAAGGTACTTATGTTTTTACAAAAACAATTCTTGCGAGTGGTGGTTATCCAATTGGTGTTGCTGGTAAAGTGATGATGATGTTATCTGGTGGCATTGATTCACCAGTTGCTTCATATTTATTAATGAAGCGCGGAGTGATTTTAGAATGCATTCATTTTGCCTCGCCTCCCTACACTAGCGAAGCAGTAATCGATAAGCTTAAAGATATTCTAAGAGAATTAAATAAATTTCAATATTCGATTAAATTGCACATCATTCCATTTACTAAAATTCAAACGAAGATTTACGAAGTAAGTGATGAATCATATGCGATTACGATTATGCGACGCATGATGTATCGCATTGCTCAAGAAGTGGCTTCTAAACAACATTGTTTAGCTATCGCGAATGGTGAATCAATTGGCCAAGTTGCAAGCCAAACGCTTGATTCAATGCAAGTAATCGAAGGGGTGGTAAATTTACCCGTCATTCGTCCCTTATGTGTCTTAGATAAGCTAGAAATTATTAAAATCGCTAAACGGATTAACACTTATGAGATCTCAATTCGTCCGTTTGAAGATTGTTGTACCATCTTTGCGCCAAAACGTCCAAAAACAAAACCTCGTCTACATGAAGTTGAATTCTTTGAAAAGAAATTTGATTATCTAGCTTTAATTAAAGAAGCGATTGCTGATACGAAAACAATTACAATTAGTTAAATTCTTTAATCATTGGACGAATATCTTTTTTATCAAGTTTGACTTTGATGTTTTTAAACTTCACATTACGTGTATACATTAACGTAAATGCGTGGCCACTTGATAGACCATGTTGATCATATTCAGGATAATGGTCGTCAATTGCTTTTGGGCGAGGTTTATTTGTTTTAATGCCACCAGGTAAAGTAAAATCACAATTAATGAAATTAACGTTGTTGATCATTTGCCGTTTACTTTGCCCGATGACCATACATTCACGAATGAATTCAGGATAAGTTTTAAAACTAAATGGATAACAATTCGCGAAGTGAATATTTTTAAAGGTTACGCCATCAATATAACCATGACGAACCGGAACGTTTTCTCCACGTGGTTTTCGCTTCCGATCACCAACTACCACATATAGTGGCGCGCCAACATCACTCATTTCAATATTTTCAAATGTGACATTTTTTACAATTGCGCCATCAACCGTTTCAAGAGAAATTCCACAGCGGTTCACGTTCTTTGTGAAGCAATTATAGATGTGGGTGTTCTTTAAACTATAGTAGGTATCAGTCCCGAATTTAATGGCTGAAGCTAAGCTTTCAATATTTACATCTTCAACATCAATATTCTCGCATCCATAATTATCCGAACTTTTGAAACATAGACCATCATCACCAGCGAGAATATTACAGTGATAAATATGTAAATCATGGCAATCAACTGGATCAATTCCATCCCGGTTAGGTGTGTTTAGGCAATCTAAATTCAAATGACGGAAAGTAATGTTTTGACTGCTTAATGGGACAATACTCCAGAAACATGAACTCTTGAAGTTCACTCCTTCAATGACAATATCTTTGCTATAAGTGACATAACATAAACATGGACGAGCATCTTCGTTACGTCTATCAGCAAGTGGGTCATTCATTTTGAAACGATATAATCCTTGTCCATCAATCATTCCGCCACCTTGAATAGTTACGTTAGAAACGTTTTGTCCATAAATTAATCCACGCCCTAATTGGCGGTTAGCACATAAGCTACCACTTGGAACACGCAGTGGATAATAACGATGGTCTTGGCTACCAAGAATTTTTGCATCGCGTGCAATATATAAATTAATATCGCTTCTTAATAATAATTCACCAGTTAGATAAGTTCCCTTTGGGAAATAGACGGTACCACCAGTATAAGCAGCTTGATCAATCGCTTTTTGGATTGCCTTACTTGTTATAGTTTTTCCATCAGCAATTGCTCCAAATTTTTTAACATCAAAAATTGGACCCTTCTTTATCACATCACGTGCTAAGTTATAAGCATCGTAGACATTAATCTTATTAATATACATTCCTTTCTTATTTGTGATAAAGTTAACGCCACTAATTTCTTTTACTTTATTTGATAAAGGAACATTTTTGGCGCGAATGCTACCATCAATATTTAATTGATACACTTGTTTCTTTAAATCAATGGTGATGGTGATGTTAAAGAAATTTTGACAAGGGAAATAACAAAATTCAGTAGTAGGATTACCAATTACTCGTACCCATTTATTAGCGGATGAATAATAGATATTATTCTTGTAGTAAAGAATCTTCATTGCTTCCTTACCAGTCGCATCTACTAAAATTGGTCCACAAGCCGGATCATTTGATAACGTCGATATAGAAGTCTCGACTGTAACAATATGATTAAGCGAAGGGAACGAATAAACAAATGGAGTAAACCCTTTTTTACTTTTCAGTAAGTAAGTATTGGAATTATTGAATGGATAATGTACTAAATACTCTTTTGCGAAATAGTGTTGATCATTATTTACCATAATTTCGGTATAGTCACTAATTAGTAAATTATCTAATTTACTTTCGCCACTCATATTATTGAAATAAAAACCTTTTACTTTTTCTGATATTGAAATTGAAGTAGTTAGATAAAGACGATGATTTAGATATAATTTCACTATTTTTTGATAACCAAGATAAATTAGTTCAAACGTATTTTCTTGATTAGGCAATAAAGCACGTTTATTAAATAATTGAATTTGTCCATGGTCAATAATTAAAGCTACTTTATCTTTGCTAGATAAAATAAAACCAAATTCACATTTTTCACTGGCGGTTAACTTAAATTTAGCTACCACAGCATCGCTACCATGGAAAGAATATTGAAGCGAAGCTTTCTTTTTAATTGATAAATATCCATCGAACTTTTGGTTAGGATAATATTTGATAGCAAAATTTCCTTTTCGTTTATATTGCGGATTAATTTCTTTTTTGTTAAAAACATCATTTAAATAATTTTGGTAATGACGTGGTTGGTATTTACCAAGTGACTTAGGCTTTATAGAAGTAGGAATTTTAAGCCCAACTTCTTCTTTCCCCTCCTTTTTAATTATTACGAAGTAATGATGATAATCACCGACTAGGTCTAAGGTATGAACATGGCTTGGCGCTAAAAACTTTCTTTGATAAACATAGTAAGTAATTTTGTTACTAACTTTAATGATGTCTTTGGTCAACTTAAAGCCTTTGATTAATTTAGAAGGAATGGTTTTATCAACCGCTAAATAGACCGTAGCGGCTCTCTCTAAAAAGAAATCAAATCCTTGTCGTGTCTCACTTAATTTTGCTGCTTTCGTATCAAAAGTAACAATATAATCAGCACCAACATATTTCTTTGGTAAAGAGGTAATCTTCGCATCAACATTTGAATAGATACGGCTACCGACTTTTAAATTTTCTTGTAAATAATACCAACCACTTGTGTCCCATGGGGCAACAAAACGACTACTCGTAGGAGTAGCAGGAATTTTATTTAATAAATTATTCATAATTTTATTTTACTAGAAAAGATATAAAAAACAAAACCCCACATAAGTGGGGTCTTGTTAGTTTTTAAATTTACTTACTTTTTTATAGCGACTTGTTTATTCGCTTCGTTAGCGGTTTTCACTAAGCTAGTAAATGCTGCGGAATCACTAATCGCAATTTCGCTAAGCATTTTCCGGTTAATGTTAACATTCGCTTTCTTTAGTCCACACATAAAGCGGGAATAAGAAATATCGTTTTGTCGACAAGCGGCGTTAATCCGCTTAATCCAAAGTTTCCGGTAATCACTTTTCAGTTGTTTCCGGTTGACGTAACTATATCTTTCACCACGTAAGACTTGTTCTTTCGCGGTTTTAAAAAGGGTATGTTTACTACCAAAGTAGCCACTCGCCTTTTTAAGAACTTTTTTTCTTCTCTTATGAGTAACAATTCCACCTTTAACACGCATAACTTATCTCCTTATTGAATTAAATCCTTTTCACGTTTAAAGTCCGCATGACTGACTAAACGAGCGTTCCGTAAGTGACGTTTTTGTTTAGTAGTTTTTCTTGGAGCCAAGTGTCCTTTATAGGCACAATGTCTCTTCATTTTACCGGTTCCGGTAATCTTCACGCGTTTATAAAGAGCGCGCTTAGTTTTCATCTTTGGCATAAATACCCTCCTACTTTTTAAACTTTGAAGCGAGAATGGCAATCATGAATCTTCCTTCCATATTTGGTTGGTGTTCAATAGTTGACACTTCGCTCACTTGAGCAATGAACTTATCCATTACTTCACGACCAACCTCGATGTGGGCCATTTGGCGACCACGGTATCTGACAACAACTTTAACTTTGTCCCCTTTCTTTAAGAATTCCGTTGCTCGATTAACTTTCGTTAATAGATCATGTTCACCAATTTGGGGGGTGAGTTGGATTTCTTTTAATTCAACGGTGTGCATTGCTTGATTGCGTTTATTTTCTTTCGCTTTCTTTTGCGCCTCAAACCGGTATTTACCATAGTTAAGGATTTTGCACACGGGGGGTCTTGCGTTTGGGGCGACACAGAGCAAGTCTAATTCATAGTCTTGGGCTCGTTGGTTAGCCTCACGCGAACTCATGATGCCTAATTGTTCACCATTGGGGCCAATTAACATCACTTGTGGGAAGTGAATGCGTTCATTCACTAAGTCCGTATTGTGTTTTTCTGGGATACGGCCAGGTTGTTGTTGATAGTATGAGATAAGTAAATTCCTCCTTGGAAAGAAAAATGGGCGTGTTGCCACACCCAACTTAGTAAGTAAATTACTAGGTAGCTTTGACCAATTACTATAAGTAATCTGGTGTCCAGGTGTGGAACTTTCTACTTTTCTAACGCGTATTAATATACCACAAAATAATAGGATTTTGCAAATATTTTAAATTAAATAAATGGTACGATAACAAGATGAAAGATTGGTCCAACAAAAAGTAATGCCCAATATGGATGCCACATTCCGGTTAATAAACCAACTAGTAAAAAGCTAATTACTGAAAGCCAATCAACCGGAATTAATTGAATCTTCCTAAGACGAATCGCTAAGAGAAGTTGCGGTAATACGGGCATAATTAAAAAGAAGATCCACCAGAGTCCCCAACCATTAAGGTTATATGGACCAAACGGTCCTTTAACGGTGCAAGATAAAGTAATAAATAAAATTAAGGAAAGCGTAAAAGAAAATTGGGAAAGGAAAAGAATTAGGCGATGTTTCTTCGCACCTTTTTTAACTTTTTGACTAAAGGTTGGTGTATCAATAACATCTGACGATGTATCAACTTCAATTACTTCTTTCTCTTCTTCCATAATTACTATTTATTAGAAATCTCCTTAATGTATTGTCTTAATTTCATTAATGATTCGTTTGCATGATTTTCATCAAATAAAAAGACATAACCATTCATGAGATAAAAGTTATTAAGATTGTCAGGGTTATCATCAATAAAGAGTGATTCTTGTGGTTTAATGCCCCATTTTTTTACGGCATAAATGTAATAATCTAAATTTGGTTTAAGAAAGCCAACATCACACGAAAATAAAGTGTCTTTAAAAATAGAAAAATCAATTTCCTTTGGCGCAGCATCTCTTTCTGGTTTATTTAAATTAGAGAAGATATAAAGGTTATATCCTTGCTGATATAATTCTTTCGTGAAATTGATAACATCGAGCATTGGAACATTATTATTAGGATCAATAACCGCTTTAAAAATAGCCGCGACGACTTTCGGATCTTCGCCTAAAATAATTGAAACATTCTTGACCATTTTTTTCACATCGCAAAAGCCTAAATCAAATACATCGAACGTCCGTTTAATTAATGGGCTTTCAATATATTCACGAAGTCGGCGTGTTTTATAATGTTTTAAATCGTGATTAGGGAATAGAATTTTTAAATAGTCATATAAAGGAATATCCTTGGTGTAACGAAGGACGCCGTTATAGTCAAAAATAATATTTTTTAACATTACTTTATGCCTTAGTTTTTTGTTTAATTTTTTCTAACGTGAGTTTTTTAAACTCATCAAGACTAATCGTGACTTGTTCTTGTTTACCAAACGGACGATAAGTTACAGTGTGGTTTTCTTTTTCTTTATCACCAATCACGATAGTATAAGGAACTTTCATTACTTGGGCATTTCTTAAGCGATAGCCAAGTTTTTCGTTACTATCATCAAGTTTCGCACGAATATGATTCGCTTTTAATTCATTAACCACTTGTTTTGCGTATTCAAGATGGAATTGATTATTTACTGGCAAGACTCTAACTTGTTCAGGTGAGAGCCAAACTGGGAACGCACCACCATAGTGTTCAATTAAGATACCAATAAATCTTTCGATACTACCAAATAAGGCTCGATGGAGCATAATGGGTCTTACTTTATTATTGTTTTCATCAATATAAGTTAAATCAAAACGTTCAGGCAAATTCATATCAAGTTGGATTGTGCCACATTGCCAAATCCGGTTCATTGAATCTTTTAATTTAAAATCGAGTTTTGGACCATAGAAGGCACCATCACCTTTATTGATAATGAATTTTTTCCCGCTACTCTTGCAGGCTTCTTCTAAAATCTTTTCTGATTCATCCCACACTTTAATATCACCAATATACTTCTTCTCGGGACGGGTTGATAATTCAATGTGATAACTTAAATTAAATAAGGTATACATTTCATCAAATAATTTAAGCATCCGCTTAATTTCATCTTCTAATTGATCACGGCGGCAGAAGATATGAGCATCATCTTGCGTGAAAGTTCTTACGCGGAATAAACCAGCGAGTGCGCCACTAGCTTCGTTACGATGCACTAAACCAAGTTCACCCATCCGAATTGGTAAATCTTTATAAGAATGGAGAACATTTTTATAAATGAGCATCCCACCTGGACAGTTCATTGGTTTAATCGCAAATTCTTTATCTTCGATTTTGCTTGTGTACATGTTGTCTTTATAATTCGCCCAGTGACCAGAAGTGACCCAAAGTTCTTTACTTAACATGATTGGGGTTCTTACAAAGACATAGCCTTCTTCTTCGTGTTTTTGATACCAGAAATTTTCTAATTCATTACGTAAAATCATGCCCTTTGGTAACCAAAATGGAAAACCAGGACCATATTCACTAATCATAAATAGGCCAAGTTCTTTACCGAGTTTTCGATGATCACGTGCTTTTCTTTCTTCAAGGAGCTTTAGATAGTTATCTAATTCTTCTTTGGTTTTTGCGCTGGTACCATAAATTCGTGTGAGTTGTTTATTTTTACTATCACCCCGCCAATAAGCGCCAGCGAGATTTAAAAGTTTAAAGTGTTTTAAATTACCGGTGTAACCAACATGAGGGCCACGACATAAATCAAGGAAATCACCTTGTTCATAAACAGTAATTTTCTCATCTTTCAACTCTTTAATTAATTCCACTTTATATGGATTATTCTTAAATAAGTTTAAGGCTTCATCTTTGCTTACTTCTTTACGAACGATTTTGATGTTTTCTTTAACAATCTTCTTCATTTCCGCTTCGATTTTCGCGAAATCGTTCTCTACTAAAACATCTTTTCCAAAATCAATGTCATAGTAAAAACCTTCTTCAATGCTTGGTCCAATCGCAAATAACGCTTTTGGATAAAGACGATGAATCGCATGCGCTAATAAATGCGCGGTTGAATGATTAAGAATATCCTTAGTAATTTCCATATCGTTATTTTAGTAAATCAATTAAACGTAATAAATTCATGTGCTTATTTCTTGGTAATTGAAGTGCTTCATAAATATCGTAGTGAACAACTTTGTTATTAACTAAACCAACACAGAGGCCGCCTTTACCTTCCATAATTAAATCAATGGCGTGAGCACCAAGTCTTGCGGCTAAAACCCGGTCAGCTGCGCTTGGTGAACCACCACGTTGAATTCTTCCTAATACTTCGACACGACTTTCATAGCCGGTCTCTTTTTGAATCTTCTCGTTTAAAACACGAGTGTCCGGATAAATATTTTCACTGATGATAATCATGATGTGCTGTTTACCCGCTTTCTTCCAAGCTTTTAAGTTTTCAATAATTTCTTTGTCACTAATTGGATGATCAGGAGTGATAATCATATCAACGCCTTCGGCGATACCACTAAAAAGCGCTAAGTCACCACACCGACGTCCCATTACTTCGACAATCGAACAACGGGAATGTGATTCAGTGGTATCTCTAATTTTATCGGTACATTCGATAATAGTATTTAAACAAGTATCAAAACCAATTGTGTAATCGGTGGAAGCAATATCGTTATCAATTGTGCCAGGGACACCAATACAACTAATACCCATCTCACTTAACTTCTTCGCGCCCATATAAGTACCATCACCACCGATACAAACTAAAGCATCGATATGATGTTTCTTTAATTGGGCGACAGCTTGTTTTCTCACATTTTCATTTTTAAAACCAGGTAAACGAGCACTCCGTAAAATTGTTCCGCCACGCGAAATAATTTCACTAACTGCCGAACGATCGATTTTATGAATGTTACCTTCAATTAAACCTTTATAGCCTTCGTAAACTAAATACATTTCGCATCCGTTACGAATACCAGCACGAACAACTGCTCGAATAGCAGCATTCATTCCAGGGGCGTCACCGCCACTTGTTAAGACACCAACTTTTTTTGCCATGATCAAACCTCTACTAGTTAAAATTATAGTCCTTTTTATTTTTTAAATAAAACTTTATTGATTTTCTTGATTGTTTTATTAAAAAATATCTCTTTTGCTTAAAATCGTGAATTTTGTGGAAAATAGTGGAAAACTTAATTATTTACTTTATGAATCGTGTTTTTTCGTTGTGGATAATTTTCCCCAAAGACACGAAAAAGCGGACTTTTAAGATAGTTTATTAGAAATAAAATTATTCTTTATGGTATTATCTTTGCTACCTAATTATGAATTACGTTGGCAGTCAAGATTTTCTCGAAGTGATTAGTGAAAGTCTTATTAGTAATGTTGATATTGATGTGGTGACTCGTTTATATCAGCCTTTAATTGGTCATAAAGCATCTATGCTTTATTTAACCCTTCTTAATTATGTTAATTATAACGAGGGTGAACTCTTAATTCATGATAATTTATTTCGGGTAATGCAAATATCACCAGGTGACTTTATTAGCGCGCGGATGGCGCTTGAAGCAGTTGGCTTAATGAAAACGTATTTAAAAAACGACGATGATGTTAAAAATTATATCTATATTCTTTACGCTCCTAAATCACCACGTGATTTCTTTACTGATGTCTTATTTAAAGGCTTATTAGTTCGTTATATTGGTGAAAAAGAAGCCACTAAATTAGCGCTTCATTACCAAGTTAATGCTGATTTAAAAGATGCAAAAGATGTGTCAGCGAATTTTGTGGAAGTCTTTCAACCTAATCTTGATGATGATAGTTTTGACGCCAAAATGCCCACTAATTTAAAAGATACGAAGGCGCTAAAAGTTGATACGGACTTTTCGTTTGAAGACTTCTTTACTCATTTAAAAACCGCCATGATGATTAAAGAAGATGCTTTTAGTGATGAAGAATGTAGTGAAATTGAACGAATTGCGACTTTATATGGTTTAGATACAATTACGACTTGTGATATTGTCGCTCAATCATATGATGAAAGTAAACGGAAGGGTAGTCGCTTAGATTTTACTGCTTTTAAAGAAAGAGCCATCTCGCAAGCAAAGTTCTCACCAATTATTCGGAAAAATAATGAGAATAAACGTTATATTAAGATTTCTGGTAAAACCGCATTAGCGGATGAAATTCGCTTAATGGAAACTTTATCACCAAAATTATACTTACAAGAAAAACAAGATGGGGTTCCTCCGGTAACTGCTGATTTAAATCTTTTAAATTATTTAAACGAAGTTATGGGATTAAATCGTTCAACCATTAACGCTTTAATTAGTTATTCACTTAAGATGTGCGATAACCGTTTAGTAAGAGCGTATATTGAAAAAGTCGCAGCGACGCTTAAACGCGCGAAGATTAATAATGCACTTGACGCTATTAATTTCTTAAATGAGAAAAAGGAAAAACCAAAGAAAACTTATGGCAAAAAGAAAATTGATCAACCTAACATCAAGAAAGATGATGATAGTTTTGATGAAGCGGAATACGAAAAGATTCTCGCAAGTATTGATAAGGAAAATAAGTAAGTATGGATTTTAAATTGTTCCTTAGTAAAACCATTAAAGATAATGCGAACATCAAAAAAATGATTGATGAGATGTTTAATGAAATTAAAAACGATCAAGAATTAATGCATTATCTTGATAAGGTTGGTATTACTAATCAAGAAATAATTAAGAATAATGTTGCGACAATAATGCTGGTGAAAGATGATTTAGATTATTGCCGTAAATGTCCAGGTTTTTATGCGTGTAATAAAAATCATCATCATTATGTTTTTACACTTAATTATGATGGAAAAAATATTCGGAAGAATTTAATGCCATGTGAATTAAAACTAAAAGACGAAAAAATTAACGAAGCATATTTAATTCGTGATTTTCCTGATCTATGGCGAGAAAATACGGTAAATAAGCTTGATAAATCAAAAGTACGTTTACCTTTAATTAAACGTTATAAAGATGCTCTTAATAGCGAAAGAAATTGGATTTATATTACTGGTTCACACCGCGCAGGTAAATCTTACGCTGCGGTGGCAATCTTGAATGGTTTTATTAAACTTCATAAAGGTAAAGGCGCATTTATTAATTATCCAGAACGCGTAAGAGAATTACAGGATTATACATATTCAAATAAAGATGATTTCGCTAATTTAATCAAATTATATTCAACAGTTGATTATCTGGTGATTGATAACTTTGGCAATGAATACAAAAGTGAATATGTCCGTGATGCGATTACTCTAGCAATTTTAAATGAACGGGCAAGAAGAGGACTAGTTACTATCTTTACGAGCGAATTTGATTTTGATGATATCTCTTATATGTATTCACTTAATGCGGCGGGGAAAGCGCGTGGTCGACAACTTAAAAATCTTTTAGAGCGATACGCGATTGAACCAATTGATATCTCAACTGCGGCAATTTATTGACCAACAATAATTGAGGCGTGGTCTTTCCAACCTTCTGCACCTTTATAAGCATCAACTAAATTGTTAGGAACGATGATTTTACCATAATTGTAATTAAGTGGTGTATCTTGGCCTAACGAGTTCATACCAAAAGAAACGATAGTATCTGAACTCGTTAAATCTAATTCGTATAACATTGTGTGTTGGAATGTGCTATTTCCCATTGTCTTAAAGCGACTTGGGAATTTAATTTTTGAAAGAGAAATGCAATATTGGAAAGGCGCATTTATTTTATCAGTTTCTTCTATTTTTATGTCGCCACCATCTTCGAAAACTACTTCAGTTAAGGAATCGCAATATTGAAAACAGGCGCTCCCTAGTTCACTGATGGTGTTTGGTATTGTTACTTTTTGCAAATAATAGTTTGAGGCAAAACAACGATCGGGAATTACATTAATACCTCTTCCAATTCTTAAGTCGTTATTTGTTAAACAAAAATTAAAAGCTTCTGCCCCAAGAGTAGTAACGCTATCTGGAATATGAATTTCTTTTAAAGAAGCACAACCAAAAAAAGATCTACTGCCGATTTTTTCTAATCCTTCGTTAAAGTATACATGTTCCATTGTTGCACAACCATAGAACGCTTCGTAGGGAATTTCTTTCAAAGCTTTTGGTACTTCGAATGAATTAAGGCTATAACAAAGAGTGAATGCATCTGTTCCAATGGTTTTTATGGTATCTGGTAGGCTAATTGCCATTAACCAAGCACAGCCATAAAACGCATAATCATCAACTTTGGTAGCGCCATCGTTTAGTAAAACAGCTGTAATAAATTGGTTGCCTAAAGGATACGATAGAGAACCGATTCCATCTGAAAGTCTTAGATTATCAATTGGTTTTTTAATTGTAATAAGACTCGGACCATATGTGGGCAACTCATCTTGATATGTAATGGTAACAGTATTATTGTTGGAATAAACGATATTAGGTTTAGATTCTTTGATGGGCGTTGCCTCTACATCTCCTTCTGTTAACTCTCCCTCGTACTCAAATTTAACTACATTACGGTCAACAGTTTCCTCAACACTAGAGTTTGAATTGTAGTTATAGAGGATGTAAGATTCCTTTACTTCCTTTTTTCTTTCATAATTGGCGTATAGAGTAACATTTCCATCAATTACATAATCTTTATCGACTCGTTTTGTTCCTTGTGCGTCGAACGCCCAACCACTAAAAGTATGAACATCAGGGAAAAATGGTTTTGGTTCAATTAAACCTTTCACCTCACTTAATTTTTGTGATTTCATTGCGTTAAGTGTCATTTTAGGCGTTGGATATTCATCATTAAATGATCCCCATTCACTAACTAGAGTTAATTGCACTGGTTCTGGATTATTATTGCCACAACTAGCAAAAGTAAAAGCGCTTAATACCACTAGTGGTAAAAAATAAGTTTTCTTCATAAAATATCTCCCAATATGCATTTATAATACCATATTTATCTCCGATGAGATAAAATAATTAAATGTAAAGGAGTTTTAATATGAATAAAAATAAATTTTTGTTTACTGTAGCTTCCTCTTTTCTTTTATTAGGTGGCTTAACTAGTTGTGGCGCTAAGCACACAATGAAACGCGAAGATTTTATAAAGGATGATAAATTGGATTACTTATATGATGTTACTTATAACGATTATAGTTGGGATGATGTAACTGATTGGATGAATAGTAAAAAGAATGTAAATTCTAACCAAGGTGGGTTTGGTTGTTCAAGCATCCATTATGATAATTTCTATGGTCGTAGTTTTGATTTTTGTTTTACAAAGATGAATGAATTCTTAGTTAAAACTAAAAATGAAAATGGTCATTTTGCTAGTGTTGGTATCTCAATCGCTGATTGTAATTTAACTGATGATAGAATGCAAAAAATCATTGCTGGCACTGGTGATGAAAAAGATAAAACTATTGAAAAGTTAATTCCTTTTGGAACAGTTGATGGTATTAATGAGAACGGCGTTGTGTGCAACACGAATGTTGTCCCCGCGCATGATTTAGATCCATTAGAAGGTCAAACTGAATATCATACGACGGGCACTAATCCAGGTAAACCTGATCTTTTCTATCAATTTATGCCACGTTTTATTCTAGATAACGCTACTAGCGCAAAGCATGCAGTTCAATTATTAAAAGAACGCAATTTAACTGCTGTTAATAAAAAGGGCGAAGTGTGTGACTTATTTGGTGTCGCTAAAATGGGTTATGAATTACACTGTATGATTGCTGATAAAGACGAAACCTATGTAATAGAAATGGTTGATAACCAAATGATAGTGCTTAAATCAGGTTCACATGTTATGACTAATTACTATCTTTCTAATATGTCAGCAACTGGCCAAGGTTTTGAAAGATATGCAATTTTATTCGACCATTGGCAAGATTGGAATAATCCTAATGAAGGTGAAGATTGTAGCTTAGATGCAATGAAGGTTGCTATTCATGATGTTATGTATTCAGAAGCTTATAATCCTGCGTTACACCCAAAGGATGTGAAAAACTGTCCAAAATGGCCGACTGAATTTGCGGGTAGTGGAGTTCCCTTTTATAAAGCTCAAGAGGAATGTCAAAAACGCTGGGATGAAGGTACTCTTGAACCAGCCTTAAGAAAAAATTATGATCGTGTTAAAGATCCAAAAACAGGTGAACGTTATGAACCGACCGATAAGAATATTCCTTGGATTTCTACTCATGCTGAGGTGTTTGATATTGAAAATAGAACTCTTCATTTAGTGACACAAGAAGCAGAAGTTAACGATCAATACGATTTCAAAGAATTTAAATTATAATTTAGCGATTCTTTTCACTTCGTTAATAAAACTATTAAGCGACTTATTGTTATAAATAACGTAGGTCGCTTTATTTTTGTAATGATTAAAGTTTGCTAAGTTATTAATGTTTAATTGTGCGCCTGCTTTCTTGCCACGATTTTTAATTAATGCTTTGTTTTGATTGGATAAGATTAATAATGTTTCATCCATCATTTCATCAAAATTAACTTGGAAAAGAAGTGGCACTTCAATTGCAAGATACCCCTTATTAGTGTCAATAAAATGTTGAATATCTTGTTTCACTAACGGGTGGAGCAAGTTCGTAAGCTTTTTAAGTTTATTTGGATTTTTGTTAATGATTTTTCTTATCTCATCTTTTTTGTATGTATTAAAGATACTCTTTAAATTAGTTTGAATTTTCTTATCTTGATATAACTTATCGACGGCTTCATCCGCACTATAAGTTTTATAGCCTAATTTCTTTAAGGTATTTAAAGCAGTAGATTTACCAACACTTACTGGGCCAGCGATTCCCAAAACATATTTATCCGTTTTAAGTTTTTGACAATTATAACAATAAGTTGTGCCTCTTCCACCCACTTTAATTTTTATTAGTGGCGTTCCACAATAGACACACTTATCACCTTTATGGCCATACGCTTTTAAAAACTTTTGGAATTCACCAGCGTGTCCCTTATCCCAAGTAAAAGAGAAGACTGTTGTGCCATTATGCTTAATCGCTTTTAACATAATTTCTTTTGCGTTCTTTAAGATGATTTTTACTTCATTTTTATTTAATAAATTAGCTTTGCTAAGTGGTGAGATTTTACTAAGAAATAAAGTCTCATCAACATAAATATTGCCTAAACCAGAAACAATACTTTGATCAAGTAAAGTTTCTTTAATCGTTCTTTTAGAACTATGGATTAATTGATAGACTTTATCAAAGTCTAATTTTGGATCAATTGCCTCAACACCAAGATGAGAAAGTGGAGGAACATTTAAATAATTTTTTTTCTTTCGTAAGGTTAATAAACCAAAGCATCGTGAATCATCAAAATTAAGGATAGTACCATCCTTAAAGATAAACACGACTCGGGCGTATTTGCTTTTTTCTTTTAATGATTTTGCGGGAATAAATTTTCCTTCCATTCGTAGATGGGCGATTAAAACATTGTCACCGGTTAAATTAAAAATAAGAAATTTACCAAGGCGGTTAATTTCAATAATTTTTTTATTTTTAATTTCTTGAATAAATTGTTTTTCATTACCTTCAATAATATTTTTATGAAAAATTAAAACATCTTTAAAAATTTTATTTTTAACACTTTTATTTAATCCGCGTCTAACGGTTTCAACTTCTGGTAACTCGGGCATAATTATTTCGCCTCATACCAAGTATTGCCGATGCCGGTTGATACTTTTAATTTAATTGGGAAATCAATATTTTCCATTACATTAATAATATCCTTAATAACATTATCTTTTTCATTTGAGTAAACTTTAAAAATTAATTCGTCATGAATTTGTAACACAAGTTGGGTTTGATAATTTTTTTCTTTTAGCATTTTATCAACATTAATCATGGCAATTTTAATAATATCTGCCGCGGTACCTTGAATCGGGGCATTCATTGCTGCCCGTTTCGCGAATTCTCTTACTTGATAACTTTGATCATGGAATTCTCTTAAGTAACGTCGCCGGTTAAAATAAGTTTTAACATAGTTATTCTTTTCCGCACTGCTTACAACATCACGTAAGAATTCACCAACTTCTGGATAAGCTTCATAGAAATTATTAATAATTTGGCGAGCTTCTAAACGATTAATCCCTAAATCTTCCGCAAGACCAAATTCGCTAATTCCATAAACGATACCAAAGTTAACGGCTTTGGCTTTTCTTCTTTCACTCGCATTTGGTTCATGATCTAATTTAAGAATCTTTTTGGCGGTTTCTGAGTGAATATCGCGGTCTTCTTTAAAGACATCCATTAAACCAGGTGATTTAGCTAGGGCTGCTAAAACCCGTAATTCAATTTGTGAATAATCTAAAGAAAGAATTTGGTATTCATTATTAGGATAATGGAAGGCTTGACGAATTAACCGCCCTTCTTCATCACGCACTGATATATTTTGTAGATTTGGTTCACTACTAGATAAACGACCAGTGGTCGTTAAAGCTTGATTAAACATTGCGTGAATCTTTCCATCTTCATGGATATGCATCGCTAATGCATCAATATAAGTTGAGATTAATTTTGCGTATTTACGGTGATTTAAAATCTTTTTAATTACGGGATGATCTTCCTTCATTGCTTCAAGCACTTCAACACTGGTGGAATTATTTTTATTTCCTTTTAGATTTAATTTATTGAACAATAAATCCGCGACTTGTTTTGGCGAAGCAATATTAAATTCATAGCCAACCGTTTGATAAATATCATTAGTGATATTATTTAATTTTTCTTTAAAAGTTGCGCCAATCGTTTCCAGTTCTTTTTTATCAAGTGGGAAACCTTCAATTTCCATCTTACTTAATACATCCGCTAATGGGAGTTCAATCTCTTCGTATAATTTATTTGCATCAACTTTGGTTAATTCTTGACTAATCTTCTCTTTTAAATTTAAAGCGTAATAGGCGCATTTAGCGATGAAGTCATAATCAGTTCCATTCGCAAGTAAATCTAATGAGCCAGTTTTAACACCAACATCAACATTAAAATAATTCATGATGGAAACTACATCATTTTTTAATGAGCTATCTAATAGATAACCTGCTAATAATAAATCTGATTTTAAACCACATATATTAATCTTTAATCGATGGAGGGCAATCTTAATTGCTTTATAGTCATAAACATATTTATCGATTTTTTCATTATGAAGAACATTAATTAAGTTATGAGCGTTTACTAAATTATTCGCATCAATTACATAAGTAGTTTCTTTTGTTGCAATCCCAATCGCATTTATTTTGGCGTGGTGATAATTATTTTCATCTAAATCAAGATAGATACCAATTTCTTGCATATTAGTGTTAGGTAAATCATTTACTTTTTGATAATCAATTTTAATCGCACTTGCGCCTTTTTTTAATTTTGTTGGCAAACGATTAAGTACAGCTTTTAATTCATATTTCTGACAAAAAGCATTAATCGCATCAAAGGTATAGCCATTATATTTACATTCACTAATTTTAAATGGTAATTTAAGATCAGTTTTTATTGTGGCTAAAAATTTACAATCGCGTCCTTGTTCTTGATAAGTTTTAATATTATTACCAACTTTACCACCGATGGCATCAGCGTTCGCGATGATATTCTCTAAATCTTGATATTCGTTTAATAGTTTTTGTGCAGTCTTTTCTCCAACACCAGGAATGCCAGGTAGATTATCACTACTATCACCTCTTAAACCTTTGAAGTCAATCAATTGATTAGCGGTAAAACCATATAAGGAAACGATATTACTTTGATTAACGTGCTGAATATCACTTAAACCTTTCTTAATGATATCAATTGATATTTTTTCATCAATTAATTGAAGGAAGTCACGGTCACTAGTGATAATTGAAACATCATAGCCTTCTTTGCTTGCTTCTTTTGCGACAGTACCACAAATATCATCACCTTCAAAACCTTTTTCTTCGTAACGCTTTAAGGAAAGCGCATCAAGGAATTCTCTTACGATTGGCATTTGTTGTTTAAGTTCTTCTGGGCAAGGCGAACGATTTGCTTTATATTTTTCGTATTTTTCCCTTCGGAAACAAGGGCCACCAGCATCAAAACCAACAAAGATTGATTCATCGCCTTTAAATTGACCAAGAATTTTATTAATCATATTGGCAAAGGCAAAAACGGCGTTAGTGGGGGTTCCACTCTTTGTCCGCATAATTGTGTCAACGCCACCATAAGCAGTTGCAAAATAAGCTCTAAATAAGAGGGAATAACCATCAATGATAATTAACTTTTTCATAAGGCCTTTATCTCTTTAGCAACGAATTCATCGCGTTTTGGATCATAGCGACCAGTTACAATTAATATTTTAGCACTATATAAGGCGGCTTCGTGGCGATTATATAAATCATTAAAGATGGTAACCGAAATATCATCAATGTTATCACTAATGGTCACAAAGGCCATTGTCTTATGATCTTTTTTGGTTTTAATCCGGCGAACTGATTTAATCATGCCGACGATTTTGGCGTACGTTTTATTTTTTGCTTCACTAATCGGTAAAGCTTTTTCTTTTTTAATTTCGTCTTGATAGAAATCAAGTGGTGATTTACTTAGGGCAATACCAAGGTTCTCATATTCATGAGTGACATTATAAACATCATCATCTTTAATGTTTTCAATTCGTGGCATGGGGATAAATGAATTATCTAATAATAGTTGATTACCTTGGTTTAGATTAAGTCTAGCAAAATCCATCACACGAGTAAGAGCGTCTCTAAGTCCGGCTCTTGTGTGATTAAAATTATCAAATGAACCAGAATCAATTAATTTAGTGATGGTGGAACTAGAAATTTTATATTTTGCGTTTCTTACGACAAAATCAACGAATGATTTATATTCGCCGTTTTCTTCTCTCTCTTTAATAATGTTTAATACGGCTTGAGAGAGAATGCCTTTAATTGAAATTAAAGGAATATATAAATCATTATCAATAGCGTGATAACGGAAACTTGCTTTATTAATATCGGGTAAACGAATATTTATCTTTCGACTTCTAATCTCAGCAATCACATCAGAGAAACGATTGCCATTATCTAAAACTGCACTATAAAAGTAGGCTGGATAATGTAATTTAAGATACGCCATTTGTGAGGCAAGTTTAGCGTAAGCATAAGCGTGGCTTCGATTAAATCCATAATTCGCGAATCGATAAATTAAATTAAATACTTCTTCACTTTCTTTTTGTTTGTTACCACTTTTAAGTGAGCCATTAATAAAAGCAGTTTTTAAGTTTGCTAAAATGTTAGCGTCTTTTTTCGAAATTGCTCTTCTAAACGAATCGGCTTCTTGATAAGAAAAGCCTGCCATCGCCCGAGCAATTTGCATAATTTGTTCTTGGTAAACGATAATGCCATACGTTGGCTTTAAAATATCAATGAGTTTTTGGCTTGGATAAGTAATTTTTTCTTTTCCTTCTTTTCGGGCAATAAATTGCGGAATAAATTTCATTGGTCCTGGTCGATATAAAGCAATTAAAGAAACGACATCTTCAAAAGTAGTGGGGTTCATTTCTTTAATCGTGCGAATCATGCCTTTGCTTTCAAGCTGGAAGAGACCAATTGTTTGTCCCGTTGCGATTAGTTTAATCGCATCTTTATCATCATAAGGTAGTTGATCATAGGTAATGTTCTTAGCATCAGTAATGATGCTTTTTACAATGCTTAGGTTACGTAAACCAAGAATATCCATCTTTAGATAGCCAAGTGCTTCTAAATCATCTTTTTCTAGTTGTGATAAATAGTTATGGTTACCATCAAGATAAACAGGTAGAGAAGTCTCTAATGGTTCATCGTTAATGATGACACCAGCTGCGTGCATTCCTGCTTGGCGAGGGATGCCTTCAATCTTACTTGCCATCGTGACAATAAATAAATAATATTTATCACTATTAACAATTTGTCTAAAGGTTGGCATATAGCGATAGGCATCATGAAGATCATCATAACCACCAGTTGCTTTACATAAGATGTCAATGTAACTATCTTTTACACTATAGACGCGGCCAATATCGCGAATTGCCGCTTTGGCTTTTAAAGTTTGACAAGTCAAAATATTACCAACGCGGTTCACACCATATTTTTCTCTTAAATAGTTAACAACTTCTTCGCGTCTTGTGTCTTCAAAGTCGACATCGATATCAGGCATTGACTTACGTCCACTATTTAAGAAACGTTCAAAAATAAGATTAGCTTTAATTGGATCAATGGTAATGATATTAAGCGCATAGGCGACAAGTGAACCACCAGCGCTTCCTCTTCCTGGGCCAACATAGATACCATGGTCTTTTGCAAATTTTACATAATCAGCAACAATTAAGAAATAGTCACTATAACCCATGCTTTTAATGACATCTAATTCATAATCAAGCCGTTTTTGGTATTCTTCATTAAATAAATTCTTTTCTTTTAGTAGACGATAAGTTTCTTCTTTTAGTAACGTATCACTATTTTTGGTGAAATGAATTAACTTACCGCGTTTTTTAATTAATGAGAAATTAATTTCATTAGCGAGTTTACTAGTGTTATTAATTTCTTCTTCCTCGTATAATTCATTAATTTCGTTGATTGAATAGAAATAATTCACACCATCGGCCTTTTGGTGGTGTTCATCTAATTTAGTTTCGTTTTTAATCGCTTGAACGATTTGATAAATAATTTCATCTTCCTTCTTTTCGTAACGAATAAAGGGGAAAGCAAGAAGGGGGTAATCTCTTTTCTTAAGGAATTCTTTAAAGGTCTTAAAATGACTCTTTTCTTCTTTTTGATAAATCTCTAGTCCAATATAGAAATCTTTAAATACATCCGCATAACTTTTTAAGAAATACGCGAACTTTGTGTCACCGAGTTCATCAAACTTATCTAAAAGTTTATTTTCGTTTGTGCTCATTACGCAGATTAGACCATCCGCGTGATTAGTGATACTTTTTAACGTTAATTTTTCTAAATTAAATAATTGCGAAAGATAAAGCAAGTTTTGATAACCGGTTTCATCTTTCACTAAGAAAGTTAAGAGAAGATTATCCACTAATAGATCAAGACCAAGGATTGGTTTAATTTTACTTTGTTCACATTTTTTGAAGAATTGAACTGAGCCGATTAATGAATTAAAATCCGTTAACGCGACTGCATTAATTTTTTCTATTTGGCACTTATTAATGAGTTTGTCTACACTTAAAGCGCTTCTAAGGAAGCTATATGTGGAGTTAACGTGAAGTGGGATAAAACTCATAGGTAAAAAAATTATACTATAAAATTAATTGATGTACTTTAATAAAAGTACAAGTGCTGTTTAATGTACGTTTTCTCGGCTATAAAAAATTATTCTTTTAAAAAATTAGCGAGAATCTTCATCGCTTTTGGATATTCATTATAAAATCCAGAATGCGCCGATTTATTTAATTTAACTAA
>JAKSVA010000090.1 GCA_024408435.1 Bacilli bacterium
CGTATTTGTAATTTTATTACAATACACATATATTCTTTTTCAAAAATAGTATAATTATGACGTGATAGAACATTTTTCCCGTTATAACAAACCAGATAAGAAAATTCTTACTGAATATTTACTACCAATTGCAATTCAATTAGGTATTTTTCTCATCTTAATGCTTCTCCATCGTTTCACAGTAAAAGCAGGGTTTAACATCCAAGAGCCAGAATCAGTTAACGGAATGGTTTCTTCTCCAACCGTTGGCCGATTAGTGTATCTATTGATTAATCCATTTTTAATCGCCACTGCAATTTATTTCGCGCTTTACTTTAATAAGAAAAAAGATGATTTACTAACTTTTGTTTTTGCCAACGCAAGTGGTATTTTACTTTGGCAATTTTTTGGTGAAGATTTTTGGCACTTTTCAATCAATGGTATCCACTTCCTTACTTTTGAGACAGCGGAAGCTTTACCAATTATGTTTATTTTAATTTTGCTTTTAGTCTACTTTGCACTAAAAAAAGAAAAGAATTGGGGGCTTTGGCTAATCTTAATTGTTTTTTCTTATAATTGGATGGGTCGTTTTATCACAGAAGGCTTATATCCATTCGTCTCTTCAGTAATCCCTTTTTATATGTGGTCATTAATTATAGCGTTAACAGTTTGTTTACTTGCTTGCTTATTTTCGCTTTATCTTGGTTTATATGCGAGCAAAGATAAACAAGCCCGTTATTTATCTTCAATTCTTACTTTCGCGAGTGTGTCAATTTTAATTATGAATATTATTCACTCTTCGTGAAAAATTCCTGACAAAAATTAACGGTTTCTTTGATTTGATCAATTTTACTAATTTTTGCTATGCCATCGCGGTATTGTTCGCCATACATTCCAAAGCCAGAATGATTACCGTCAATGATTATATGTTCCATTTTATCGCTAGGTAAGATAGCTTGACTTTTCTCATAACTAGCGCGATTCATCACTCCGTCTTGATCACCATAAATCTCCGCGACTTTTAAATGCGCTTCGCTTAAATTAGCATTGGTATATGCGCCTAACATAATAAGGCCCTTTAATTCGGATAAATGTTTACTAGCGTAAATACTAGCAATTGTTCCACCTAATGAATGACCAGCAACATACCAATTTTTAATTTCGGAATGTTTGCTGATTGGTTGATGTGCGCCATTAATATTAAAAAGTGGGAAATTCAACGGCGCATTAATTAACGCACAAAAAGTATTAGTGTCCTTCGCAAAATGATACATGAGTGGGGCGTAGGCAATATTTTCTACTTTCATCCCTTGATAAAAAACAAGACCACGCTCAACCTTCTTTGGCGAAAAAGTATAATAATCATTCTCATTAACAACGCTTACATCATCATCCGATTTTAAAAATTGTTTTGCTTCACTCGTTGCACAATAACTTTTTAAAAAATAAGTAAGAAACGCCATTAATACCATAAAAATAACAAAAAGAATTGCGCCAGAAATAATCAGAACATTCTTTTTCTTTTCGCTCATGGCTGGATGATTATTTTTAACTGCTACTTTCTTCATAAATCGCATTAATATCATATCACTTGTAATTATTTTTATTGAAAAAAATAATTTATTATTTATGCGTATCAATAACTTTAGCGACAATTACGAAGTGTAACTTTTTTGGTTGTCCTTTTTTAATTAAACTTAAACATGCTTTAAGTGTCGCGCCGCTAGTGGAAATGTCATCGACAAATAAAATTTTCTTTGCGTGGATTTTTTCTAAATTACTGATACTTAATTTATTAATCACTTGTGCTCGTTCTTCTTTACTTAAGTCGGATTGTTTATAATTAACTTTCTTTTTGATTAAAGGAAGAAACGATAAATTTAAAACACGAAATATTTCCATAACGTGATTAAAGCCACGTTCTTGATCACTACTAGTTTCACTTGGTGCGGGAATGATTAAATAACCACGATATCGGCTTATTAATTCATCTTTAAAATAATTAAGAAAAGCTTTCGCTAACTCAATATCGCCACACCCTTTTAAGGTATAGATTTTTTCTTTCATTAAATCGGAATAAGTAAATAAATATTCACCTTTCACACCATCAACTTTTACACTTTTTCTGATTGGGCCGAGTAAAGAAAAACATTTTTCACAAATATTAATATCTTTATGAAATAACGTATGAAAATTATTTATTTTCATTTCATTAAAGCAGATTAAACAATATTTCTTCTTATCGCGTAAGATAGGTGTTATCAAGCTTGATGGCATTGATGGCCTCCTTCATACTACTCGTGACTTTGTTGGCTAAAAAGATGACATCACCAGTTGGGGCATCAATTTTTCGCCCAACGCGACCGGCAATTTGAATTAATACACCACTTTGATACATCGAATCATCCGCATGATAAATAATTACTTGAACATCTTTAATCGTAACGCCTCTTTCTAAAACAGAAGTAGTAAGTAAATAGTCATATTTATGTTTTTTAAAATCAGTAATAATTTCTTTACGGTTAAGACATTTTGAGTGCACAAAATTACCACGCTTTAAAAAGATTTTTAATAAACAAAATACTTCTTCGGCTTCGGCGATAGTCGGCGCGAACACTAAGACAGGTTTTTTAAATTTTTGGTAACGTTTAATCATCTTGATTAAATAAAGAATTTTTAAATAGCCAATCCGAATAACATTAATTGGTTCTGGTAGAGGGTGGCGATGATATCTCGTATGAAGAGCAAGAATTGGCAAATGATTATTTTTAAAATCAGTCACAATATCTTTTGGCGGGGTTGCACTCATTAAGATATAGGAGCCCTTAACGGCTTTCTTGAATAAATTAATTAACAAACGATTATCTTTAAATGGAAAAGCGTCAATTTCATCAA
>JAKSVA010000091.1 GCA_024408435.1 Bacilli bacterium
TTATTATAAAAGTATGAAAAGAATTGGAATCCTTGCGCCATTATTTAGTCTACCTAATCAATATGGAATTGGCGATTTTAGTGAGTCAACTTATCAATTTATTGATTTTTTAGCAAGAATTAAATATTCATGTTGGCAAATCTTACCACTTAATCCTACGGATATTTATGGTTCACCTTACACGTCTTTATCAAGTTTTGCGTTAGATGAAATTTATGTATCCTTACCTGATTTAAAAAAACGTGGACTTATCACTGACTTTAAAATTTTCTCCGCTAAATCAAAACGTGTAAACTATATTAAAGTTCGTCGATATAAAAATTTTTATTTTAATATTGCTTTCAATAATTTTACTAAATTACCAAATGCACAAGAGACATTTATTAAGATACGAGCTGATTATCCAAGAATCTATCAATACGCTCAATATAAAGTTTTGCGAAGAATAAATGGTAGTCCTACTTGGAACCATTGGGAAAAACAATCTTTCCAAGAGCATGAATACGAAATCGATATTAATCGTGAAATATTTAAACAATATATCCTTTTTAAACAGTGGGAAGATCTCCATACTTACGCCAAACTAAAAGGCATCACGATTATTGGTGATTTACCTTTCTATGTTGGTTTTGATAGCGCGGATGTGTTCTTTAACCGTGATGCTTTTTATCTCGATGAAAAGAATAATCCAATTGCGGTGGCAGGTGTCCCCCCAGATTATTACAGTCAAGATGGACAACTATGGGGTAATCCAATCTATGATTGGGATTATTTACGAGAAAACAAATTTAATTTTGTTCTCGAGCGAATTATTAACGCCAGCGAAATTTATGATGTTGTTCGTCTTGATCACTTCCGGGCTTTTGATACTTATTACATGATTCCTAATGGTGCTGAAACTGCACGTATTGGGGAATGGAAAGAAGCACCGGGCTATGAGTTCTTTGATTATTTATATTCGGTTGCTCCTGAGGTTCAACTAATTGCGGAAGATTTAGGCGAGATGCGGGAAGAGGTATACCACTTACGTGATCATTATAATTTACCAGGGATGCAAGTAATTCAATTCACCTTTGTTGATGAAGAATTACGTCATAGTGGTCTGCCTTACGTTTGTAAACGTGACAATTCAATTATTTATATTTCCACTCATGATTCTTCAACCGGAATGAGTTGGCTTGAAGAGTTAGATGAAGAAACTCGTTGGGCAGTTTATCGTCATCTCGATGAAACATATGGTCATCATCATGTAATGACTAATTTATTTAAATATGTTGTTAGTCAACCAGCGGAGACAGTAATTCTTGCTATCTCTGATATTCTTCGTTTAGGGAAATATGGTCGCATTAATATTCCTGGATCAAAATATAAATACAACTGGACCTTCCGCCTTTCTGATTACACACAATTAATGAAAAATGAGGCCAAACTCGTTAAACTAGCCACGGAAAGTGGGAGAAGCGCATGAAGGTCGGCATCCTCTCTCTTGGCTGCGCAAAAAACCTCGTTGATAGTGAAATGATATTAGGGGCTTTTAAGAAAGCGGGCTATTTATTTACGAGTAATCCACGGGAAGCAGATATCATTATCGTTAATACATGCGCGTTTATTGAATCCGCACAAGAAGAATCGCTCAATGCGATTTTAGAGATGATGCAATATCGAAAGAAAATTATTGTGACTGGTTGCTTAGCGGAAATATATGCGAAAGAATTAAAAAAAGATTATCCCGAGATTGATGTAATCATTCCTTTCTCTAAGTATCATAATTTCTCTCAATTAGTGTCTTCTTATCTAAAAGATAAAAAAGATTATCATCTTAATCCACTTAATCGTTATTTAATCACTAGCGCGAATTTTGCTTATCTAAGAATTGCTGAAGGTTGTAATAATTTTTGTAGCTTTTGCGCTATTCCTTACATTCGCGGAAGATATCATTCGCGCCCCATTGATGAAATAGTTAAAGAAGCTAACTTGTTAGCGAAACGAGGAATTACCGAAATTAGTGTTATCGCTCAAGATGTATCTTATTATGGTACGGATTTAAAAGATAAAACTAATTTAACAAAGTTATTAAAAGAATTAGATAAAGTAGATGGAATTAAACATTACCGCCTTCTTTATTTATACCCAAACGAAATCACTGATGACTTTATTAAGTTTATGAAAACAAGTAAAAAGTTTTATCCGTATTTTGATATTCCTCTTCAACATGCGGATGAGACGATTTTAAAAGCAATGAATCGAAAAGGTTCACATAAACAAACTTTAACAATCCTTAATAAGATTAAACGTGAAGTACCTCATGCCATTTTTCGTACGACCATGATGGTGGGATTCCCCGGGGAAAATGAGAAAGCATTTAAGAATTTAATTAATTTTGTTAATGAATTTAAATTCGATCATCTTGGGGCGTTTACTTATTCGCGTGAAGCTAAGACAAAAGCTTATTCTCTTCCAAAACAAGTTAATGAAAAAACTAAGAAACAGCGTTTAGATATTTTAATGAAAGCGCAAAAGAAGATTTCTTTAAAAAAGAATCAAAGCCATGTTGGTGAGATTATTGAAGGATTATATATTGGTCTTGACCCTAGTAGTGGTTATCAACAATTTTTAACTAAATATAATTCACCAGACGACACAGATGGTAGTGTTTTCACTGATGCGCCATTTGATTTAGAAGTCGGCAAATATTATAAGTTAAAAGTTAAAGATGCCTTTGTTTACGATTTATTTGTAGAAATCTTAAAGTAAATAAGTATAATACTTAATTGCGCCCCCATAGTTAAGTGGTATAACAGATCCATGGTAAGGATCCGTTCGTGGT
>JAKSVA010000092.1 GCA_024408435.1 Bacilli bacterium
CTAGTTCTTATTTTATTATTACTTATCAATCATTTTTTTTATCGAATCTTTAAGGTAAGAAATGATGGCGATTCTCGCTATAAGTTTTTAACTTTAAATGATTATCCTGGATTAATTAAGAAAGATGTGAGTGTGCAAAGTGTTTACAAGGTAAAACTTAATGGCGGGGTCTTTTTCTATAAGAACAAAGTGAAACATCATGGTGTTATTATTTTTTATCATGGCTTTCTTAGTGGTTATGTTAATTATTTAAATGTGATTAATTATTTCGCTAAAGCTAATTTTATCGTGGTGGCTTTTGATATGTATGGCAATATGACTAGCGAAGGTAAAAATATGAAAGGTTTCGCTCATGGTGATAAAGATAATAAACGCATTATTGATTTTGTGAAAAATAATCCTGAACTTAATCAATATCCTTTGTTTACTCTAGGTCATTCTTGGGGCGCGCATGTTGCCATAACAAGTTTATTTCATGATGATGTCGCGATTAAAAAAGTTGCGGCCTTATCACCTTTTAACTCTAATGTTGATGTTACTTATTCGACAGCGAGTGGTTTAAAGGTTTTCGCACCTTTAATTTATTTATTAAACTTATTTAAGTTCGGCCATGAATCGACTTATAGTGTTGTAGGTGCACTTAAATATACGAGTGCTGATGTGATGATTTTTTGTGGTGGGGCTGATGAAATTATTAAACCAGCTTATTCATATCGGCAATATCAAAAAACTAAAAATAAATATCAATTTGATAATGTAGTAATTAATTATTATCCGAACCGTAAGCACTTCTTATATTTAAGTGATAGAGCGGAACAATATTTCACCAAAGAAATTTCTTTCCCACGGAGTGCGCCAATCGATTTTGCGCATTTAGATTATTCTCTTGTTAATGAAATCGATGAAAAGATTTTAAAAGAAATTGTCGATTTCTTTCTTAAATAATTATTAATGAGGAATATACTTCTTACCTTTTTTAATCGCGGCTAATTCAAGTTTTGTGTATTCATCTTCGTTTAATAGTCTTAAATCTTCTTTACTTAATTTTATTTTCCTAAATAAATCAGGGCGATATTTTTTGGTTAATTTTAATTGCATCTTACGATTATAACGATCAATGACTTTATGATTGCCGCTATAAAGCACATCAGGTACTTTCGCGCCTTTATAGTTATAAGGTTCAGTGTATTGTGGATATTCTAGTAGATTATCATTAAATGATTCATTATCTAATGAGGTGTTAGTAATCGCCCCTTTAAGTAAACGAATCACGCTATCAGCGATGGCCATACTAGCAATCTCGCCACCAGTGAGGACGTAATCACCAATAGAAACTAATTCATCAACATATTTATTTACTCGTTCATCAACGCCTTCGTAGTGACCACAAATAAGCGCGATTTCTTTTTTCTTCGCCAAGGCTTTCGCTTTGTCTTCATTAAAAGTTTTACCGCGTGGGGATAAAAGAATTTTATAACCATTATTATTTTTAATCGCATCAACAATTGGTTGACATTTCATAATTAAACCAGCGCCACCAGAAACAGGGGGAGTATCGACTCGTCCATACTTATCTTTTGTGTAATCACGAATATTCACAATTTTAATTTGGACAACTTTTTTGCTAATCGCTCGTTTAATAATTGAATTAGTTAAAAAGCCATCAAACATTTTTGGAAATAAAGTGTAAATCGTAATTTTCATAAAATTCCGTCAATTAATTTTACCTTAATTTCTTGTTTACTTAAATTCACTTCTTGAATGAATTCATCGACAAACGGAATATCAAATGTTTTCTTTTCATTACTTAGACAACGGAGGATATCATTCGCTGGTGCGTGAATGACACTAACTACTTTACCAATTACTTGGTGATTGTTAATAATCTTTAGATTAACTAAATCGCAATAATGATAATGATTCTTTGGTAAACTTGCGTCAATTTTCTTGATATAAACATTTTTTCCGAGTAAATCGTTAGTTAAAGAAATATCAAGATGATCTTCAAAACTAACGACATCGTAATCTTTGTAGTGATAATAGCTATGAACTGCTAGTGGCACATATTGATTATCAGTAAAAAGAAAAACCACATGGCCAGGTTGATAACGAAGTTTCGCAAAATCGGTTTGAGAAAAGATTTTAACTTCGCCTTTTAGACCGTGTGGTTTATTTATTTTGCCGAGTAAAAGATATTCCATTACTTAACTTCACTAGTAGTAGTGGGGTTAGCATTTTTCTTGGCGATATCTTCAAAATGAAGATGGACAAATTTGTTATCTTCTTTACCAGCAATGTTAATTGCTTCACGTAAAGCATTAGCGATAACGCCATGTTTACCAATTAAACGAGAAACATTTTCGTTATCCGCATAGATAAAGATAGTAATATCTCTTTCTTCTTCTTTGATATCAATTTCCACGGCTTCTGGCTTTGTGACAATGGTATCGATAAAACTATGAATAATTGCTTGATAGTCCATAATTATTTATTCTCCTTGTTTTCAACCTTTGGTTGCTCCGCTGGTTTTGCTTCAGCTTTTGGTGCTTCCGCTGGCTTTGCTTCTTTTGGCGCTTCCGCTTTCTTCGGCGCGGGTGCTGGTTTAACCTTTTTTACTTTTGGTTTTGCTGGACGGTCAAATTTATTTTTCTTTACCGTCTTGCTCTTTTTGTGTGATGGACTTTTAGTGGCGTTAAACTTAGCGATTAAACCTAATTCGGTTAATAAAGTTTTAATTGAATC
>JAKSVA010000093.1 GCA_024408435.1 Bacilli bacterium
GGTGGCGCTGCGCTTGATTTACAACAAAAGACATCACTTTGGTTTATTGCTATGAGCATCGTTGTTATTACTAACGCAATCGGAGCAATCCTCTTCACCTTCTGGTATCCAATTGATAAGAGCCGCCTTGAAGAAATTCAAGATGAAAAAGAAATTATGTTGGCAACTGCTGAAAAGAAAAAAATTGAAGCTCATGATCCAAAAGCTAAACTTAAGGCGGCAGAAAGTAATTAATGGAAGTGTATTATGAAGTGTAGAAAATTATTAGTTGGTCTCATCGCTCTCCTTCCCTTAACGTTTGAATCATGCAGTAACGCAGTTACTTATGAGCGCGCAAAGGAATGGGTAAGAACTAATTACACAGAAATCTTTGACGATCCATGGTATGCTATTGCCACTTTCACTTGGGACTACCATGCTACAGTCGGTGATAAAGCAATGGGTGTAGTAGAAAAACTTATGGGAGGAACTAAGGAGACTCGCGGAAAAGATGGAATACTCGCAAAAATTATTCCTCAATTTAAAAATGTTGTTTATTTCCCGGGCAGCGATCAAAATAAATTAATTGGTAAAAGTATTATTGTTTATGAACCTCTATTAATACATCCATTAACCTCTGACCATTTCGATGATGAATATTTTGGTTATAGTGAAAACGATTCATACAAAATCAACAATAAAGAATTAACTGTTACGCACACTATAGAGGAATTAGAAGTCGATAGTTATAAATTTAAATGCACGATTATTCATGTCCATAATAGATATGGTTTCTATCGTGGTATCGGCTTTAAAATTGGCTACGGCTATATGGATTCAGAAAATATTGTTAAGCTAAAAGTAATTACTGAATTCACTTATGAAGATAGTTAATAATTGTTAATTATGAAAAGTGGAATGAATGTTGTTTTAAACGTACGTCCTGTTATTGCAAGTGTTATTCATACTGGCGCTTGGGAAGGACCATGTCGAACTGGTCTACCAAAAGAACTTGATCCAAAATACGAAGTAAAAGAAGCAAGTGATAACGCTAAAAAACTATATGCCCGTCTAAAAAAAGAAGTTAAAGGACATGTGAGAATTTTAGAACCTATTTGTGTGGAATATGATGAATCATTCTATGTACTTGAAAAAGAATTTAAAAAACTCCAACAAAATATTGAAGAAGTTGATTTATTTTTATTAACATATCGTGTTCCAGGGATTGAAAAACTCAATAAACCAATTTGCATGATTAATAAAGCCCCAACCCCGATTGATTTAGTGGCGTTCCTTCGTGATGAAGGTCATGAAGCCTATATGGCGCATGATATTCCTGAATTTAATGAATTATGCCATAACCTTTGGGTGAAAAAAGCGGTTAAAAATACTAAATTATTAATGTTTGTTTCGCCTTATCAATATCCCGTAAGTGTTAACACAAGTAATTATCATACATATGGTTTATTCTCTCGTTATGGAATGGATAATGTGCGTCTTTCTTTTACGCATATCTTTAAAGTAATGCAAGAAGAAATCAATGATGAAAAAGTCATTAACGAAATTAGTAAGAAGATTAGTAAGAACGCTAGTAAAAATTTAACAAAATTACCTTGGTTAAAAAGCGATGTTAAATTTTATTTAGCAGTAAAGAAATTAATGGATAAATATGAATGTAACGCCTTTACTGCACCATGTAAAGAAATGTGCGCTTCACGTTTTCCAGCGCGCCTCAGATGTACACCTTGTTTAGCTCATACTTTATTAAAAGACCAAGGTTGCCCTACGGCTTGTGAAGAAGATCTTAATGTTTTAATGTCGACAATGGTGTTTATGTATCTAGCGGAGAAATCTGTTTATATGGGTAACCCACAATTACTCCTTAAAGGTGAAAGTTTAACCAAAGATTTACATATGACAAAGATTGTTTATGGTAAAGATAGCTATAACGAAGAACTATTAGAAATTCGTCACTCTGTGCCCGGTTTAAAAATGAATGGCTTTAGTAGTAAAGATTCGCCCTACGAACTTTGGACTTTTACTCACGAAGGTTGGGGTACAAAAGTACAAGTGAATATGGGTAAATTATCAACACAAGACGTTACGATTGGTCGCTTTAATCGAAAAGGGGATAAAATGATTGTCGCGCATGGCGTCATTAAAGCTTGTGCATTTAAAGAAGACGAATGTTCCCCCGCTATTTATTTAAAACTTGATTGCAATCCACGTGCATATCGTCACGCTTTAGCCGATGGCATATACGGCCATCACCAAGCAGTTGTGTTTGGTAACTATGTTGAACAAATTAAAAAACTTGCTAAAGTAATGAACTTCGCGGTTGAAGAAGTTAAATAATATTTACTTATAAAGTAACTCTAATTAATTTAAGCTTACCTTGGAGTTGGTATTTCCCTTCGCTAGCGGGGACAAAAATAGTATCAAATGGTTTTAATGGCATTTCTTGTTTCTTACTCTTAATCGTTCCTTTTCCTGATAAGATAGTTAAAGCGTGAAAAGAAGTATCATCAGCTATAAAAGTTTTATTTTTATTAATAGTTTCTTGATAAACCGTGAAGTACGGGCATTTAGTTAATTGATGCTGATTTTTATTTTTTTTAATCACTAATTTTTGGTAATTAATAACTTTTAGAGCTTGATCAATATGAAGTTCACGCTTTTTACCATTTTTATCAACCCGGTTAAAATCATATAAACGATAAGTCACATCTGCGCTTCGTTGAAT
>JAKSVA010000094.1 GCA_024408435.1 Bacilli bacterium
CATACATAATCAAGTCGCGAATGAGCCAGCGAATAAAAAACGGCGCATGATCCTATCTGGTAGCACGGATAAGTTACCATCGATGACTACGATCGATTAACAAAAACGGTGGCGAAAGAGACCGCAAATAAAACCTATGTCAGCGTTGATTGCTGATGTAGAGTGCGGGGAAGAAGAAAAAAGTGAGCGAGAGAAATCTCGCTTTTTATTTTATTTTTTTCACTAATTGAAGAGCATTAAGAATTGCTAAATCCATATTGTAATATTTGTATTCAGCGAGACGCCCTGATAAATAGATATGATAAGTATCCGCTAATTTTTTGTATTTGAGATACATTGCATTATTTTTGGTGTTGTTAATTGGATAATAAGGATCAGTTTTTCCTTTTAAACTATAGGCTTTTGAATATTCTTTAGCGATGACAGTTTTTCCTTTAATGTTTTGCTTTAAGAAATATTTATATTCACTAATCCGGGTAAATTTTTCACTAGTTAAGTAATTAACTGTTGCAGCTTTTTGGTAATAAGTTTTCTTAATTTTGCTTAATTTAATATCAAGTGAACGATATGGTAAAACACCAAATTGATAATTGAATAATTCATCAATCGCGCCAGTATAAATAAATTTTCCTTGGTAGAGTTCACCATCAAGATAAATCTTTTTGTTTTTAAATTTAATGTGTTTTGTAATATTGGTGCTTAGTTTAACCGTAATATTTTTGTGTCTAAGCATATTTTTAAACATATAGGTATAACCATGTGATGGCATAAATTGATATTTATCACCAAAATAAGTGTCTTGATAGCCAAGTACAACTGGAACTCGGTTAATTACGGATTTATCAATATCTTTGATTTTAATGTTCCATTGTTTAGCGGTGTAATAGGCAAAAACTTTATCAAACACAAATTGGCCAAATTTTTTAATTGTTGGATCCTTATGATTTAATAATTCAAAAATTGATACTCTTGTTTGTCCCTTAAAGTATTTAAGTAAGAGTTTTTTGATTTGGCTAGCTTCCTTTTTTGGATGCGTTAATTCTAGGGATTTAAAGTTAAATGGAACTGGCACAAGTTTATTATCTAGATTGCCTAAAACACGATGTTCATACTTAAAAAACGGGCTAAATTTCTTAAGAAAATTGAATACTTCCTGATAATTAGTGTGAAAGATGTGGGGGCCATATTGATGAATGATAATTTTGTCTTGATCAAAATAGTCATAAGCATTTCCTGCAATGTGTGGGCGCTTATCAATCACAAGTACACGCTTGTTTGTATTCGCTAGACGATTAGCGATTGTTGCTCCGGCACAACCAGCGCCGATAACAACTGCATCATATTTTTTGTAATTAATTTTCATAGTAACATTTTACCAAATTCTCGCGCACGCGTAATTAGAAAATGAAAAAAGTTTGCATTTTATCAACTCTTGCTATATTATTATTCACGCTACGAATTTAGAAATTCTGTTTTGAAAAAGGAGATTAAATTATGGCAAAAGAAAAATTTGACAGAAGTAAAGTCCATGTTAACATCGGTACAATTGGCCACGTTGACCATGGTAAAACGACCTTAACTGCGGCTATTACTAAAGTTCTTTCTGGTAAAGGTGGCGCGGTTGCAAAGGCATATAATGAAATTGACGCCGCTCCTGAAGAGAAGGAACGTGGTATTACCATTAACACAGCTCACATCGAGTATTCAACTGCCAAGCGTCACTACGCTCACGTTGACTGCCCGGGGCACGCTGACTACGTTAAGAACATGATTACTGGTGCCGCCCAAATGGATGGCGCGATTCTTGTTGTTGCGGGTACTGATGGTGTCATGCCACAAACACGTGAACACATCTTACTTGCACGTCAAGTTGGTGTTCCTTACATTGTTGTATTCATCAACAAAGTTGACTTAGTCGATGATAAAGAATTACTCGACTTAGTCGAAATGGAAGTTCGTGATTTACTTACTTCCTATGGTTTCCCAGGCGATAAAGTGCCAGTCATCCGTGGCTCAGCACGTAAAGCGCTAGATGGTGATGCGGAAGCGGGCAAGCAAATCGAAGCACTCTTAGATGCGGTCGATACCTACATCCCTGATCCAGTGCGTGTCATTGATAAGCCATTCTTACTTCCAATCGAAGACGTCATGACCATTTCTGGTCGTGGTACTGTCGTCACTGGTCGTGTAGAACGCGGCAAATGCACACTTAACGAAGAAATGGAAATCGTTGGTATTAAACCAACTCAAAAGACTGTTATTACCGGTCTAGAAATGTTCCGTAAGACACTCGACTATGCGGAGTGCGGCGATAACGTTGGTGCCCTTCTTAGAGGTATTAACCGTGATCAAGTCATCCGTGGTCAAGTCTTAGCGAAACCAGGTAGCATTGTTCCTCACCAAAAATTCACCGCGACTGTTTATGTCTTAAAGAAAGAAGAAGGTGGACGTCATACAGCTTTCTTAAGTAACTATCGTCCTCAATTCTATTTCCGTACGACTGACATTACTGGTGTGATTACTCTTCCAGGTGATGTGAAGATGGTTATGCCAGGCGATAACGTTGAATTAACCGTTGAATTAATTCACCCAATCGCGATTGAAAAGGGAACCAAGTTCTCCATCCGTGAAGGTGGTCGTACCGTTGGTGCGGGTACCGTTAGCGAAATTCTTAAGTAATTAAGA
>JAKSVA010000095.1 GCA_024408435.1 Bacilli bacterium
CGATCTTTATCATCAAGATATTCACTTGTCTTTAAAATTTTCGCCCCACGCTCATCGTAAATGTGAGGCGCTAATTCTTTTAAAGCTTTTTCAATTCCCCCGCTTTTGCGAATTGCCGTTTCATATGAATAAACATCAAATTTAATGCGAAAATTATCTAAGTCTTTTTTAATATTATCTAACTCAATTTTCTTTCCTTCTTCTATCATCAAATTGAGATTTTTGTCATTATGCTCAAGCAAAGTATCTTGATATTTTTTCTTAAAATATTTTGCAACATTAATAACATCTTCGCCCAAATAACCATCTTCGGGAAATTTAGGTGTTTTTCCAAATAATTCTATATATCTCTGATATATAGATTCCCCTAAGTTTTTAATTTGATTACCGGCATCATTAACATAATATTCACGAGTAACATCATAACCCGCAAATGACATGATACGCGCTAAAGAATCACCATACGCTGCACAACGAGCATGCCCAACATGAAGATTACCAGTTGGATTTGCGCTGACAAATTCGATATTAACTCTTTTATTGTTTTTTGGGCTCTCACCGTATTTTTTATCTTGCTTAACAATTTCACTAATGACTGATGTTACCAAATCGTTTTTAAGGAAGAAATTAATAAAACCTGGCTTAGCTACTTCAACTTTTTTAAAAATAGATAAATCAAGTGCATCAACTATTTTATTAGCTGTATCAATTGGCGTTGGCCCTAAATCTTTATTAACTTTAAAAGCAATATTTGAAGCATAATCACCATGGCTAGCATCCTTTGAATGATCAATTGTGATATTAGTAGCATCAAAATTAACACCAAGTTTTTTAAGAGCTTTACTGATTTCGTTTTTTAAAGTTATTTCAATTGCCATATTATTTATTTAGTAAAACAATCGCGTACGCGATAACTGCTTCTCCTTTGCCAGTAGCGCATAGCCCCTCGTTAGTATTTGCTTTGATACTTATTTGATCTAATTTAATTTTTAAAATTTTCGTTAAATTGCTTCTCATCTTATTTACATAAGGAGCAAGTTTCGGTTTTTCAATTTCAACACTCACATCAATGTTAACAATCTTATAGCCTAATTTTTTAATTCGCTTATTGGCATCAGATAAGATAATTCGACTTGGCGCATTTAAATATTTTTTATCATTTGTCGGATAAAACTTGCCTAAGTCACCAAGAGCCGCTGCACCAAGCATTGCTTCAGCAATTGCGTGCATTACGACATCACCATCACTATGCGCAAGTGCACCTTTAATAAAAGGAATATTAATGCCAGCTAAAATTAGTTTACGCCCTTTAACTAATTTATGAATATCTTTACTAAAACCAATTCGGTACATAATTAAACATTAAATTTAAAGAAGACAATGTCGCCATCTTTAAAAACATACTCCTTTCCTTCTATGCGTAGTTTACCACTTTCTTTAATTGCTTGCTCACTTCCGAGTTTTTCAAAGTCTTCGTAAGAATAAACTTCAGCTTTAATAAATCCTTTTTTAAAATCAGTATGAATAATGCCAGCGCAATCAGGCGCTAGCATTCCATTTTTAAATGTCCAAGCACGACATTCATCTTCGCCAACCGTAAAGAAAGTAGATAGATTAAGTAACTTGTAACACGCTTTAACTAACTTATCCAAGCCTGATTCAGTTTGTTTCAATGAATCTAAGAATTCGCCTCTTTCATTAAGCGGCAATGTTGAAATTTGAAACTCAATTTCACAAGAAATAGGTATGACACCAGAATTTTCTTTACTAGCAATTTCTTGAACAATTTTTAAATAATTAGAATTTGCTAAATTGGCATAATCATTCTCACTAACATTAGCGACATAAATGATTGGTTTTAGTGATAAGAGATGAATCTCTTTAAACAAATAATTAAATTCATCTTCGCTATAAGTTAAATTTCTAATACTCTCACCTTGCGTTAAAGCATCACTAACTTTTTTTAAAGTATTGAATTCAAAAATTGATTCTTTATCTTTACTAGTTCTCGCTTTGGTTTCAACTTTCCCAATTCTTTTATTAACTGTATCTAAATCGGCGAGAGCGAGTTCAAGATTAATCGTTTCAATATCACGTTTAGGATCGACACTACCTTCGACATGGATAATATCAGCATTATCAAAACAACGAACCACTTCTACAATTGCATCACATTCACGAATATGTGCTAAAAATTGATTCCCTAATCCTTCACCTTTACTAGCACCTTTTACTAAACCGGCAATATCATAAAATTCAAAGGTTGCATAAATTGTTTTTTTTGGTTTAAAAGCATTGGATAAAAAATCCAAACGTTTATCCGGTACCACAACAACACCAGTATTAGGATTAATTGTCGCAAATGGGTAATTAGCCGCTTCAACACGCGAATTAGTAATTGCATTAAAAAGGGTAGATTTACCAACGTTTGGAAGACCAACAATGCCTGCCTTTAAAGCCATATGATAATTATTATAACAATAATTATTTTTTATTAAAGTGAATGTT
>JAKSVA010000096.1 GCA_024408435.1 Bacilli bacterium
CATGGACAAGTGATTATGTACGCTGATCATATGACCGATAGTATGAAAGAAGCAATTACTGAAACGAATCGTCGGCGCAATATCCAAGAAGCCTATAATAAGAAAAATGGGATTGTTCCGGAAACCATCATTAAAGAAATTCGCCTACCAATTTCTAATAAAGAAAGTGATTTAAATAAGTTTACGAAGAAAGGCAAGAAGAGTAAATCTGAATTAACTGCGCAAATGCGAGAAATTGAAAAAGAGATGCGTCAAGCGGCGAAAGAATATAACTTTGAACGCGCAGCGGAATTACGTGATATTTTATTAGAATTACGAGCGGATAACGAATAATTTAACGGCAAAATATAAACAAAAAACAAGTAAAGAAAATCTTGTATATTTTGCCGTTGTTTGTTATAATATTGTTGTTTAAATATGAAATATTTAACTAGTCGGCAAATGGCCAAAAAATGGAATGTATCAGAAAGAAGTGTTCGTAACTACTGTATTTTAGGTCGTGTGCCCGGAGCGATTCAAGGCGAGAGGATTTGGTTAATTCCAGAAAATGTTAAAAAACCAGAAAGACAAATTAGACATACAAATAAAGTTAAGAATTTGTTAGAAATATTAAAGGAAGAAAAAGCGACTAAACTACCTGGGCGTATCTACCACACATTACAGATTGAAATGACTTATAATTCAAATCACATTGAAGGTTCTAAATTAACGCATGAGCAAACAAGATATATTTTTGAAACACACACTATTTCTTTTGAAAAAAAAGGAAGTCCGCTAGTTAATGATGTTATTGAAACTGTTAATCATTTTCGTTGTATCGATTTGGTTATTGATGCTGCTAATTACAAGTTAAGCGAAGCCTTTATTAAACAATTACATTTTGTCTTAAAGGTTAATACGATTGATGCAATGAATCCTGATTTCAATGTCGGCGCATACAAAAAACTCGAGAATGTAGTCGGAGGCGTTGATACTATTCCTCCTGCACGTGTTTCTTATGAAATGGCTAGACTTCTTAAAGAATATAATGAAAAAGAAAATATTACGGTTTATGATATTATTGATTTTCATAAACGCTTTGAATCAATTCATCCGTTTCAAGACGGGAATGGTCGAGTCGGTAGACTAATTATGTTAAAAGAATGTTTAAAACATAATATTGTTCCAATTTTGATTACTGATCAATATAAGCATTTTTATTATCGTGGCTTAAAAGAATATAACCATGAGAAAGGTTATTTAATTGATACTTGTTTAAACGGGCAAGATATCTTTAAAAAGTATCTTGATTATTTTCATATTAAATACAAAGATTAAAGGAGAACTTTATGGAAGACTTAATTAAATTTCTTGAATCAAGACATTCAGTTAGAAAATATTTAGACAAAGCAATTGAAGATGATAAAAAACAAATCATCACTGATTTAATTGAAAAGATCAATCAAGAGCATGGCACTAAATTTGCGGTCTTTTTTGATAAACTAGAAGCGTTTAAATCAATCTTAGGTCATTCGATTAAAGGTTGTAAGAATATTATTATTTTTTATCACACTGATGCGAATGAAGCTGGCTATTATAGCGCAGAAGTATTACTTAAACTTCACGAACTAGGTTTAAATTCTTGTTATGTTGGTTTGACCTATAAAAAGAAAATCTTCTTACGTGATGATGTTGATATTCAATGCGCGTTAGCGTTCGGTTATGGCGCAAATCAAGGTCAGCCGCACACTAATCACAACATTAATAAATTATTAACTTATGAAGGCGATAAACCCGAAAAACTTGATATCGTAGTTAAGGCCGCTTTAAGTGCACCAACAGCGATGAACCGTCAACGGTTTAAGATTGTTGTTGAAAATAACGAAATTGTTCCCATTTTAACTTCAAAAGGGCCGTTCGCGGAGTTTGATTTTGGCATTATTCGTTATTATGTCGATTTAGCAAAGAAAAATTAAATTACTTGCATAATTAATTAATTATGCGAAGATATTAGGGCGAGAAATAATTATGAAATGGTATGATTACATCTTTCTTGTTATCGCATTAATTATCATTGTTTTAAGTTTGCTCCAAGGTGGTAAATCAGAAGGCGCTTCTGGTGCGATTACTGGTGGCGGACTTAACGTTTTTGCTAAGACCAAAGAAAGAGGTAGTGAAAAAGTCATTACTTGGTTAACATTCGGTTTTGCGATTGTGTTTTTCTTCTTAGCCATTTTAATTAGCGCCATTCAACCAGCACCCGAACCTGATCCTGATAAACCAACACAAGTGATACAAGCGTTAACAGCTTTAAGTTCGCTTTTATAATTTTTATATATTTTTATTAATAAAAACTATCAATGATAGTTTTTTTGTTATATAATCGTTATCACTATGACGATTAAAGACTACGTAATCAAAAGAAAAACTGAATTAAAAATAGAAGTCGCGAAATTAAAAACGATTCCTTGTTTAGTAATTATTCAAGTTAATAACGAT
>JAKSVA010000097.1 GCA_024408435.1 Bacilli bacterium
GATTTTGCTAGTGGCGATAAATTAAATCCTGGGCAAGTCTGCTATTGTGAACAACAAGCATAACAAATATTTGTTACAATTTGCTTAAAATGAAAACTAGAGGATAATATTTATCGTGAATATTTTTAAACGAATTGTCCGCATCTTTACTTACTTTATGTTCGTTTGTTGCATCATCGGTTTTATTTTTTGTGGGATGAGTTCCGATCAATTGGATTTTATCGAATATAAATTTATGAGCGATAAAGTTAGTCAAGATATGACCTATTTAGTCATCAGTGATTATCATCACCGGTCACTAAATTTTAAAAATGGTAACATTATTGATAAATTAAAAGAACAAGGTAAGGTTGATTATGTTTTCTTTACCGGTGACTTAATTGACACGCATACGAAGTCACTGGATGATGCAGAAGCATTGTTTAATGTGAGTAATGAAATTAGTAAGAATGGTTGTTACTTTGTCACAGGTAATCACGAAGAATACGCGCCTTTATGGGATGGCTTACAAACTTTAATGGATGAAAAAGGTGTCAATTATTTAAATGATGAAGATGTTAAGATTGGTAATTTCCATCTCTTTGGTTTACAAGACGCTCGATTTAAAACTGGTGGGGGTGTCTCTTTTAAAGCACGAGAAGAAGCGACTAAGAAAACATTAGATGAAAAATTTAAACCGCTTATTAACCCGAAAGATTTTAATCTTTTATTAGTGCACCGCCCCGAGAATTTTAAATTAATTGATACTTATGGTTTTAATATGGTAATTGCCGGGCACACCCATGGAGGGCAAATTAAACTTGGTAATTGGATTCCTGGTGATATCTCACAAGAAGTCGGGGATTATATGGGTGGGGAATATACTGGCGATAATGGCACTAAATTATATGTCTCACGGGGTCTAGGTTATTCAGCAATGATCCCCTTACGTATCAACTGTAACCCCGAAATCTTAAAAATTACTATAAGTAAATAAGAGTGGTCACCACAAAGTAAATATATATGCTAAACTATTTTTATCTCTTTTAATATGGATAAAGAAACGGTTAAAGTAAGCGCACCAAAAAGCAAAAAAAAGAGCGCAATTCGTCGCTATGCGATTTATATTACGCTTGTTTTAACTGTTACTTCTATCTCACTATTTTTAACCTTAAGAGGACATTCAAGTGATATCGCACAAGCGTTTAGTAATTGTGACTGGCGGTGGATTGGTATTATCGCTGGTGTGATGTTTTTCGCTATCTTTATTGATGGCTTAGTCATTACGGTCTTTATGCGTTTATATACGCGTAAATATCATCTTCACCAAGGAACGGCGGTGAGTCTAATTGGTACTTTCTATGGCGGAATTACTCCTGGCACCAAAGGTGGACAGGTGATGCAAGCTTATACCTTAAAGAAACAGGGAAGCCAAATTTCTAACGCGGCCAGTTTACTTGTCATGTACTTTATTCTTTACCATGTCGCGTTAATTATCTTTGATATTGTGACAGTAATCTTTAAAGCTGGACTAATGACTAGCGTCTCAATTGAAGGTCATTTTGGTAGTTGGTATTTTAAACTGCCTCTTGCGCCATTAACGATTATTGGATTTGTGGTGAATATTTCCATTATTGGTCTACTTCTTGTAATGAGTTATTCGCATAAGGTTCATAATTTCATTATGCATTATGGCATTGGTCTACTTGCTCGCCTTCATATTTTAAAAAATCCTGACCAATCAAGAGAATCATTAAGAATTCAAGTTGAGAACTTTAAAATTGAATTACGTCGTTTACTGAGTAATGTTCGTGTTACTTTGTTAATATTAGTTCTACTAACGATTGGTTTAATTTGTAAATTCTCGATTCCTTGGTTTGCCGGGATGGCGTTAAAAGCCTTTGATAGTAGTACGACTGGTGGTCTCACCGTTAATGCCTTCTTCGATGCTTGCTTTATGTCAAGCTACCACCAAATGATTACTGGTTTATTCCCCATTCCTGGTGGTGCGGGTGTGAGTGAATTATTCTTTGGCTCCTTATTTGATACTTTCTATGTTGGTGGGGCCTCAGGTATTTATATGTCATCAGCCTTACTAATTTGGCGTTCTTCGACATATTATGTCCTTGTCTTAGTTGCGGGAGTAGTAACGATGTTATACCGGGCATCACCAAAAGAAGAATCCTTAACGGTTGATCAAAAAGCATTTGTGACGATGCAATTTGAAACGTATGAAGAAAGAAAGAGAAGTAGTGATACTTTGTATGAAACAACCCAAATGTCCCGGAAAGAATTACAAAATCGTCTTAAAGAAGTATTAACGATTAATCGTCTCAAAAAGAAAGAGGAAGAGAAGAAGAGTCAAGATTATCATCTTGATGATACTGATT
>JAKSVA010000098.1 GCA_024408435.1 Bacilli bacterium
TTATCGTTTAACACGATAGTTAAACCTTGTGACACGATATTAGGAATCATCTTATCTAATGTTTCACCTTTCGCAACGCGTTTTGCTAAAACTTCGTTCTGGTGATTTTCGTCCTCAAAAAGTAGATAGAAGAATTTTTGTTCCATCATTCTTAAGAATCGGTTATCTTCTTCAATTACTTTTTGCTCTGGATGAAGTAGATGAATAAAGCCACCCATTGTTCTAAAAGAAATTGTTTCATCTAAGCGACCAGAAAGACGAGGAATACTATTCGTGGAATAAAAACTTCTTAGGCGTTTAACAATTTCTAAAACTGGACAAGACTTCACCTTAAACGCGCGGGGAGAAACAATAAATTTCACAATTCCATACTGGAAAGAACGATAAGGTTCGTTTAATCGTTTCTTAAAATTATTTGGGAAGAGTAGGGCATTTAATATTTGATCGGTATCATGATGCCCAAAGATAGCATCATCATAGCCAATTTTTAAACGCCCACCCGAAACTCGACAATTTACTTCCACCATAATTGGGCCTTTTTTATCAACATAGAATTCAGTATGTGCTGTGTCATCAACAATATGTAAAGCGTCTAGCGCTTGCTTACAATAATTAATTAATGGTGTTAAATCAGGCGTCAATTTATTGATTGAATAGATGCATGGGAAAACGAGATTACCATCTTTAGTTTCAACAATATCATATTTCCAGATTTGTAAAATCTTGTGTTTACCATGGCGCGTAATAGTATTAATAAAATATTCATCGCCTTTAATTCTTTCTTGAATTAATAAATTAGTTTTAAAAACTTGATCAGCGGTTTTTACTCCTTCAGTGAAATAGTTATGGGCACGTTCTTTCAATTCTTTTTCATTGCGGCATAAGTAGAGGCCTTGTGAAGATGAACTATGGGTTGGCTTAATAATAACTTCTTTACATTTTAATTTACGGTAAACTTCAACTGCTTCTTTTTCACTATTAGCGATTTCGCCACGAATATAACGGACGCCCGCTTTTTTTAATGCTTCATGCATTGCATCCTTTTTAGTATAAATATCAATATATTTTGGTGAATTACCAGGTAGGTGAAGGTCGTGTTGAAGGCGCGTAATGAGCCCAAGATATTCTTCCGCTCCCGCTATCACTAAACGAGGATGTAGAGCGCGGATCATCGCTAAAGTTTTTTGGTAATTAGACGAAAAATGCCTAACCTGATAAGGAACGGGCATTTTAATATCTTCATTTTCATTTGGCCCATAAAAAACAATGGGCTTACAATTTAGCATTACGATATCTTGGATGTACTTCGAAGTTATTTCATCGTAGCAACCAATGAGAACTATGTTCTCGAGTACTTTTTTCATTGTAGTTCATTATATAACAAAATTATAATTGGCGGTTATACCATTCAATGATTTGACTTTCATCAATTTCGCGACTTAATTCACTTCTTTCTGGTTCACGAAGATAAGTGCCTTCTAACTTTTCCACGTTAACGTTAACAGTGGGGAACTTAGTCTTCATACTTTCAAGTGATTCTTTAATGACTTTTAAATTACGGGATTGTTCACGAATGCTAATTACATCATTTACGGAACAAAGATAACTTGGAATGTCGACTCTTTTACCATTCACGAGAACGTGACCATGGTTAACAAGTTGACGAGCAGCTTTACGTGTTCTCGCAAAGCCCATTCGATACACTAAGTTATCAAGGCGGCTCTCTAAGATTCGTAAGAAAGCGATACCGGTAACTTCAGCATCCGCTCTCGCGATTAAGAATAAACGACGGAATTGGCGTTCATTAATGCCATATAATTGAGCGCATTTTTGCTTTTCAATTAATTGGCGGCCATATTCACTTGGCTTTTTATGACGATCCGCGCCATGTTGGCCAGGGCCATACGCCCGCTTATTCATTTCCTTCCCAGTTTCTAAGGTTGAAAAACCTAAACGACGGGAACGTTTCCAGTCACTACCTGTGTGTCTCATATGTTTGTCCTCCTTTAGACTAGCATCATAAAGTAAGGGATGGACTCCTTTCTCCTATGATGATTTGCGTTCACCATTATAGCTTAGGTTACTTGCTTCGCAATCATTAGACAAGAAGTGTCTACCTGCTCTTTATATGCGAATAATATCTTTACATATCTAGTGAAACTAGTCAAATTTTTCTTTGCATTATTTTAAAAAACTAAATTAGAGATGAGTTATACTACTATCGATGAATATCGTTTTAGCGCTTTCAACTTTGTCGCTATCATTAATTATCGCTGGTGGAGTTAT
>JAKSVA010000099.1 GCA_024408435.1 Bacilli bacterium
TGTTCCATCATACTTCCTATTTGGTTTAGGAATGTTTATCTTCATGCTTAGTGATTTTGACATCACTTTCCATAAATTTGTAGTCCCAGATAATAAATGGGTGCTTCGTTTAAATAGCGCCTTATATTTCACTGGTATGTTAATTGCGGTTTTAAATTTTGCAATATAGGAGATAAATTATGGCTGATATTCGTAACCCAAAGATGAAAAGAATTACTAATAAAGCATTAGCAAATACTTTTATTAAAGAACAAGTTAAATTAATTCAAAAGCAAGTTGGCAAAAAGAAAGTATTACTTGCTCTTAGTGGTGGTGTTGATTCTAGCGTTGTCGCTGCGCTTTTAATTAAAGCAATCGGGAAGAATCTTGTTTGCGTTCACGTGAACCATGGTTTACTTCGTAAAGGTGAACCAGAACAAGTTATTAAAGTGTTTAAACATAATCTAAAAGCTAATTTAATTTATGTTGATGCAAGTAAGACGTTCTTAAATAAACTTAAAGGCGTTAATGATCCTGAAATGAAAAGAAAGATTATTGGCAAAGTCTTTATTGATGTTTTCGCAAACGAAGCAAAGAAACTTAAAGGTGTCTCTTTCTTAGCGCAGGGAACAATTTACCCTGACATTCTTGAAAGTAAAGGCATCAAAGCTCATCATAACGTTGGTGGTCTACCAAAAGACCTTAATTTTAAATTAGTGGAGCCAGTTAAATATCTATTTAAAGATGAAGTTCGTCAAGTTGGTTTAGCTTTAGGTCTTCCTCATGATATGGTATATCGTCAACCATTCCCAGGTCCTGGCTTAGGTGTAAGATGCCTAGGCGCTATTACGCTTGACCGCCTTAATGCACTTAAAGATAGTGATTATATTCTTCGTGATGAATTTAAGAAAGCAAAACTTGATCAAAAAGTATGGCAATACTTTACCATCATTCCTGAAGGAAAGAGCACTGGTGTGATTAATGGCAAAAGATTATATGGTTATGTTACGGTAATCCGTGCGGTGAACACAAAAGATGCAATGAAAGCAACTATTGAAGAGATTCCTTATCCTTTACTTAAAAAGATTACTGACCGTATTTTAAAAGAAGTAAAGAATGTTAATCGAGTAGTTTATGATATAACCCCAAAACCAATCGGAACGATTGAGTGGGAATGATTACTTAATTAATTTTTTTAATTTTGTTTTAACTTGTTTTAAGTTTGAGTTGGTTAAAAGAGGAATAAGTTTATCAATTTCGTTAATGGGTTTATCCCACCATTTTAATTGTTCTAATAATTTAATCATTTCGTTATCAAATCTTTTCTTTACGACATGTGCGGGATTACCAACCGCAATTGAATAAGGTGGAATATCTTTTGCAACAGTTGCGTTTAATCCAATAATCGCACCATCCCCAATATGAACACCTGGCATAATAGTTACGTTTTGGCCAATCCAGACATCATTACCGATCACAATATTACCTTTGTTTGGTAGTTCGCTTTCGTGCGGAGCCATATTGCCTCCCCAATTGCCATTACCACCCATGATATAAAAAGGATATGTTGTTACACAATTCATTCGATGGTTAGCGTTATTCATAATAAAGTTAACGCCACTAGCGATTTGGCAGAATTTACCAATAATTAGTTTATCTTTGCTAAAAGAATAAAAATGCTGAACGTGTTTCATAAAATCTTCAGTAGTCTTTACACCATCATAGTAAGTGTAATCGCCGATTTTAATTCTTGGGTCTTTAATTAGATTTTTCACAAAACACACTGATGGATTTACTTTATTAGGAATAACTGCGTTTTTATTTGGGAATTTTTTCATACATCTATTATAAGATAAACAACAGTGAAATGATAAGCGGATGTTAATAAAGAAAATATTGCTTTAAAACAATTCACTAAGAAAGTGATAAAATATTTTTGTATGATTTATAAATTAAAGCCGCTCTTAACTTATAACCTTTGGGGCGGAAAGAAACTAAGTAAAATTTTTCATCAACCAACCAGTCAATATGGCGAAGCATGGATTATGAGTTGCTTAAAAACTATGAATTCACCAATTTCTAAAACGCAAACCTTAAAGGATTTGTTCTTAAAAAACAAAAATATTGTTAAAAAAGGTTATCGTGGTGAATTCCCGCTTCTCATTAAATTAATTGATGCATGTGATGATTTATCAATTCAAGTTCATCCGGAAGTGAAAACAGAGTTTTGGCATATTTT